>NZ_CP108514.1:4917500-5217500 GCF_035989305.1 Streptomyces sp. NBC_01233 | reverse complement strand
GGCCCGCCGCGCGCCCAGGTGGTGGAGGCGGCCGAACAGCTCCAGGTTCTGGCGCCCGGACAGTTCCTCGTCGAGCGCCGCGTGCTGGCCGAGCAGCCCGATCCGGGCGCGGACGGCCGCCGGGTCCTTCCGTACGTCGTGGCCCGCCACCCGGACCACGCCCTCGTCGTGCCGCAGCAGGGTGGTCATGATGCGGACCGCCGTGGTCTTCCCGGCTCCGTTGGGGCCGAGCACGGCGTGCACCGTGCCCCGGGTGACCTCCAGGTCGAGTCCGGCCAGGGCGGGCCGGTGCGCGTACCGCTTGTGGACACCTTCGACGAAGATCGCCAACGCGATTCCAACTCCTCACACCCAGCACATTAATCAAATTTGAGTAGCAGGGTGCGCCAAGGTACCGCCCGGAGCCAGGCTAGTCAAATTTGATTAGCTGTAGGGGTTCTCCTGGCCGTCCGCCAGGACCCCCACGAAGGGGTCGCCGCCCTCGCCCGCGAAGGAGTACGCGCCCGCCTCGATCCGGGCGACCAGCCCACGGGTCCACTCGGCCTCGGCGTCCGCGGAGTGGACCCAGCGGTGCATGATCTCGCCGATGTGGCCCAGCGCCTGCGGGCCCTCCTCGGGCGTGTAGTAGTCCGTCACCGACGTCCGCCAGGCCGCCAGCTTCGCCAGCCGCTCCCGCAGCAGGGCCAGGACCTCCGCCCGGGGCAGGTCGACCATGAAGCCGATCGCCGCCGAGAGGAGGTCCGTCTTCTGGTCGAACGCCGCCAGGGCCTCGCGGAGCAGCTTGAAGTACTCCTCGCGGCCCGCGTCCGTCACCTCGTACTCCGTGCGCGGCGGACCGCCCGCCGCGCTCGGCGCCACCTCGTGGGCGTGCAGGACGCCCTGCTTCGCCATCTGCTTGAGCGCGTGGTAGATCGAGCCGGGCTTGGTGTTGGACCACTCGTGGGCGCCCCAGTACTCCAGGTCGTTGCGCACCTGGTACCCGTGCGCCCGCCCGTGCTGGCGGACCGCGCCGAGGACGAGAAGCCTGATCGCTGACATGCGGCCAGGCTAGTGGCCGGACCCTCAGCCCATGGCGCGGGTGCCGTCCAGGGACTCCCGGACGATGTCGGCGTGGCCCGCGTGCCGGGCGAACTCCTCCACCAGGTGCAGGAGCATCCAGCGCATCGAGACCTTGCCGTCCTTCGGGAACCAGGGCGCCGGGGGGAGCGGGAAGGTCTCGTCCAGGCTCGGGAGGGCGGTGACGAAGGCCTCCGTCTCCTGCGCGACCTCGCCCCAGAAGGCCAGGACGGACGCGATGGACTCGCCCTCGACCAGCCGGAAGGCCTCGCCCCAGGACTCCTCGCTGCGCTGCCGCTCGTTCGGCGCCTGCTGGGCCATCCGCAGCCAGGCCAGTTCGCACTCGGCCACGTGCTTGAGCACCCCGGACAGGGTGAGCTCGCTGACGGTGGTGCGGCTCGCCGCCTGCTCCTCGCCGAGCCCGAGGAGCGATTCGCGGATCGCCGTGCGCTGGGCCTCGACGAAGGCGAGGAGCGTGCCGCGCTCGTCGCCGAGGACCTCGGTGGAAATCTGGGCCATGGCCAACCGCCTTCTGCATCGGGTTCGTCGGGGAGCCCGTCCCCCCGACACCTCACACGCTACGGAGCCTTGCGGTCAGACCCTGTCCTAGATGCCCGCTCAGTTCGGGGAGATCTCCCCGTCCGGCCGAATCGCCGGCAGCGCGGTGGCGGGCTGCGGGAGCAGGGCCTTGGTGAGGTCCTGCTTGCCCGTCGGGTCCAGCCCGTACATCGCCTCGTAGATCTTGCGGACCGCCGGTCCCGACGCACCGGAGCCGGTGCCGCCCTGGGAGATCGTCATGACGATCGCGTAGTCCTCGGTGTAGGAGGCGAACCACGAGGTGGTCTGCTTGCCCTGGACCTCGGCCGTACCCGTCTTGGCGTGCATCGGGATCTGCTTCTGCGGCCAGCCGCCGAAGCGCCAGGCGGCGCTGCCGTTGGTGGCCACGCCGGCGAGTGCCTCGTCGATGTTGTCGCGGGTCTTGCGGTCCATCGGCAGCTTGCCCTGCTCCTTCGGCGCGATCTCCTGGACCGACTTCCCGTCGGCGCTGACGACCGCCTTGCCGACGCTGGGCTGGTGGAGGGTGCCGCCGTTGGCGATGGCCGCGTAGACGGAGGCCATCTGGACCGGGGTGACGAGCGTGTCGCCCTGCCCGATCGAGTAGTTGATGGCGTCACCCTCGCGCAGCTGGTTGCCCTGGCGGCAGTTCTCGTAGGCGATCTTCTCGGCGAAGCTGCCGTTCTTCTTGCCGTCCCGGCACCAGGCGTCCTTGTTCGCCTCGAAGAAGTCCTGCTTCCACTTCCGGTCGGGGATCCGGCCGGGGACCTCGTTCGGCAGGTCGATGCCGGTGCGCTTGCCCAGCCCGAACTCGTGGGCGGTCTTGAGGAACCAGTCGTTCGGGTCCTTCTTCGGCTTGATGCCGCCGTCCTTCTTCCACTCCTGGTCCGCGATGGCGTAGTAGACCGTGTCGCAGGAGACCTCCAGGGCCCGGCCGATGGTGATGTCACCGTGGCCCTGCGACTCGAAGTTCGTGAAGGTCTGGCTGCCGACCGAGTACGAGCTGGGGCAGGGGTAGCGGTTGTTGAACGGGTACCCGGCGTTGACCGCGGCGGTCGAGGTGACCACCTTGAAGATGGAGCCCGGCGCCGCCTGGGCCTGGATCGCCCGGTTCAGCAGCGGGTAGTTGGACTCCTTGTCGGTGAGGCCGGCGTAGTCCTTGGCGGAGATCCCGCCCACCCAGGCGTTCGGGTCGTAGGTCGGGTTCGAGGCCATCGCGACGATGCGGCCGGTCTTGGTCTCCATCACCACGACGGATCCGGAGTCGGCCTCGTAGTTGCGGCCGGTGTTCTTGTCGTTGACCTTGCGGGCTTCGATCATCGCGTCGTTCAGCTCCCGCTCGGCCACCGCCTGCACCCGCGAGTCGATCGAGGTCACGATGTTCGAGCCGGGCTGCGCCGGATCGGTCTCGCCCTGCCCGATGACCCGGCCGAGGTTGTCCACCTCGTAGCGGGTGATGCCCGCCCTCCCGCGCAGCTCCTTGTCGTACGTGCGCTCCAGGCCGGAGCGGCCCACCTGGTCGGAGCGCAGGTACGGGGAGTCCGACTTCTTCGCCTTCGCGATCTCCTCGTCGGTGACCGGCGAGAGGTAGCCCAGCACCTGGGAGGTGTTGGCCTCGTCGGGGGCCGCGTAGCGCCGCAGGGCGGTCGCCTGGGCCGTGATGCCCGGGAAGTCCTCGGGGTGCTCACGGATCTGCAGGGCCTGCTCGGCGGCCGCCCGGTTGCTGACCGGGATCGGCTGGTACGGGGACCCGTTCCAGCAGGGCTGCTTGGTCTTGGCGTCGCAGAGCCGGACCTTGTCGATGACCTCCTGGGCGTCCACGCCCAGCACCCCGGCGAGGCGGGTCAGCACGGACTTGCCCTTGTCCTTCATGGTCAGCAGCTCGGTGCGGCTGGCGGAGACCACGAGGTGGGTGGCGTTGTCGGCGAGCGGAACCCCGCGCGAGTCGAGGATCGAGCCGCGCACGGCGGGCTGGACCACCTGCTGGACGTGGTTGTTCTTCGCCTCGTCCGTGTACTCCTGGCCATTGCGTATCTGGAGGTACCAGAGCCGTCCGCCCAGGGTGAGCAGCAGCGAAAAGACCACGATCTGGATGACGACGAGCCGGTTCTGGACCCGAGAGGTCCGTCCGGTCTCCGGTATGTTGCTCAACGCTTGATCTCCCCCGGACGCATGCCGTACGCCCGGCTGAGTCTAGAACGGGAAGCGGCTCCGCCCGTGCTGTACCGAGATCCACTTTTGGGTGGTGAAGGCCTCGACGGTCGCCTCGCCGTTCAGTCGGCCCAGGCCGGAGGCCTTCTCGCCGCCGAAGGCGGCCAGCGGCTCGTCCCCGATCGTGGAGTCGTTGACGTGCATCATGCCCGTCTCGATGCGCTGCGCGAAGCGGACGCCGCGCTCCACGTCCCGGGTGTGCACGGCGCCGCTCAGGCCGTACGGGGTCGCGTTGGTCAGCCGCACGGCCTCGTCCTCGCCGTCGAAGACCACCAGCAGGGCCACCGGGCCGAAGATCTCCTGGCCCAGCAGCGGGGAGTCCTCGGGGAGCCCGGCGAGCACCGTCGGTTCGACGAGGTTGCCGCGCGTAGACCCCCGTACGAGCGCCTGGGCGCCGGCTTCCACGGCCTGGTCCACGAGCGCGGTCAGGGCGTCGGCCTGGAAGGAGTTGATCAGCGGGCCGATGTGGGTGTCGGCGTCGTGCGGGTCACCGGTCTTCAGTCCCCGCACGCGGGCGGTGAACTTCTCGGTGAACTCCTCCGCGACGGCCGCGTCGACGAGGATCCTGCTGGCGGCCATGCAGACCTGGCCCTGGTAGACGAAGCGGCTGAAGACGGCCGCGTCCACCGCGTAGTCGAGGTCGGCGTCGTCGAGGACGACGAGCGCGCTGTTGCCGCTGGGCTCCAGGACCGTGCGCTTGAAGTGGCGGGCGGCGACCGCGCCGACGTGCCGGCCGACCCGGTCCGATCCCGCGAAGGAGATGACCTTGGGGACGGGGTGCGTCAGGAGCGCGTCGCCTATCTCGGCTATGTCGGTGACCAGGACGTTCAGCAGACCGGCCGGCAGTCCCGCGTCCTCGAAGATCTTGGCGATCAGCCCGCCGCCCACGACCGGCGCGTTCTGGTTGGGCTTGATGACGACCGCGTTGCCCAGCGCCAGGGCCGGGCCGATCGACTTCAGGGTGACCAGGAAGGGGAAGTTGAAGGGGCTGATCACGGTGACGACGCCGACGGGGAGCCGCTGGACCCGGTTCTCCTTGCCCTCGACGGGCGAGGCGAGGATCCTCCCCTCGGGGCGGACGGCCAGCTGGATCGACTCGCGGATGAACTCCTTGGCGAGGTACACCTCGTACTCGGCCTTGGGACGCGTCCCGCCGAGCTCGTCGATCATCGCCTCGACGATCTCCTTCTCGCGCTCCTCGGTGATCCGCAGGGCGCGCTCCAGGACCGCGCGTCTGACGTAAGGGCTCGTGGCCGCCCACTCCGGCTGGGCGCGCTCGGCGCCGCGGTAGGCCTGGTCCACCTGCTCGACGGTGGCCACGGTGATGGCCGCGAGCTTCTCCCCGTTGTACGGGTTGACGTCGATGATGTCCCACGAACCGGTGCCGGCCAGCCATTCGCCGTCGATGTACTGGTGAGCCAGGTCGCTGAATATGGACATGCCATCCCTTACTGCGAGCGCGCACCCGTGCGCTGCACCGGAGACCGATCGGTCATCATGCACTGATCAGACGTCATACTACGTGCGAATCAAGACAGTTGAAGCAGGCCACGAAGAAGATCCCTGGTCCGGTCGGGGTCGGGGCAGTCGGCCTGGAGCCGCTCCATCGCCCGCTCGTACTGCCCCACTTCCTCGTCTTTGTCGAGGTAGAGGGCACTGGTGAGCTGTTCCAGATAGACGATGTCCTGGAGGTCCGACTCCGGGAAGCGCAGCAGGGTGAAGGCTCCGCTCTCGCCCGCGTGGCCGCCGAAGGAGAAGGGCATCACCTGGAGCTGCACGTTGGGCCGCTGGGAGACCTCGATGAGGTGCTCCAGCTGGCCGCGCATCACGTTGCGGTCGCCGTACGGGCGGCGCAGCGCGGCCTCGTCGAGGACGGCGTGGAAGACCGGGGCGCTCTCGGAGACGAGGACCTTCTGCCGTTCCAGGCGCAGGGCGACGCGGCGGTCGATCTCGGCGGTGGCGGCACCGGGCATGCCGCGGCTGACGACGGCGTGGGCGTAGGCCTCCGTCTGCAACAGGCCGTGGACGAACTGGACTTCGTAGATCCGGATGAGCGAGGCGGCGCCCTCCAGGCCGATGTACGTCTGGAACCACCCGGGCAGCACGTCGCCGTAACTGTGCCACCAGCCGGTCGCGTTGGCCTCGCGCACCAGCCCCAGGAGGGACTCGCGCTCGGAGGTGTCCGTGACCCCGTAGAGCGTCAGGAGGTCCTCGACGTCCCTTGCCTTGAAGCTCACCCTTCCCAACTCCAAGCGGCTGATCTTCGATTCGGATGCGCGGATCGAGTAGCCGGCCGCCTCACGGGTGATGCCGCGGGATTCTCGGAGTCGCCTGAGCTGGGAGCCCAGGAGGATGCGGCGCACCACAGAACCGCTTGCTTCTGCGGTCACTAGTACTGCCCTCCCCATCGCATTGGCGTGCGCGTGGTGTGCGCGTGCGTCGCGGGGCTCCCGTACCCCAGGGCCCGCAGTCTGCCACCAAAACGCATCGGGTCGTACTCGTTCTGTAACGGAATCCCGCCTCCGGGAAAAGAAGTCCGTAAGTATGCGTAGGAAGAAATGAGCAAGAACCGTCACGTGAGGGGACAGGTCCGGCGCGTGCACGTGCATCTGCCCTTGCATCCGGCTCGCGCATTCGGAACGATGGTCCCCGCGCACCTGCGTGCTCTTCGCGCCGGCGCCGGACCCACCCCGCAGTTCTCTTTGGACAAAGCCGCCGCTTCGTCCGCGAATCCCGGGAGTGCCTCGCATGGGGACGAATGGATCGACCATGCTCGAGCCGTTACGGCAGGGGCTTCCCCCGGTCGACCCCACGGCTGTCTCCGGGTCCGCCTCCTGCGCTCTGCCCGCCCGGTTCGACGCGGTGCGGGGCGCACGCACTTTCACCCGGTCGACGCTCTCCCAGTGGGGCCTCGACGACCGCTTCGACGATGTGGCCCTGGTCGTCTCCGAGCTCGTCACCAACGCGTTGCGCCATGCCCTGCCCGAGGATTCGCGGGGCCCGGACGCCGAGCCGGAGCCGCCGGTACGCCTGCACCTGATGCGGTGGAGCACCCGGTTGGTGTGCGCGGTGCGCGATCCCAGCGAGGACCGGCCCGGCGGGGCCTTCTCACCGGAGCGCACGGAGGAGAACTTCGACCTGGAGTCCGGGCGCGGGCTGTTCCTGGTGGATTCGTACAGCGACAGCTGGGGCTGGCACCCGCTCGCGGGGCGCCTCACCGGCAAGGTGGTCTGGGCGCTGTTCCTGCTCCAGGACTGACGCAAGAGCGAAGATCAAGACAACTGGCCGGGACCGATCACTGCGATCGGTCCCGGCCAGTGCACGTGCATGGCTTGATGGGTGCGCCGTTCCGTCAGCCGATCAAGTGATCGAACTCGCCGTCCTTGACGCCCAGGAGCAGGGCCTCTATCTCGGCCGGCGTGTAGACGAGTGCCGGTCCGTCCGGAAAGCGCGAGTTGCGCATGGCGACGTCGCCTCCGGGCAGCTTCGCGAACTCCACGCAGGAACCCTGCGAGTTGCTGTGTCTGCTCTTCTGCCACGTCAGCTCAAACAAGGAAGCGAGTTCTGCGGCTGCCATCCCGTTGTACGCGTGGTCCACAGGAAGCCCCCGATAGTGCAGATGTCAACTCCTCCGGATCATAGCTGTGTTCATAGGCGGCTGCACGGGCAGATGCACGTGCACGCGGGGTGGTCCCTTGATCACAGACAGGTCCGCCCTCACGGCCGAAGGGCCTCGGACACCTCGTCCAGCGAGTCCAGCAGCTGTTCGGCGGCCCCCCGCAGCACCCCCGGCTCCGGGGCGTCCCGGTCCGCCAGCACCGCCCTGCCCCCCTCCCACTCCGGTACGCGGCGCTCCCGCACCGCCTTGGCGCCCGCCTCGGTCGCGCTGCTCAGTGCCCGGGCCAGGGCCGCCGCACCCGGCACCGGATCGTGCCCGCGGTCCGGGAGGTGGGCCCCCAGGAGCATCGCGCCCCGGCCCAGCGCGGCCAGGGCGTCGCCCGCCTGCTCGGCGGCGGCGCGGGACAGCCCCCGGTGGCGCACCGGCTCCCCCGCGGCCCGGCCCACCGCCTCGCGCCAGGCGGCCAGCGGCCGTTTCGCCCCGGTTCGCCCGGTGATACGCGTTCCGGCTGCGGCACCCCTGCCGGGGCTCCACCCCGGTCTTCGAGCCGTGGGGGCGCGGGGGCCGTGGACCCCCGGGGTGCGGGGCCGCTGCCGGGGGCTCCGACCCGGTCTTCGAGCCGCGGGGACCGCGGAGACCCGCGGAGACCCGCCGGTCGCGGAGACCCGCCGGTCGCGGGGCCGGGGGCCGCGGGGCCGGGGGTCGCGGGGCCGGGGGTCGCGGGGCCGCTGCACAGCCCGGCCTCGCCGGCGATTGAGGCGCGGGGGGCCGCCGGACGGAGTCCGGGTGAGGGTCCGGGGCGGAGCCCCGGCTACCGCGGGAGCGGCTTGCGTCGGCCCCCCACGTGGGCGGCGTCGGCGGCGGCCGTGCCGTCCTCCCAGCCCGCGTGGTCGGTGGCTCCGCGCAGCCGGGTGGTCGTGGTGCGCGGGAACATCTCGTCCGCCCGCGAGGTGACGGCGACATCGCGGGCCACCAGCGCAGGCAGGTTGTCGGGGGCCTCCGTGGCCGTGTGCTCGGCCGTCTCGGCGAGCCGGTGGCCGAGCCTGCTCGCGTAGGCCAGCAGGAAGGACTGCCTGAAGGTCTTCGTCCGTTTGCGTCCGCCCGAACGCTGCGCGGCCTCGGCGCGGGTCATCGCCGCCGTGCCCTGGACGAGCAGCGAGGTGTAGAGCAGCTCGACCGCCTCCAGGTCGCTCTCGAAGCCGACCACCGTGGAGAACTCGAAGCCGCTGTTCCACACCGCCCGGCAGCGGTTGGCGGTGGCCACCGCGTCGAGCAGCACCGCCTTGGCCTCCTCGTACGGCGGCTCGACCCCGATCCGGCAGGCCCCCGGCACCTGCGCCGGAGCGCCGCCGCGCGCGGCCAGCAGCGCCTCGTCCACGGTGTGCCGTGCCATCAACTCCTGGGCCTTGGCGCTGAGCGCCTCCGCCTCCTCCGGGAAGGTGGTCGCCTCGGCCTTGGCGAGCAGCGCCCGGATCCGTCCCAGCATGCGCGGCTCGATGTGCGCGTGCTCCAGGGCGTCGGCGGCCGGGTCGCCGGGAACCGGACCCACCGGTTCGATGGAGGGCAGCCGGATCAGCAGCCGCAGCACCTCCAGGAAGGCGGTGGCCAGCGTGAACCGGTCCGCCCGTTCCCTCTGCGCGAGCTGTTCGGCGTACGTGTCGTCGCCCGTCCACCAGACCTCGGCGTCGGTCCACCGCTCGGGAAGCCGGGCGTAGCGGCGCGCCTCGGCGGCGATCAGGTCCCCGGTGATCCGCAGGTGCCGCTCGTCGAGGTCCCGCCGGACCAGCCGCAGCACATCGGCCGGCTGCCACCCGCGCTCCCACCCCTGCCGTACGTACGCCTCCCCGCGCGCCAGCAACTCCCGCCCGACCCCGCCCCACCGCGCCTGATCGGCAACGAGCAACGAGGCCCCGGTGTCCAGCCCGGCATCGTCCTGGGCATAGAGGGCGGCGGCAAAGGCCCGGTCAACGGTCTCGGCAAGGTCTCTCACACCTCCCAGCTTGGCATGTCCCCACCCTCAGCCCTCCTGGCGCTCGAAGCACGGGGCCCGGGGCCCGATCTTCCTGCAACCTCCACACCACTCCAGCCCCGCCGGCGTTCGAGGCACGGGGCCCGGGGCGGAGCCCCGATCTTTCACCCCACCGCACCACCTCCAGCCCCGCCGCACCGCCTCCACCCCCGCCGGCGTTCGAGGCGCGGGCTCCGGGGCGGAGCCCCCGCAACGGCGCGCCGTCCGCCCGGCCCGGCGGCCCACCCCTGTCAGACCCCGGTGGGACACTCGCACCCATGAGCGACCGCACCCCCCGCTGGGCCCTCGCCGAGGACGCCGACGGCTGGTGGCACGCCACCCCGTACCCCCCACGGGCGGCGTCCGGCTCCGCGTCCGCGACCCCGCCGACGCGGTCCGCTCCGCCCCACCCGGCACCCGCTGGGTCTGGCGGTCCACCGCCGCCGTGTACCCCCGCCTGCTCGCGGCCGGCGCCCGCGTCGAGCGGTGCCACGACATCGAGGACGCCGAGCTGCTGCTCCTCGGCCACGAGGGCCGCTTCGGCGAGCCCCGCTCGGCGGCGGCCGCCTGGGCCCGGCTCACCAACGCCCCCGTACCGCCCGATCCACGCCCGCGCGCCGCGGAGCCCCGCGCCCAGGACTCCCTCTTCGACCCGCAGCCGACCCCCCTCCCCCTGGACGCCCTCCTCGCCGTCCACGCCGACCAGGCGAAACGACTCGCGGCCACCGCCCACCCCGACCGGATGCGGCTGCTCACCGCCGCCGAGTCCGCGGCCTTCCTCGTCGCCGCCGAGATGAACCGCGCGGGCCTGCCCTGGCGGGCCGACGTGCACCGCGCCCTGCTGACCGAACTGCTCGGCGAGCGGTACGCGGGCGGCGGGGAGCCCCGGCGCCTCGCCGAGCTGGCCGACCGCGTCTCGGCCGCCTTCGGCCGACGCGTGCGCCCCGAGCTGCCGGCCGACGTCATCAAGGCCTTCGCCGAGGCCGGGTTCAAGCTCAAGTCCACCCGCCGCTGGGAGATCCAGGAGCTGGACCACCCCGCCGTGGAGCCGTTGCTCGCCTACAAGAAGCTGTACCGGATCTACACCGCCCACGGCTGGGGCTGGCTCGCGGACTGGGTCCACGACGGCCGCTTCCGCCCGGAGTTCATCCCCGGCGGCACCCTGACCGGCCGCTGGGTCACCAACGGCGGCGGGGCCCTGCAGATCCCCAAGGTGATCCGCCGGGCCGTGGTCGCCGACCCCGGCTGGCGGCTCGTCGTGGCCGACGCCGACCAGATGGAACCGCGCGTGCTGGCCGCGATCTCCCGCGACCCCGCCTTCATGGAGGTGGCCGGGCGCCCGGAGGACCTCTACACCGCCGTCTCCCGCCAGGGCTTCTCCGGCGACCGGGACAAGGCCAAGATCGCCGTCCTCGGCGCCGTCTACGGCCAGACCTCGGGGGACGGCCTGAAGAACCTGGCCGCGCTCCGCCGCCGTTTCCCCCGGGCCGTGGCGTACGTGGACGACGCGGCCAAGGCCGGCGAGGAGGGCCGGCTCGTACGGACCTGGCTCGGCCGCACCTGCCCGCCGCCCGTCTCCGCCCGCGACGCGGACGGGGACGGCGACCCGGGCGAGGGCGAGGCCGGGATCCCGCAGGACGGCGACGGCGACGGCTGGACCCCGAGCTACGCCTCCACCAACCACCGGGCCCGCGGCCGGTTCACCCGTAACTTCGTGGTCCAGGGCAGCGCCGCCGACTGGGCCCTGCTGCTGCTCGCGGCCCTGCGGCAGGCGACCGCCGGGATGCGGGCCGAGCTGGTGTTCTTCCAGCACGACGAGGTGATCGTGCACTGCCCCGCGGAGGAGGCCGAGGCCGTCGTGGAGGCGATCCGCGCCGCCGGCGACCGGGCCGGCCGGATCGCCTTCGGCGACACCCCGGTCCGGTTCCCGTTCACCACGGCGGTCGTGGAGTGCTACGCCGACGCCAAATAGAGGCCGGTCGCAGCGGCCGGGTCCTCTCCTTCGACCTAGTTCCGGGTCCGGTTCCACCCCGGGGCGAGCGCGATCTCCTTCAGCTGGTCCAGTGTCAGCGCGGGCTGCTCGCGGGTGGCCGTGCCGTTCTGATTGGCGGTGTTGAAGGCGGAGACCACCACGCGCAGCCCGTCCGTGCGCAGCGTGTCCACCGTCCATTCGATCACGCCCTTGCCCTTCTCGGCGGGGCCCTGCTTGACGTGCACCAAGGTGCCGTCGGGCAGCGGGGGCTGATTGAGGCCCGGGAAGCCGGAGACGTCCTGGTCCTTGCTCACGTTGAGCCGGACCACGGACTTGCCCTTGCCGTCGTCGAACACGATGTAGCCGTAATCGCCCTCCCCGCCCTTGGAGATGATCGGGATCTCGATCCCGATCCCTGCCGCCAGGTCTTCCAGTGCCACCGCGGCCTCCTGGTCCCGCAGGGCGGTCGACGACCCGGGGCGGGCCGACGGCTCCGGGTCGGGCTCGGGCGCCGGCAGGTCGTTCAGCGCCGGCTGCCAGACGGCCGAGGTGACCACGGTCTTCAACTGGTCCGTAGTCAGCGGCGGGTTGCTCCGCGAAACGGGGACGCCCTTCTCGGCGGGGGCGTTCCACTCGGACAGCTCGACCATGAAGCCCTGCCGGGTCGCGAGCACGGCCCGCCAGACCTTGGTGTCCTCCCGCCGGTCGGGGTACTCGTACCCCTTGAAGAGCAGCAGCCTGGAACCGTCCGCCAGCTGCTCGGTCAGGCAGTAGTCGTACTCCTGCTGGTTCTTGTCCCCGCACTCGGTCATCGTGCGGGCCTGGCTTCCGTCCGGGTCCACCCGGCTGAGGCCGATACTGACGGCCGCCCTGCCCTTCCCGTCGTCGTACACGCCAGAGGCCAACGGCACCTGGTCGTCCGAGCCCCGCCCCACGGGCTCGGTCAGCTGCCCGCCGGGCAGGAGCGCCCGCAGGTTCGCGATCATCTGCTCCGCGGTGACGGCGCCGGAGCCGGCCAGCGGACCCTTGTCGCCGCCGGGCGGGGTCGGCGGCGCCGCGACGTTGACCGCACTGGCCCCTCCGGTGCCGTCGAGCAGGCCGCCGGAGTAGGCGCCCGCCGTTGCGATCAGGGCCAGGGCCAGCACGGATCCGCCGGCCGCAGCGGCCTGGCGGCGACGTGCCACCAGCCGTCGGCCGCGCTGCTCGCCGGCGTCCACGAGGGCGTCCCGGTCGGCCGTGAAACCGTCCCCCGCACGCCGGAGGGCTGCGCCGAGGTCATCTTCAAAGGGCATGGGGAAGCAGACCTTCCGTTTCAAGGGTGGGGTGAGGAAAGAGAAGGAACGCGAAAGAACCGCCCGGACGAAACCGGACCGGATCTGACCGAATCTGACCGGACCGGACCGGATCAGATCAGGCCCGACCGGGCCCGTCCGCCCCCCTCAGAGATCGGCGAACGCGGCCAGGCTCCCGCCCAGTTGCTCCCGCAGCCGCGCCAGCGCCCGCGAGGTCCGGGTACGGACCGCCGCCGAGCTGGAGTTCATCGCGTCGGCGGTCTCCTCGACGCTCCGGTCCTCCCAGTAGCGCAGCACCAGCACCGCCCGGTCCTTGGGCGCAAGCCGCCCCAGTGCCTGCAGCAGCGTCAGCCGCAGCTCCGGGTCGGCGCCGCCGGCCACGGCCGGCGCGCCCGAGTCGGGGAACTCCCCGACCGGGCGCTCCCCCGCAGACCGGCGGCGCTGGTGCGTGAGGAAGGCCCGCACCAGCACCGTCTGCGCGTAGGCCGCCGGATTGTCGATGCGGGAGATCCGCCCCCAGCGCAGGTACATCCGGCCCAGGGTCTCCTGCACCAGGTCCTCCGCGAGGTGGGTGTCCCCGCTCGCCAGCAGACATGCCGACCGGTACAGGTGGCCCGACCGGCCCGCCGCGAACTCACGGAACCCGTCTCTGCGGCCCTGCGCCATGTGCTCTCCCTCGCGTCCGTCTCACTCCATTGACGCGACGGCGGTGCGGCAATGTTTCATCCCCCGACCGGAGTTGGTCAGCCCAGGTCGTGGAAGTACACGTGGAACTCCTCGCGGACGAAGCCCTCCGCCTCGTAGAGCCCCTGCGCGACGGTGTTGTCGTACGCGGTCTCCAGCTGCACGCCGGACACCCCGGCCTCGCGGGCCCGGCGCAGCACCTCGCGCAGCAGCGCCCGGCCGGCGCCGGTGCGGCGGCCGGCAGGGGCGACGTAGAGGTCGTTGAGCACCCAGGCGGTGCTCAGGGAGAGGGACGAGAAGGCGCGGTAGACCTGCGCGAAGCCGACCGTCCCGAGCTCCGGGACCTCGGCGAGCAGGACGAGCGACTCGTCCTTCGCGATCCGTTCCGCGAGGAAGGCCCGCGGGCCTTCCGGGTCTTCGAGGTCCACCTCGTAGAAGTCGAGGTAACCCCGGAACAGCGCGGCCGCCGTGTCGAGGTCCGCCTCGCCCGCCGCCCGGACCGCCACCGCGCCCGCGCCCTCCCCGTGCGGGGACTGGATGTCCTGCTGTGCTGCTGCCTGACCGCTCATGTACGTCTCACATCTCCCTGGAGGGTGTCTCGCGCGCCGCAACCATGGTGCACGGGCGGCGCGGATCCGCACCAGCGGTCGTGAGAAGGCCTGTTCAGTGCCCGGCGACGGGCTGGGCGGGCAGCGTGAAGACGTGCTCGGGGGTCACGATCTCGGTGATCGCCCGACCGAACAGGGTGCTCGGCTCGCTGCCCTGGTGGGCGGTGTCCGTGTTGAGCAGCACGACCAGCGTGGCCTGCGCCTGCGGCAGGTAGACGGTCAGCGACTCGTAGCCGGGCAGTGAGCCGTTGTGCCCGATCCAGCCCTGGACGTTGAAGATGCCCAGGCCGTAGCCCGTGCCCGGGAGCGCGTCGATCACCTTCAGCCGCTCGGCCTGGGTGGCGGCGGTCAGCAGCGTTCCGGTCGCCAGGGTCTTCGCCCAGCTCCGCAGGTCGGTGAGGTCGGAGATCATCGCGCCGGCCGCCCAGCCCCAGGAGGGGTTCCAGTCGGTGGCGTCCTCGGTCTTGCCGGTCGCCGTCTGGTCCGTGTAGCCGTGGGCGTGCGGACTGGGGAACTCCGCGCCCGTGGGGAACAGCGTGTGCCTCAGCCCGGCCGGTTTGACGACCTCCCGGTCGATGTACTCGGCGAGGGGGATCCCGCTGACCTTCTCCACCACCAGCCCGAGCAGGATCAGGTTGGTGTTGCAGTAGTAGAACTTCGCGCCCGGCTCGAAGAGGACCGGGTGCTTGAAGGAGTACGCGAGCAGTTCCTGCGGGGTGAAGGGACGCCGGGGATCGCTGGTCAGCGCCTTGAAGAAGCCTTCGTCCTCGGAGTAGTTGAACAGTCCGCTCCGCATCTCGGCCAGCTGGCGCAGGGTGACCCGGTCGCCGTTCGGGACCCCCTCCACGTACGTGCCGATCGGGTCGTCCAGCCCGACCTCGCCCTCGTCCACCAGCTCCAGCAGGGCGGTCACGGTGAAGGTCTTCGTCTCGCTGCCGATCCGCATGTTCAGGCCGGGCGTCATCGGCGCGCCCGTCGCCTTGTCGGCGACGCCGAAGGACCGTACGTACTCGCCCTTGCCCGGCGCCGACAGGGCCACGATCACCCCGGGCACCTTCGCCTCGGTCATGACCTTCCGGATCGCGTCGTCCAACTGCCGGGCCACGGCGGGAGTCAGCTGCGGAAACGCGTCGGAGGCGGGGGTCGGGGCGGGCGTCGGGGCCGGAGCCGGGACCGTCACGGCCGGCACGTTCGGCACGTTCGGCACGGTCGCCGCCGCGTCCCGGGCGCAGGCCGTCCCCGCGCCGGTTGCGAGGGGCAGCGCCAAGAGGCCGGCCGCAGCCGCCGCCATGGCTGCTGACCTGCGCCGATGTGTAGTCATGCCCGGCCTCCTCACACGGCGGGACAAGCACCCACAGTCACCAACGTAGCCCTGCGCCTCCGGCCCGGCGACCCGAACGGTCGTGCCGAAGTAGTCTAAAAATCTATTCTAGAAAGAGTGCTCCACCGGCCACACTCTCCCCATGACCGATGAGCAGTGGCGCGGCGGTTTCGGACCCCCGCCCGACCCGTTCGAACCGGAGCCACAGCCACGAACGCAGCCGCAGCCGCAACCGGTCCCCGCGCCCGCCGGCCGGTTCGCGAACCTCCCCGCCGGCCGGTTCACGGGCCGGACGGCGCGCGTGACGGCACTGGCCGTCGCCGTCCTGCTCGCCGTCGGCGGCGGCACGTACCTCGTGGTCGGCGGCGACCGCGACGAGCCGTCCGCGGCCCGGCCCTCCGCCTCGCCCACGATCGACCGGGGCGACGGCAGGGGCCCCGGCGTCGGCCCCAGCACCTACGACGCCAACGCCGGCATCCAGCCCGGCGAGGCCCGGGTCTGGCTGCGCGACAACCAGGCCGAACTCCCCGGCTCGGGCACCTCCCAGTACGGCCCGTGGCGGGTGGGCGACGTGGTGGTCAAGGCGATCTCCAACGAGCTCATCGGCTACGCGGTGGCCGACGGCCAGGACAAGTGGAAGCTGTCGCTGCCGACCCCGGTGTGCGGGGTTCCGCCGGCCCCGTCCGCGGACGGCAAGCTGGTCCTCGGTCTGAAGGAGAGCCCCTCGGAGACCTCGCACTGCACGCACCTGCAGCAGGTCGACCTCGCCACGGGCAAGGCGGGGTGGAAGGTACCGGTGCCGCCGGAGAACTCCGCGGACACCTCGCTGCAGTTCGAGATGGCGATCAGCGGTGACACCGTGGCCGTGGCCCGGTCCGCGGTCATGAGCGGCTTCTCGGTCACCGACGGCAGGAAGCTCTTCGGCACGTCGAACACGGAAGGCTGCAGCCCGTCCGCGTTCGCCGGGGGATCCCGGCTGATCGGCATACGCAACTGCTTCGACCGGAGCGACGCCCTCGCGCGCGGGCAGTCGATGGTCGAGGAGCTGGATCCGGCCACGGGCACCCCCAAGTGGAGCCACAAGTACGAGAAGGGCTGGACGGTCGGCCGGGTGCTCTCCGTGGACCCGCTGGTGGTCGCCGCGCACCACCAGGACCGCAAGACGTGGAACCTCACGGCGTTCGCGGCCGACGGCAAGGTCCGCTCGCAGAGCGCCGCAGGGTTCGGGGTCAGCGGCCGGTGCAACGGCTTCGGCAACGCAAGCGGGTTCCAGGAGTGCTACGCCGCCGTGGCCGACGCCGACACCCTCTACATCGGCGCGGGCAAACCCGGCACCAGCCTCGGCATCGACGACACCAACCAGGTCGTCGCCGTCGACCTGAACACGGGCAAGGAGCGGTGGCGCACCGCGGAGCAGCCCAAGGGCCGCACCATGTGGCCGCTCGCCCTTGAGGACGGCAGGCTCCTCGTGTACGTCGCTCCCGGCAGCGGCGCGGCGGGCTCGGTCGTCTCGCTGGCACCGGCGGACGGCTCCTCGCAGCCCGTCCTGCAGAGCCCGGCCGTGGCCGCTGGAGCCGAGGCCGTCTTCTACCCCCACGGCATCCGCATCAGCTGGGCGGGCGGACGGCTGTTCCTGCTCAACGGCCGGGTCTACAGCCCGGAACCCAAGAAGAAGAGCCGCGCGATCCTCTCGTTCGGCAAGTAGCGTCGCGCAACCCGGGAGGGGCACGTGCAGAACCCGTACCAACAGCCGAGCCGGCCGGATGGCTTGTACCAGCCGCCGCCCTTCCAGCAGCCGCCGAAACCTCCGCGCAAGCCCAACCGAAAGCTCACGGCAGCACTGACGGCACTGATGGCCGTGGCGGCCACCGCTGCCGTGACCGCCGTCATCATGGCCAGGGACGAGCCCGACAGCCCCCCGGACCCCTCCAAGCCGCTCATCGCGGGCTGGAAGACGGTGGTCAACCCCAAGCACGGCGCCGCGTTCGACGTCCCGCCGGACTGGGAGGTCCTCTCCCCCGACGTCTTCAGCGGCTACGCGGACGACAAGGACTCGGAAAAGATCCTCATCGGACACACGGCGCCCGCCTTCTACAAGTCCCAGTGGTGCAGCATCGACGCCGACGGCGACGGCCAGATGTCCGACGTCGCGCTCGGCAACGTCGGCACCAAGGGGGCCGAAGGCGCCAAGGACACCGCCGAGGTCGCCGAGAAGAACCCCCCGACCTGGGTCTACGCCGCCTACACCCAGCCGGACAAGAGCGTCGTGAAGTGGGACAAGCCCGTGGAGTACACGACGAAGTCCGGAGTGAAGGGCACCTACGTCAAAGCCCGCTCCCAGGGCGCCGAACAACCCAACCGCTGCGCCGGCGACGGCCAGTCGATCGTCTTCGGCTTCAAGAACGCCCAGGGCGCCTTCGTGGCCTGGGACTTCTACGGCCGCACCGCCGTCCCCGGCGCCGTCCGACACCCTGATCATGCGCATCCTGAGCACAGTCCGCCTCTCCCCCACCTCCCCCACACCCACGCCCACCCCATAACCCTGGGCAGCCGGCAGACAAGGCCACTACGTGTCGTCGATGGAGGCGAGGTGTCGCCTCAGTGCGGTGACGATCTCCTCGTCACCGCCTTCCGCCGGCAGCGGCCACGGCTCCTGCTCCCCGTTGGCCATGGCGAGGCTGCTGGCGAAGCGCACCAGATGCGGTGCCGAGGTGAAGGAGTCCCGCAGCCACCGGGCGAAGACCGCGGCTTCGTCAGCGGTCACGTTGGTCAGGGTGATGAAGGCGTAGTCGGACGTGGGCATCGCCGCTGTCCCGTCGATCCAGACACCGGGCGCCAGCTCGATCTCGAAGTCGAGGACCGTGATGCCGTGGACCCCCGAGACCCGGTACTCGACCCCAGGTTCCGGGAACCCCTGCCGCAGGGCCCCTTCCAGGGACGCCAGGTCGGCACCCCATGCCGCCTCGTCAGCTTCGGGCGGGTAGAAGGCGAAGTTGGTCCGGATGTTCCGTTCGGTAGGCACTGTCTTCCCTTGTCTTACGGCACGTAGCGTGTCGAGCCGGCCGTGCCCGTGATCGCCATCATGGACTGCCAGTAGGCCGCGTTGTCCTTACCGTTCGTCACAACCTCCAGTCCACGGATCTCTTTGTTCGCCGGGTTGTCCATAGCCTGCTTGTACCGCAGGAGTTCGCTCTCGTCACCTGCGTACATGGAGTCGATCACAGGGTCATAGGCAAGCTGCCCCTTGGAGTTCACCTTGACCGGCTTGGCCAGGGTTTCTTCCAGACGCTCCAGCGACCGGAAACTCTTCTTCGTGCAGTCGGGGTCTCGGACGTGCTTGGCCTCCACCAGGTATCCGTCGGAGGGGCGGATACCGTCGACCATCAGTCCGCGCTTCCTGCCGGGCAATGGAACCTCTCGCTCCGGATACCCTGATACACGCAGCTGGTACGCGTTGTCCGGGTCACCGGGGCCGCCTCCGCCCGCAAACCCTCCGGTCCCAAGTGAGTCGGCAGAGCCGCCTTCGGGATTCGAACCCGAGACCTGCGCATTACGAGGCCCCACAAGATCATCCCGGCTGATGTCGGGCCCCAGAATCCTGTTTCCCCAGGTCATGAAGGTACGGCCCGGCCTCCGAGTGCCGCCCAATCCACCCTGTGCCACCCCGTCCGCTCACGCACCGCACACGCATGAGACCGGCTTCCGGGGGTGCCGGTTACGGGTGGTCAGCATGCCAATCTGCTGATCACTCTTCGTAGTGGACTGCCTCTCGGGAGCAGCAGCCTGCGCCGACGACAGGAGTTCCGATCTGCAGACACACTTCGCCAGAAGGGGACACCGATGGGCAAGCGCTCCACAGCACGGATCATCGCCGCTCTCGCCACAACGGCCGCGCTGGCCGTCTTACCTCCCACCGAGGCGCACGCCGGCGCCATCGGCTCGACGCCCGTGGCCACCTTCGACTGCCAAGTCGGCGGCGTCACCATGAAGATCCCCACAGGCTGCATGTTCACCCACATCATCCGCGGCGACGGCAAGAACATCACCTACCAGAACGCCGGCGTCGACTGCGGCTTCGTCGGAGCCCTCAACGCAGGCTTCTGCAACTGGCGCATCGACTTCACCTACTCGGACACCGACAACAAGATCTACCGCACCTCCCGCGGCAAGACCCACACCGAGTGCACGATCAACCCGATGCGCGACAACGCACCCCAGAAACTCCCCCGCTACGGAAAGGCGTGCGCGTACATCCACGTCAACGGTGTTCGCCGAGCCGGCCAGTGCCACCACATCACGAAGTGAGCCGCGCATGACCACCCAGCCCACGCCTGAAGGCCCCGCCCGGGAAGCCAAGCGCCGTCGCACCGGCATCACCGCCTTCCTCACCGGCGCCGCCGCGGCCTTCGCCTTCTTCGCCTTCTTCCCCGGCCTCCCCCACGTGATCGACTGGGGCGCGATCCTCGTCTCGCTCGCCGTCGGGGGGCTGGTCCGCTGGGCATGGCATGCCCGCATCACGAAAGCACCCTGATCTGGGCTGAAGCTCGACCGGGTACGCACTCCCTCACGCCGTGGCGGGCCAGGCGGTCAGCCACCTCAGAGCTGCACGGCCCCCCTCCATAGCCACGACACCAGAACGAATTCTGTTGCGGTTATTGCGAATGCTGCAGATAATGCGCTTAAGGGTTGTCTCATCGCGACTCAGACGCCACACGAAGGGACGGTCACACAATGAGCACGTCGACCGCTCGGCCCACGCCCCCGTCCGGGGCGAATGCCGACTTCGCGGCGCGGGCACTCAGGCCGGTGAAGCGGTCCCTCGCCCGCTCCCCGCACGCCGAACGGATCCGGTTCCGGATCGAGGACGGAAACGCCGATCTTGAGCTGCCCCGCGAGGCCGTGGAGCTGCTGGCCGCGGTGCTCAGCCACATGGCCGCCGGCCGCACCGTCTCCATCGTTCCCGAGCACGCAGAGCTGACCACCCAGCAGGCCGCCGACATGCTGAACGTGTCCCGGCCTTTCCTGATCGGGCTACTGGAGGCAGGAGAGATCGACTACCGGAAGGTCGGTACACACCGCCGGATCAGGGCACAGTCCCTGCTCGAATATCAGCGGCAAGACGACCGGAAGCGACGGGCGGCTGCGGATGAACTCACGGCTCTGAACCAGGAGATGGGACTGATCTGATCCCGTGGCATTCACCGTCGTCTACGACGCCTGCGTCCTGTACCCGAGCACGCTGCGCGACCTGCTGATCCGGATAGCCCAAGCCGGGCTCGTGCAGGCTAAGCCTCGATCCACCGATGTGGTCTGAGGGTGATCTTCTGGCGGGCGTCTGTGCCGGTTTTGGGGCGGTGGTTGGGCATGGGCAGGTTGTAGCCGCTGGTCTGCCCAGCTTTTCCACGACTTGGTTCCGGTTGGGCCCTGGCGGGCGGGGTGGGCAGGGGGCGTCAGGCCGGGCCGGGTGGGCCGTGGACCGTGTCGAACAGGTGCGTCCAGGCGTGCTGCCAGGGCCAGTTGTGCGGTAGGTGCAGGGTGATACGGCGGGCTGAGCGGGCGATCCTGGCGGGCACGTGGATCAGGTGGGCGCGGAGGGTGGCGGTGGTGGCCTTGGCGTGGAAGGCGGAGGTCAGAGCACCGGTGGCCCGCAGCAGGTTGTAGGTCATGGCCCACAGGGTGAGCCAGGCCGCGTTGGCGTTGAACTGTCCGGAGGGCAGGTGGGCGAGGGCGGAGGCTTTGCTGTCGGCGATGACCTGCTCGACGACGGCGTGGTGACGGTGTTCCCGCTCGGCCTGGAGCGTGGGGGCGGGCTGGTCGGTGAAGAACGGGTGGTAGCGCCAGACGGGGAACAGCTCGCCCTGCTCACCGACGCCGGCGGGTTTGGCCAGGTCCCGGACCCGGCGCACGATCAGCCGGGCCGTGACCCGCTCGCTCTTCTTGCGGCCGGCGAACGCGGTGTATGCGGGTATCTCGGCGACTTCGGCGCCGGAGATGAGCTCCCCGGTGTCGGGGTCGGGCACCGCGGTCGGGTAGCTGATCTGCTGCCACGTGCCGTCCGGGATGGCCAGGACGGCCCGTTTGATGGAGGGGTTCATGCCGGTCGTGATGGAGAAGTGGGCTCCGGCCCGGCGGCAGGCGGCGATCACACCGGCGTTGTAGAACTGCGAGTCCGCCCGCAGGATCCGCAGGCCGGTGCAGCCGGCCTCCCGGGCGGTGGCCAGAGCCTCGCTGACGAACTTGGGGGCACCGCGGGAGTCGGCCGCCTTGCCCCGCCGCATCCGTGCCCCGGCGATCACCGGCCGCGCGGCGGGGGTGCAGATCGTGGCGAGCAGGGGGTGCAGGGTGCGGACACCCTTGAACCGGCCGTACTCGCCACCCTGCTTGGTCCGGCCGTAGACCCGTTTGTGGGTGGAGTCGACATCGATGAACGCCTTCTCGCCCGCGCCGGGCAGCAGCGGGGTGTGCGAGGCCAGAGCGGCCAGGAACCCGCGGTGCACCGCGTGGAGCTGGAGCGCGTGACCATGGGTGAACGAGCGCAGAAACGTGCCCAGCGTGGACGGCGCACGGACGCCTGCGAACAACACGGGCATCGCACCGTGCCGCAGCACATCCAGATCGTCGATGCTGTCCGCGCCAGCGACCATCCCGGCCACGATGCTGGTCACCTTGGCGTCCGCCGACGCGCCCGCGCCGTTCTTCGCGCCGGTCAGCTTCACCTTCTCGGCCACCAGCCGGGCAAGCCCGCACCGCTCGGCCAGCCGCATCACCGGGACCAGCCCGGCATGCGCGACCAGATTCGCGTCATCGAACGCGGCAAACACCGCCGAAGCAGCATGGGAAGATTGCATCTCGCGGATGTTCTCTTGCTCTGTGGAAATGGAACCGTAGGAAGTCCCATCATCCCAGCTCAGAGGGCATCCGCGTCTTCATGTCCAAGCCCTGGACCGGCTATTGCTCGGTGGATCGAGGCTAAGTGGACCGAAAGGATCTTGGACGAAGTCTTCACGAATCTCCAGGCCAACAGGCCAGAGCTCGACCCCTCGAAACTGACCCGGACCCGAGAGTTGATGATGCGGGCCGTGCGGGACTGCCTCGTCAAGGACTACGAACCGCTCGAGTCGGCCCTCCAACTGCCTGACGCCGACGACCGCCACGTCCTTGCCGCCGCCATCAAGTCCCGAGCCCAACTCATCGTCACCAACAACCTCGAGGACTTCCCGGACGAGACCCTCTCACAGTGGAACGTCGAAGCCGTAGGTGCGGACGATTTCGTCCTCGCTCAGATCGACCTCGATCGCCAACGGGTCTTCGCCGCCGTCCAGCAGATCGCCGACTCCTGGCGAAGGCCGCCCGGCAGCACGGGGGACGTTCTCAACCGGTTGGAACGGGATGGCCTTGTGGAGTCGGCAGCGGCCCTTCGCGCAGGGTGAGGAAACAGCCCCAGCGCTCACGCATCGGCCGTCAGCACCTCCGCAGAGCGCTGAACCCCTAGCCCGGAAACGAAGAAAGTGCAGATCACCTGGGGTGACCTGCACTCTTCGATGGAGCCGCCTTCGGGATTCGAACCCGAGACCTACGCATTACGAGGCCCCACAAGATCATTCTGACTGATGCCGAACGATGCCACAGAATCCCGTTTCCCCAGGCCAGAGGCATCCGACCGTGATCACCATGACGCCGGGTCCACCCTAGTGCCACCCAGTCCGCTCACGCAGCGCTCACGCACACGAGCTGCGCACCTACTTCAAAGCGGCTCGCGCGACCGTCATAGCGGCGCGCAGGTGCCCGGCTCCCTTCGGCACCGCGGCCATGAGCGGACGGGAGACAGCGTGACCATCGCGGATTCTGGAGGCATCAGCTTCGTCGTTCCCTGCCACAACGCGGGCGACTACCTCATCGAAGCCGTGGAGTCTCTCGCCGAGCAGCCGCTTCAACGTCCGTACGAGGTAGTGATCGTGGACGACGAGTCGGACGACGACGCGACCTTCAAGGCCATCGACACCTGCGCCGATCTGCCCGGCGTACGCGTCGTCCGGCTCGAACAGCGCCAAGGGCACCACGTGGCCAGGAACGCCGGCGTAGCAGCCGCACGGATGGAGTACGTGATGCAGGTGGACGCCGACGACCGGCTGGCCACCGACCCGCATCTCCTCAGGGAAGGGTCCTACCCGGACAGGGCGGTGGAGGCCCTCGAGTCCGATGCCGATACGGCCTTCGTGCACACGATGTCGTGGGTGATCGGTGCCTTCGAGGGGTTCACCATCTCCTCGTACCCGTGCCGCGAGGATCTGGTGGCGCGCAAGCACCACGTTCCGACGTCGATAGTCTGCCGGCGGGCAGACGCTCTCGGATGCGGGCTGTACGACCCGAGGGTGCTCAAGTGGGGTGACTGGGCTTTCGCGGTCAACCTGCTGGCCAGCCGGTACAGACGAGGGGCGGGCAACAACATCCACTGCGTCGCCGGTCCCTTCTACGAGTACCGAGTGCACTCTCGGTGCGATCGAGTGTCCGATGCGGAGATCTCGGAGCTCGACATGACTCTCCTCGTCGTCCAGAAGAACCTGGACTTCTTCCAGGACCGACTGGACCGGAGAGACGGGGCTGCCGAGATCGCCCTCGACCTGCTGGGTCAGAAGCCGACGCGCCTCGACGACCTCCTGCACATGGCGAAGTTCGATCTCCACCAGGCCCAGATCGTCGCCGAGCAAAGCGAGTTCTCTCTGTCGAGCCCGTACGAGACGCTGCGCATTCCGTAGGCCTCACCGCCGAGAGCCCGAGTCAGAGGGTGTCCGAGGCCGAAGAACGCGAAGGGGGCCCAGACCACGTGGCCTGGGCCCCCTTCGGCGTGTTCCGACGCCTACTGCGGCGGCAGCTTGTCCAGCTGGGCCTGGAGCCGGGCGATGTCCGCCTCGGCCTTGGCGAGCCGGCCCTTGATCTTGTCCACGACGTTGTCGGGGGCCTTGGCGATGAACGCCTCGTTCCCGAGCTTGGCCTCGGCCTGCTGCTTCTCCTTCTCGGCGGCGGCCAGGTCCTTGCTCAGCCGCTTGCGCTCGGCCGCCACGTCGATGGTGCCCGACAGGTCGAGCGAGACCGTGGCGCCGGCCACCGGCAGGGAGGCGGTGGCGGCGAAGCCCTCGCCCTCCGGCTGGAGGCGCAGCACCTGGCGGATGGCCGCCTCGTGCGGGGCCAGCGCCGTGCCGTCCAGCTCCAGGCGGGCCGGGACCTTCTGGCCCGGCTGCAGGCCCTGGTCCGAGCGGAACCGACGGACCTCCGTGACGACCTGCTGGACCAGCTCGATCTCCTGCTCCGCGGCCTCGTCGCGGAACCCGGAGTCCTTCGGCCACTCGGCGATGACGACCGACTCGCCGCCCGTGAGCGTGGTCCACAGGGTGTCCGTGACGAACGGGACGATCGGGTGGAGCAGCCGCAAGGTGACGTCGAGGACTTCGCCCAGGACGCGCGCAGAGACCTTGGCCTGGTCGCCCTCCTCGAAGAACGTCGTCTTCGACAGCTCGACGTACCAGTCGAAGACCTCGTCCCACGCGAAGTGGTACAGGGCGTCCGCGAGCTTGGCGAACTGGTAGTCCTCGTAGTACGCATCCGCCTCGGCGACGACCTTGTTCAGCCGCGACAGGATCCAGCGGTCGGCAGCCGACAGCTGCTCGACCGGCGGCAGGTCACCCTCGACCGTGGCGCCGTTCATGAGCGCGAAGCGCGTCGCGTTCCAGATCTTGTTGGCGAAGTTGCGGGACGCCTGCACCCAGTCCTCGCCGATCGGGACGTCGACACCCGGGTTGGCGCCCTTGGCCAGGGTGAACCGCAGGGCGTCGGAGCCGTACTTGTCCATCCAGTCCAGCGGGTCGACCGTGTTCCCGAACGACTTCGACATCTTCTTGCCGAACTCGTCGCGGACCATGCCGTGGAAGGCGATCGTGCGGAACGGCGGCTGGCCGTCCATCGCGTACAGGCCGAACATCATCATCCGGGCGACCCAGAAGAACATCAGGTCGTAGCCGGTGACCAGGACGGAGTTCGGGTAGAACTTCTCCAGGTCCGGCGTCTGCTCGGGCCAGCCGAGCGTGGAGAACGGCCACAGGCCGGACGAGAACCACGTGTCGAGGACGTCGGTGTCCTGCGTCCAGCCTTCGCCGGTCGGCGGCTCGTCGTCGGGTCCGACGCAGACCAGTTCGCCGTTCGGGCCGTGCCAGACCGGGATGCGGTGGCCCCACCACAGCTGGCGCGAGATGCACCAGTCGTTGAGGTTGTCGACCCAGTCGAAGTACCGCTGCGACATGTCGGCCGGGTGGATGTCGACCCGGCCGTCGCGGACCGCGTCGCCGGCGGCCTTGGCGAGGGTCTCGACCTTGACCCACCACTGCAGCGACAGGCGGGGTTCCAGCGTCGTCTTGCAGCGTGAGCAGTGGCCCACGGAGTGGACGTAGGGGCGCTTCTCGGCGACGATCCGGCCCTCGGCGCGCAGGGCGGCGACGATCGCGGAGCGCGCCTCGAAGCGGTCCAGGCCCTGGAAGGGGCCGTGGACGGTGATGATGCCGCGCTCGTCGAGGACCTCGATGGATTCGAGGTCGTGGCGCTGGCCGATGGCAAAGTCGTTCGGGTCGTGCGCCGGGGTCACCTTGACGGCGCCGGTGCCGAACTCCGGGTCGACGTGCGTGTCGGCGACGACCGGAATGCTCCGGTCGGTCAGCGGCAGCTTGATCTGCTTCCCGATCAGACGGGCGTAGCGCTCGTCGTCGGGGTGGACGGCGACGGCCGTGTCGCCGAGCATCGTCTCCGCGCGGGTCGTGGCGACGACGATGGTGTCCTCGCCCTCGCCGTACTTCATGGAGACGAGCTCGCCGTCGTCGTCCTGGTAGTCGACCTCGATGTCGGAGATGGCCGTCAGACAGCGGGGGCACCAGTTGATGATGCGTTCGGCGCGGTAGATCAGCCCGTCATCGAACATCTTTTTGAAGACGGTCTGGACGGCTCGGGACAGGCCCTCGTCCATGGTGAAGCGGTCCCGGCTCCACGCCAGTCCCTCGCCGAGGCGCTGCATCTGGCCGGCGATCTGCCCGCCGGACTCGGCCTTCCACTCCCAGACGCGCTCGACGAAGGCTTCGCGGCCCAGGTCGTGGCGGGACTTGCCCTCCTTGGCGAGCTCGCGCTCGACGACGTTCTGGGTGGCGATACCGGCGTGGTCCATGCCGGGCTGCCACAGCGTCTCGAAGCCCTGCATGCGCTTGCGGCGGGTCAGGGCGTCAATCAGCGTGTGCTCGAAGGCGTGGCCCAGGTGAAGCGAGCCCGTGACGTTCGGCGGCGGGATGACGATCGTGTACGCCGGCTTCTCGCTCTTCGCGTCCGCCTCGAAGTACCCGCGCTCTACCCAACGCTCGTACAGCGCCCCCTCTACCTCGGCCGGCGCGTACTGGGTCGGCAGCTCATGGGTAGGCGTCGGCCCGCTATCGGGGCTCTGTGGAGTGTTGTCGGTCACGACGGTCATTCTAGGCCCGTAGCCCTCTGCCCTCGCCTGACTTTCCTCGGCCGAGCGGGCTGTCACCGGGACGCAAAGGTGGCCGCACGGAGGAGATTCAAGTGTGACCAAGAACACTTCCGTGCGGCCGGTGTTCATCGTACCCGCTCGATCGATGGTCTCGTACGGGAAGGCGGCCCCACCCCATGGGACGGCAGCGGCCCGCGACCTGTCGTGCGCGCTGGGGTGGGTCCGCATGTGCGCGTCGTCCGGTCCCCCTCCAGCGGAAGGCCGAGCAAGAGGAGCAGGCTCGCAAGGCCGCCAAGAAGGCCAAGCGGATGAAGAAGGGCAAGGCCAAGAAGGCCGCGGAGAAAGGCTGACAACCCCTCCGCTCACGCATCACTCACGCACGGGGCCTCGGGCCCCAGCCGACGCATGCGCCGACCGGCCCCGGAAATAGCAAAAGCCCCAGGTCACGGCGAGTGAGTCCTGGGGCTTCTACAGAGCCGCCTTCGGGATTCGAACCCGAGACCTACGCATTACGAGACCATGAGCGTTCGTGTTGCGCGGTGCCTCGTCGTGCTGTCCAGTGACGTTTTGCCTGATCAGAGCATGTGCAGCAGGTTGACCCGTGCTACCCCGTGATGCACCGTCCAAAGGCGTCTGTCCACCGGCTGTCCACCGACAGGGCTGCTTGGCCGGCCGCCTCTCGCCGCCCCATCGCTTCTGGCGAAACCCCCGACAGGGGCGGAGCCTGACATGAGGACGACCGTCCATTTCCCACAAGGAGCGACCGCGCGACACGTCACCATGAACGCCGCAGCCTCCATCCATGGACCCTTTGATCAAAACGATATCTGTCACAGTCGACGAATGGTATCGTTTCGCTGACGGAAGCATATCCGAAGGGATCACCCACATGGCCAGAACCGTCATCGACCTCGATGAAGGCATGGTCACCGAGGCCATGCGCATCTTCGGGACCAAAACGAAGGCCAAAGCCGTCCGCCTCGCCATGGAAGACGCCGTCAAGAGGCACCTGCGGCAGGAGGGCTTCGACGCCATGGAGGCCGGCGAGCTCGACTTCAGTGAGATCGTCGAGAACACCGGGCCCCGCAACGCAGACGGCTCCCTCAAGCACAACGGCGACCGCGACGGAGGCCGGGCCGCCTGATGCAGGACCGCTATCTGATCGACAAGTCCGCCCTCGCCCGCTGGACGAAGCCGAGCGTCAAGGAGGTGCTCAAGCCTCTGCACGAGCGCTACCTCCTCGCCGTATGCCAGCCCACCGAGTTCGAGATGATCCACTCCGCACGGGACAGCTCGGAAGCAACACGGATCAGCACCTGGCTCCACGCCTTCGACTACCTCCGCACCGACGACGACACCTTCACCCGCGCTCTCGAGATCCAACGCCATGCCCTCAACGCAGGCTTCCACCGCGCTCTGTCCCTCCCCGACCTGCTGATCGCCGCTACAGCGGAACTGAACCGGCGAACGGTCCTCCACTACGACGGAGACTTCGACATGATCGCCTCCCTCACCGGCCAACCCACCGAATGGGTCGTCCCGCCCGGCAGTGCCGACCGATGAGCATGCCGGCCTTCCCCACCTCCGATGAGTTGTCCGGTGTCACTCATCGAATGGTCGCTGGGGAGCGCGGCAGCCGGCCTGCGTCAGCGCACTGGTCACCCTGCACAGCCTGGCTCTGCGCGGATCCCTGCGGTTTCCGGGCTGGACCGCCGGGGTAAGCCTCGTCGAACTGGCCCTCGCCATCTTCTTCCTGGCGCCGATCGCAAACGCCCCTCTCGGCCTGTTCTACCTGCTCGGGACGGCGACCAAGGCCGTCGCCACCGGCCTGACGCTCCGTATCCGCCGGATGTACCTGACGGCGCTGGAGGACCGGGCCGCGCGCCTGGCGATAGAGCGCGTCCGGCTCGCCGCGGCTGCGGAGCGCTCCCGGGTCGCGCACGCCAGCAAACTGGCCTCGCGGGACGCGGGGCTGTATCGAGATGCGGTTCCGCCTCGTGGGCACGACCAGCTACGGACCGCCCCGCAGCCGCCGCGCAGCCCCGCTCCGCTGGGGTCTCTCAGTCCTGGATGTACCGGACGATGACGCGCATGTGGGTGCCCAGCTCCGTCTGCCAGCTCACCTCGTCCCCGACCTCTCGCCACATCAGCGCCTTCCCCTGTGGGGTGTCGGGGCTCAGCCGCTCCGCCTCGTCACCCGCGAGCATCGCGATCTCGTACGTCATGATGCCTGGCTCGTCCGGATCCTCAACTCCGACGAGGCATCCAGGGACGACCATTGCCCCGCCCGTCAGAGAGGAGTCAGGGACCACTTGGTCGAGCACGGCACGCAGGTGGCTGCGCCGCTCCTGCAGGGCCTGGCGTCGCCTGTCGTGGTCGGCCAGCTGGGCCCTCCTGGACGACGAGTCCACGGCCACGATCTCCGGAAGCGGCTGGTCCAGCGCGTCCTGCACGCGCTGGATTTCGCGCTGCACCCGTCGATGGGCGGCGACGCTGAGCCGGTCGACCGGGAGGCTGAGGGAGGATCGGGCACCGCCGGGCACTGCGGATCCCGTCACGGGGGTGGGTTCGTCGCCGCGGGTCGGCTGCCGCGGCACGGCCGGAAGACTCTTCACCGGGGCCCGGTCAGCTGTCGGTCGTGCACGCAGCAGTTCCGTCGTACGGCCGTCGGAAACGCCGGAGGAGCCGGGTACGTGGTGCCGCGCCAGCCCCACCTGACCGTCGTCTCCCAGTACCGGTACGTCTGCGTGGGCGATCGCGGCGCGGATCATGGCCTGTACCTCGGGGTGGGCGACCCGCACGACGGCATGCCCCTCGCGCAGGATGTCCACGGCGTCGGCCCCTGGGAGGCCCGGCGCACCCGCTCCCCCGAGAAACCGTGCCGTCCCGGGCACGGTCGCCCGCATGCTGAACGCGTGCTGGGCTGCATTGACCTCGTCGCGGTGCAGCCGTGCCACGGTCACGAATCGGGGCTGTGCCTCGTCAGTGCCGTGCGGGGGCTCGGGCTGGATGTCCTGTCGCCCGGCGGATGGGGCAGCAGAGGGGGCGGGCTCTGCGTTGCCGGTGGGTACGACGTCGCCGTCGCCTGTCGGGACCGTGCCGCCTTCGCCGGTCGGGCCTATGCGGCCGTCCTTGGCGGCTCGGTGTGCGGGTGGGTACGCCGCCGACTCGATGCAGAGTCGGTCGAGTTCCGCCCACAGCGGTTCGAGTGCCCGTTCCGGGTCGAGGAAGAAGCGGCTGCCCCGGATGCGGACGAATGTCCAGCCCACTCGCTCCAGTTCGCGCTGGCGTGCCGCGTCCGCGTCCGCGTTCTCCTCCGTGTGAAACGCGTCGCCGTCGCACTCCACGGCAAGGCGTCTGGTGCCGCCCTCGACGACCAGGTCGATGCGGTAGCGGCCAGCCGGATACTGCGGACGCACCCGGTAGCCCCGGGCCCGCAGGGCCAGGTAGACACGCTGCTCGAAAAGGCTGTCGAAGGCCTCGTGCGGAACGTCCGGCCGGACCTCGCCGAGTCCGAGGCCGTCCTGCTCCTCGGCCGGGCGGGAGAACCAGTCCAGATAGGCACGCCGCAGATCGGTCTCGCCGAGTTCCGTGAGAGCGAAGCTGTGGAACAACCACACCTGGTCGCGGGCCCGGGACGCGGCCACGTTGAGGTGCTGCCGGTACAGGGAGCTGCTGAAGGAGCCGATGCGGCGCGGCCCGTCGGGGCCGGTAAGCGACACGACCGTACTGACGAAGACGATGTCGCGCTCGTCGCCCTGGAACTCCTCGGCGTTGCCCACGCGCAGGCGTCGGCGCTGTCGCTCATCCAGCGGGATCCGGTCGGCCAGCAGGTCTTCGATGAGGTACTTCTGCCCCGCGCCGAGCAGGGTGATCACACCCATGGTGCGCCCCGCGTAGGCGGGGTCGGCGATGCACCGGGCGACCTCATCCACCAGCCGCACCGCCTCGGACCGGTTGACCTGCTTCAGTCCGCTGCCTTCGACGTAGCCATCGGGAACATGCACCGGGCGCAAGGGCCGCAGCCGGTCGGCACCGTACTGTCGCAACGGCTGGAGCCGGCCGCCATAGCAGAGCTCGTTGGAGAATCCGATGATCTCCGGCATGCACCGGAAGTGTTCCTGGAGCATCAGCCTGCCGCGGCCTCCGGCCAGACCGGAAGCGATGTCGAAAAGGCTGGCGGTCGGTGTGAACAGGTTGCGGCGGGCGGCAGGCAGCTCGGCGAGGAGCCGTCGCTGGAGTGCGAACTGCTCGTCGTGGTCCACGCCCACCTGGGCGGGGCTGACCTGTTGGTCGTCGCCGACGACGATCACCTTCGCGCCCAGCCAGGCGAGCAGCAGCGCCTCGGGGCCGGATTGGCTGGCCTCGTCGACGATCACGACGTCGAAGCGCCCGGCTCGGTCCATCGGCACGGTTTCGGTCACCTGGTGCAGCGGCATGATCCAGGCGGGCACCGCCGCCTGGCTGGCCTGCAGGCTCTCCCGGGCCTGTCTGCGGTAGGTGGCCGCGTACTTGCCGGTGCCCTTGCCCAGCTTGCGGACGTTCTGCTGGTACGAGGTGAGGGCCACGGCCTGGTCGTCCGTGAGCCGGGACAGACAGCTGAACCAGGCCTTGTCGGCCGCCAGCCGTTCCAGGCCGATGCGGATCTCGACGTCCGCCTCGGCGAGCAGCCGCAGCTGCCGGGCCTCGGCCTCCGGGTCCGTCAGCTCCGTCATACGGTCGTACCAGACCGACCATGCCCACGCGGCCTCGAAGTCCGCGAGCCGGGTGTCCCACGCGTCATCCTCAGGTGTGGATTCCAGGCTGTCTGCGAGGTCCGGGAGTTCGGCCGCGACCAGCCGGTAAGCGTCGTCGCACGCCTTCTTGCGCGCCAGTGCCTCCCGCAGGTCATCCACGTCGTTCACCGCCGCGCTGTAGGCCGCCGCGTCGCGGGACTCGACCGCGGCGCGGGCCCGTTCGAGGGCCACCGAGGCGCCCCTGCGGTGCGCTGCGGCACGCAGTACACGCAGGGCCTCGTCGATCAGAGCGCGGGCAGGGTCGGCGGCCCGGCGTGCCGCTCTGGCCCGCAGGACGCTCCGGACTGTGTCGGCCTGGTCCCGGTTGCCCCAGCCGAGGCCTGCCAGCCCCGGCGCGGCCCGGCCGGCGCCAACCACCGCGTGGCGCAGGTCGGCGAGGCTGATCAGGGCGGTGAGGGTGGCGATGTCCTGGCGCAGGCGGGCGGTGCGCCGAGCTGTGGCCTCCCATGCGTCGGGGCCGTCGCCCCACTCCCGCTCGATGTCCTGGAGGTGCCGCTCCAGCGTGACGCGGTGCAGCACGGCGGACGCGGCGACCGCTGTCTCCACAGCCCGGCCGTCGACCCGCACGGTCTCGGGGAAGGTGCCGACCGCTTTGCGCAGCCGGGTCTTCAGGCCCATGGCCCCGCGCAGTTTCTGGCCGGACGCGAGCCCGTCCCGCAGGGTGGCGGCCAGCCCGAGCGCCGTCGGTACGTCGTACGCCTCCAGCCCAGTGACCAGCGTGGAGCCGAGGGCACCCTCCGCCTCCTCGATTGCGGTCAGTGCCGCGGTGGTGCGCTCGTGGCGGCTGCGCGCGGCGAGATCCTGCCCGGCGAGGATCTCGTCGCGCAGCTCGGCGGCCCAGACGGCCGGCATCGAGGTGGCTGCCCTGGCCGCGGCGGTGAAGTGGTCGAGCGCGGTGGCCAGTTGGTTCTGCTGTGCCGTGGTGAGGGCGGACACGGCGTCGTCGAGGCGGGAGACGGAGCCGTCCTGCCGGAGCGCGGCGAGGTCGGCCTCCGCCGCCTTGACCGTCTCGACCGCCTCGGCGAAGGCGGGCACCGTGGGCAGCTGTCCCGGCTCGGGCAGCGCGGCACTCACCGATGCGGCGAGAGCACGGTGCCGGTCGGTGAAGGCGAGCGCCGCACGGCGCAGGCGCGTGAGAACCTCGGCGTCCAGCGTCGGGGCATCAGCGGGGACGGCGCCGATCCAGCCGAACCGCGGGTGTTCCTCGGCGAGCCGCTGGGCGATCCGGGCCAGGGTCCCCTCATAGTCGCCGATCTCGGCAGGATGGCGGTATGTCTCCTGCTCCCGCAGCGCGCGCAATGCCTTCAGGGCGAGCGCCTGCGCGGACCGGGCGGATCTGAGGCGCTCTTCGTGCTCCTGGATGCGTCGTCGGTACGCCCGTGAGGAGAAGTCTCCCTGCCGGTCGAGGATGGCCTTGACAGAGTGCTCCAGTTCCAGTTGCCCGGCTCCGTCGTCGGTACGGCTCACGCACAGCGCGCGGATGCCTACGGGGAGTTTGTCCTTCAGGACCTTCAGGGCACGTGCCGTATGGCTGGTGATCAGTACGCGGTTGCCGTGCGCGAGAAGGTCGGTGACCAGGTTGGCGATGGTGTGCGTCTTACCAGTGCCCGGCGGCCCCTGGACCACGACGAGATCCCGGTCCCGCAGCCGCTCGGCGATGGTGCGCTGTTCGTCGTTGGAGGGCAGCGCGAAGTACAGCTCCCGTGGAGGTCCCGCGGCGTCACCGCTGTCTGGTTCTCCCAGTGGCCGGTCACCGCCCGCACCGGCGATCGCCCGCAGCAGAACGGTGGGCTCAGCGCCCTGCTCGATGGACAGGGCGACGGCGCGCAGCGCTTCGAGCATGCTGCGCCGGGTGCGCTCTCTGAGCAGCAGCACCGGCGCGAAGCTGACGACCGGTACGGCGGGGTCTCCCGCTGCCCGGTGCCGATTCGGTGCGCTGTCCTAGCGTCCTGCTTCGTGGGCCGCGATGATCCAGGTGGTGAGAGCCCGGTGCAGGTGGTCGGCCAGCTGCGGATCCGTGGTGTCGCCGGCGGCTTCCAGCTCCTGCCGTACGAGGGCGCGGATGTCCGCCCGCGCCTTCTGCCCTGCGTCGAGCATGGACTCCTCCAGCACCGGGCTGCCGTGCTCGGGATCGGGTCCGACGGTGATGGCTCCGGTGTCGGGGTCGATGGTGATGACGGCCCGGCAGGTGACGAGATGGCGGCGGATCGGCTCGCTCTGCGCCGACCAGGTGAGGTAGCCGAATCCGACGACCAGTTCGAAGGTCTCGCCGAGTTCGGAGGCGTCCACGCACAGGCGGTAGAGGCGGTCGTAGGCGCGTACGACGGGCTTCATGGCGCGGTCGAGACGTGCCCACCCTTCCCATTCACGGGACCAGGCGCGGTACTGGGCGTACACGGTGTCACGCTGGGGCGAGTCGGCCAGGGACACGGTGATGTGCCGGATGCGTGCGCTTCCCTCGGCGGAGATCTCGTCCGCCGGTATGTCCGTCTCGGCCCGCGGCTCGGGGGGCGTTCCCCTTGCCGAGTCGTGGATCTCCCGGTCGTCCAGCCAGTGGGCGAGCGGCAGCGGCGGAGCCGGCGGTTCGTGCCGTACGGGGCGGTCGGCCCGCAGCCACAACGGCATGTCGCGGGGGACGGCGTCGGTGAGGAAGGAGCCGAACTGCGCAGGCAGGTCGGCGAACCACACCTGGTGCCTCGCGTCGTCGTGCGTCCGCACCGGCTTGGTGCGGCTCTCACCCACCTCCGCGAGGTAACGGAAGACGTGGCGGACAACATCGTCGGGCGTCACGGCGGATGCGGGCACGAGCCACCTCGCTGAACTGGTGGAACCAAAGTATGAAGAGTGTGCGCATCCTATCTGCGTGGCTCGTCTGAGAGGGCGGGTACCGCCCTCTGCTGAGCTGCGATGCGCGTGATGGTCCGGACGTCGTCTTCGAGCAGATGCGCCTGCATGCCCGCGGCCTGGGCGGCCTCGACGGTGACGGCAACATCATCGATGAAGACAATGGACGCAATAGCGCCACCTCCCAGGCACCAAGGAAGCTGTTGCTCAGGATGCCCAGCATGGCCCTGCGAGGCGCTCCTGTTCTCGTAGGGAGAGACACCCCGCTCGGATCCGTTGTCCGACGGCAGGGCTGCGCGCTGCCCAGGCTGCCATGGGGCGCCGAGGGCCGGTATGAGCCGTAGCAGGGGATAGGCGGATCCGACGGACAGGAAGTCCCCGACCCCGGTCTCGCCGGATGGCCCCACATCCCGGCCGCCTTTGCCGAATGCAAGAATGCGGTGCTTGGGCGGAGAAGTGCATCGGCTCGGGGCGGGCACGAGCACTGTTGGAACGGGGGTAGCCATGGCGTTGGTTATGTGTCCACTGTGCAGCGACGACGAGGACATCGAGGTGATCCGCACGCTCGACGGCGGACGTCGTCTCGTGACGCACCGGTGCGGCTATGAATGGGAGCACAAGGAGCCCACTCTCCCGAAGGGGAATCCGCCCCGATCGTTCGACGACCTCAAGGCCCGTTTCCCGAAAGCCGAGGACGTCGATCCCGGGCGGCTGGAGCGCGCGGCCCTGCTGAAGGAGCGGTACCTCGCGATCAAGCCGGGCTTCGACCCCGACGTGGCGGCCTACTGGGCAAAGTACCAGCGGATCTTCTCTCCCGACGGGCTGTGGACGTGCGACCCCAGAGTCCTCAAGGACTTCGCCAACTCCGAGGTCGGAGCCCGGCCCGGCAATCAGGCCACGTTCAACTCCGCGTGGAACGACATGGGCGATGCTGCGGCCGGGGAGGCGACCCGCAGGACGATCGAGTACCTCCTACACGAACCTGACGACGTGCCGCTCGAAGACCGGCTCCAGCACCTGCTGTCCGGCACCAAGCCGTTCGCCATGACCGGTTTCAAGGAGGCCCTCCTCACAAGGGTTCTCTGCGTGATGTACCCCGACGACTTCCTGACGATCCTCAAGTACACGACCGAGGCGGGCGGCAAGCGCGAGATCGCGCGGATGGTCTACGGACTGGAGCTGCCAGCCCCCGAGTCGGTGAACTGGACCCTCGGCCGACTCATCCTCTGGAGCAACGACCTCCTGCACACCCTCGTCGGCCAGGGCTTCGCCAACCAGCAGCACTCCGCCGCGTTCCTGTGGTGGGCCAAGGATCAGGTCGAGGGACTTCAGTAGGTTGCCGTACATCGCCTGTGGGCCCTCGTAGCCCTCGATGGGCTCGGCATGGCTGAACGCGAGAACGCCACCAGGGTTCAGCCGCTTCGCGATGAGCTCGCCGTGCCCGCGAAGTACAGTGCCTGCCTTGGTGAAGAACGCCGCACCCAGATAGGGGATGCGTTGATCGTTATTTAATGCCCGGTACGCCTGAACGGCGCCCTCTTCGCCCAACACGCCGAGTGCCGCGTTCAGGCAGGCGTCGAGTCCTACCGGGAACGTGTTCGCGGAGATCTTTCCCCGCCTGTGTACGGACTGTGCTTTGGTACCTGTGCCGACTCTGCTGCGCATTTCGCTGGGGCGTGCGGGGTGACCGCGTCGGGGGCCAGCAGCTGCGAGGTGACGGTGGGGTGTCAGGTCTCCCGGTGCCCGCTCAAAACAGTTCTAGGTCCTCGCCGCTGGTGTCCGCGATGACTGGCCGGAACTGGGCAGGGAGGCCGTCCAAGCGGTCAGGACCGGCCGCGGCGGCCACGGCAGGGGCCGTCTCGGCCAACCAGACACGAAACCGCTCGGCGGCTTCGCGGTAGGGGACTCGCGCCAGGACACGGTGCTCGCCGGAGGGGCAGAAGTCGACGGCGACAGTGAGCAGGCAGGAACGGGGCGCGTTCTGACTGCCCGTCCAGGACACGCGCAGGACACCGCAGGGCTTGCGCCCGCGGGGGGCGCGGTGGGTCGGGCGCAGCGATCGGCAGGCTATGTGGGCGGTCCATGCGGCGAGGTGCGGCAGGGGCAGGGTGGTGCGTGCGCGGCAGCCAGGGCAGCGGTGCCAGTGGCGGAGCCAGTCGTCGGTGTCGGTCTGGAAGAGGCGCGTGTAGCGGTTCGCCACGCGGATGTCGTTGCTGTACAGGTGGTCAGGGCGTTCCTGTGTGTTGCAGGACTGGCAGACGGGGGCCCGGACGTAGCCGTGTTCGTGGCAGTGGTCGAGCACGGTGGCGGGCGCAGTGCGGCAGACGGCGCACGCCCACCCAGCCACCCTGCGGGAGGTACCGGGCTTCCTGCTGAGCACCGAGTACAGCTGGCCTTCCAGCTCTTTGTTGTACGGGCGCAGTGAGGCGGTGGGGCCCTCGGGGCCCGTCTTCTGCCGACCGCCGGCGTCTCGGGCCCGCCGGGGGTGGGAGGGCGGCTCGGTGACGGCTGCGCTTGCCTGGCGGGTCCGCGCGGCTTGCACCCACTGCGTTTCGGCGTGCTCGGCCGCGTCCAGCAGCCTGACCACAGCGCGCGGCAGCCACCACGTGCGCTGCGTCCCGTCGCGGGTCTGCTCCACGAGCATCTGTCGCCAGTCGATCCCCGCCAGATGGTACGGCCGACCGACTTCACGTCGCGCTGCCCGCTCGGGGCCGCCCAGCTCCTGCAGTTCCCCCGTGATGCGCCGGCGCCAACGCAGCGGCGTTTCCTCGTTGCACTCCTGCCTCGGCGCCCCACGAAACGGACCGATGCGGACCAGGTCCTGCCGATCCATCCCCACCGCGTTCAGTTCCGCGGCCGCCCGGCGCACCTCAACCTCCGAGACACTCCTCTGACCGCCGCTCGCCCTCACCGTCGCCACCACATGGCCGCCGAGCAGGACGTACCCCACCCGGGTAGGAGAGCAGGTGAATGCCCCAGAAGCCGTCGGCACAGCACTGTCGGCCGTCAAATCGACCCACAGAGCGTCCGCGGCAACCAGGGTGATCAGGCCGTCTGTGCGACCGGGCATGACACGCTCTGACATACCCACAGGCTAACGGCGCCAACGCGGCAACGGGTCTCCAAGCGCCCCGGTCAGCCGGTCCGCCGCCCGCAACTCCATATTCCTGAGCATCTGGTTCGTCAGCACCTCCCGTGCTCGTAGCGTCACCACCAGAACGTCAAGAACCGGGCAAGTCGCCCTCGCGCATCAGCGGTCCCCGAGCCCAAACGAATTGAGCAACAGAGTCTGTGCCCCACACGAGCGCCTCGACCAGGAGGTGCCGGTTGCCCGTGGTGGTTCCGGTCTCGCGGGCGATGGTGAACACCGTTCGGCGGTCCACTCGGGGCCACCGCTCCGGCGTAGGGCAGGCGTCGAGTTCGGCGGGCCACCACATGGCGTCGGGCAACAGGAGCATCCAGCGCACCTTGTCGAAGGGGATGGCCTGGTCGAGCACCGAGTCGTGGTCTGGCAAGGGGAGTTTGTCCGTCAGGTCGGTCATTCAGGCTCTGATGCGGATCAGCTCGGTGACGTGTTCGTCTTCTCGGAGGTGGGCGTCAGGTCGGCAGCGCCGACGAACCCAGAGGTGCCCCAAGGTTCGTGGCGATCCCGGAGACTTCCGCGAGCAGTCGCTCCGGTGGCTGGTCAAGGTCGAGGGCCTGCCGGTGGATGCGGATGCCGGCATTGCGGATGACGTGTGCGGCATGCGGAGCGTTGCCTCTGGCGCAGACGAGATGTCCGGTCGGCAGCCCCAACCTGGTACAGGGCGAGGAGTTGGTAGAGGTTGGCGTCCGGGAAGCCTCCGGGGCGTTCGCCTTGTACTTGGCGTCCACGACCGCTAGATCCGTACTTCGCGGGTGGCTGAGTCAGGTGGAGTTGGTGTCTGGCCGTGTCCGGTCCGGGGGTGGCTGTGTTGATCCGGGTGTGACGAAGTCTTCCCGGTCCCCACGGCTGCGGACGGTGCGCCCGCGCATGGAATGTGTGGTCACCTCCGTGGTGGAGAAGCGTCTGGGCGCTCTGCCTGTCGCTGCCGAGTTTCTGCGCCGGCTTGATGTGGCCGGGACCGTCGACCGGCTGTGCCCGGGCCGCGACATCGCCCATGTGACGCACGGCCAGGTCATCGAGGTGCTGGTGGCCAACCGGCTGACCGCACCCGCACCCCTGTGGCGGGTGGACCGCTGGGCCCGGGAGTGGGCGGTGGAAGAAGTATTCGGAATTGAGGCGGAACTGCTCAACGACGACCGTCTGGGCCGGGCCCTGGACGCCATCGCCCCGCGGCTGAGAGAGCTCACCGACAGCATCGGGGCCCAGGCGATCGGCGAGTTCGGCATCGATGTGTCCACGTTCCACTGGGACATGACATCCATGTCGCTCTACGGCGCCTACCCGGCCGATGACCAGGACGAGGAGTATCCCCGCATCAGACACGGCCATCCCAAGGACCGCCGCTACGACCTCAAGCAGATCCAGACCGGCCTGGCGGTGACCGGCGACGGCGGTATCCCCCTGCTGTCCCGCGTCATCGACGGCGGAGCCGCGGAGATCTCCCAGATCACCGGCACCATGAACGCTCTGCGCGCGATGGCCGGACCGAAGAAGTTCCTGCTGATCGCCGACTCCAAGCTGATCTCATACGGCAACGTCACCGCCCTGATCGGGGCCGGGACCGATTTCATCGCCCCGGCCCCCGCTTCCAGGGTCGACGACGCCGTCTACGCCGCCCTCGACCTCGAGACGGCCACCGTCGTGGACTACACCCCCGCCCGCGACGAGAACACCCCCGCCGCAGCGCGTGAGACCTACCGGGTCCTGGAAGACATCCACCTTGTGACCGGGCCCCGCAAGAGCGATCCCCCGCTCCAGGTACGCCGGATCCTGGTGCACTCCACCGGCAACGCCAAAGGCCAGCAGCGGGCCCGCGAGAAACGCCTGGCCAAGGCCCGCGAAGACCTCGACAAGCTCCAGCACTCTGCCGGCGGCCGCTACTACAGCACCGCAGAGAAGATCGCCGCACGCCTCGGCGTGATCACCCGCACCCGCCGGGTCTCCGGCTGCCTGCACACCGAGATCACCACCGACGAAACCGGACGGCCCGCCCTGTCCTGGCACTTCGATCAGGACGTGCTCCAGGCCGAAGCCGCCGTCGACGGCTGGTACGCGCTGCTGACCACCCTCACCCCCGAACAGGCCGATCCCGGCGAAGTACTACGCCGCCACAAAGGCCAGGGCACCGTCGAGCGCCGATACAGCGACTTCAAGGGCCCCCTGGCCGTCACCCCTGTCTTCGTGCAGGACAACAAACGCGTCGCCGCACTGATCACAGTGATCTGCCTGGCCCTGCTGCTGTTCTGCCTGATCGAACGCCAGGTCCGCCGAGCCCTCGGCGGCGACCAGAAGATGCAGGGGCTCTACCCCGGCAACCAGAGGGTGCGGCCCACCGGCCGGATGATCCTCTACCACCTGTCCGACCTGCGGCTACGGGTCGGCAGCGCCACCGACCCACCCGTCATCGCCATCACCCGGGGCATCCAGCTCCACCTCCTCGACCTCCTCGGCCTGGAACCCACACATCCCCGCTGGCCAGAGACCTGAACGAACTACCCGCGAAGTACAGAGCTAGAGGCTGTCCGAGTCGCCCTACCAGACGAAGTCCGGCTCACCTTCGCGCAAGTCTCCCTGCTCCAGTCTGCGCGACGGCTCCGCGCCATGAACGCGGAGGGCGAGGTCGTCGCCCTCCGACGCTGAGCGCCACCCCGAGGCCGTTCCCCCATGCGTATCGCGGGAGCGCTGATTCCGCCTACGGCTGTCGGAACGACACAAGACCGAGACCGCTGATCGCAGCACCCGGACCGCCCGACCGGCGCCAGAACCCGGACTCGGCGAGAGAATTCCTGACTGTCCATCACGCACAGCTGTCCACCGGCTGTCCACCGAAGATATCGAGATCTTGACGGGGCTCCGTGGTTCAGCTGAGCAAAGCAGCAGGTCACAGCCCTGCGGCAGCCTATCGACAACAGCATGTGAAACTGCGACCTACGCATTGCGATACGCAAACCGCCAGTGCCCGTTTTACCCGAATTCCAAGGTCACTCTATACAAGAAACCCCAGGTCAAAGGCTTGACCTGGGGTTCACCACAGAGCCGCCTTCGGGATTCGAACCCGAGACCTACGCATTACGAGTGCGTTGCTCTGGCCAACTGAGCTAAGGCGGCACCGCTGGTCAGACAAGTATTCCCTCGAAGAGGGGCGCTCATCAGCAGCGGCGCCAAGTCTACAGGGTGTGGACGGGTGCCCTGAACCGGGTTCTGCGGGGGTGAGGTGGAGGTCACATACTGGGGCAGATGCGCCGTATTCGGTGCATCGTTCTGCTGTGCGTCCCCCCGAAGGATGAGATGTCCCGTGGCCCGAGCCGTAACGGGAACGTCCGGGCGTTGGGCGATGCTCGCCGTGCTGTGTGCCAGCCTGCTGCTCGTCGCGATGGACGCCACCATCCTGCACGTCGCACTCCCCTCCCTCATCGACGATCTCCAGCCCAGCGCCGTGCAGCAGCTGTGGATCACCGACATCTACGGGCTGGTCCTCGGCGGGCTGCTCGTCACCACCGCCGCCGTCGGCGACCGGTTCGGGCGGCGGAAGCTGTTCCTCATCGGCTTCGTGCTCTTCGGCGTCGCCTCCGTGGTCACCGCGACCTCCGAGACCTCGGCGCAGCGACGCCTTCGACGGCGCCCTGGCCACGACCTCGTACGTCTCGATCGGGATCACGGCCGCCGTCCTGGTGCTCGTGGTGTGGATGGTGCCCGGCTCCTTCAAGACCACCGGGTCCGCCCACTAGGCCGCTGCGTTCCTGTCGGACCTCGGCGCACCGCCCTTTTCGGGAGCGGAAACGCCGCGGGGGCGGCCGACGTCTGCGCCGGTCCGCCCCCGCGGCGCGAGCCGCCCGGGTCAGGCGCCCAGGTGGTGCCCCTTCGCCCACTCCTTCTCGCCGTCCGTGATGCAGTTCGAGCTGTAGACGGGGCCGGTGAACGCCGGGCGGTTGCTGGGCACCGCGGCGAACGTCGAGCAGTTCGACGAGAAGCCCGCGCGACCGCCGGAGAAGTAGTCGATGTCGACGCCGTCGTTGGCCAGGGCGGCGCCGGCCCCGCCCAGCAGGATGCCGGCGGCCAGGACGGATGCGGTGACAGCAGAGCGAATACGCATGACTCCCCTAGGGATGTATGGAAGGACGCGCTGGTCGATGTACGCGTCGGCCGGTCCAACCGCCCGAAGGCGGCGACAGGAACGGCAGTTCACTCCAATGCCCGCAGCAGTATCGTTTCGACACCCTGCTACCAGGACAGCCGCGGGTCCTGCGCGTGCTCCGGAGAGTGCTCCAGGTCGGTGCGGCCCAGGTCGGTCCGGAACAGGACGCCGGGATGCGGGCTCGTGCGCCACGACGGCGGAGCGTCGTGGAACCGCTCCGTGCCCGGTACCCCCACCTCCACCAGCGCGCCGTCCCGGAACATCCACAGGCCGAAGCAGTCGTCCTCCTCGTCGTGGAGCATGACCTGCACGCACTCCGGGTTGTTCCACGGCAGCGACTCCAGGTCCTTCAGCACTCCGCGGCGCTGGCCCTCCCGGTAGAACTCGATGTACCAGCCGCCGACGAACCAGTCGGGTATCTGCTCGAACCGGCCGCGCCAGGTGCGCGTCTCGTCGTACCGGGTCAGCGGCTCCATCACCTCGTCCTCGTACCGCGCCAGCACGATGATCTGCGCCATTCTGCTCATGGCCGCATGTCATCAAGCGCGGACGCCCACGGGCAAGCCGTTTACTCCGCCGGCGGCCTCAGCACTTCTTGCCGTCCTGCGGTGCCCTGCCCTCCAACAGGTAACGGTTGATCGCGGTGTCGATGCAGTCGCTGCCGCGCCCGTACGCCGTGTGGCCGTCGCCGTCGTAGGTGAGGAGGGTGCCCGATTCGAGCTGGCCGGCCAGCGCCTGCGCCCACTTGTACGGGGTCGCCGGGTCCCGCGTGGTGCCCACCACCACGATCGGCGCGGCGCCCTTCGCGGTCAGCTTCTCCGCCTTGCCCGTGGCCTCCTGCGGCCAGTACGCGCAGTTCAGCGAGGCCCAGGCCAGACCCGCGCCGAAGACCGGGGAGGCCTTCTCGAAGGAGGGCAGAGCGGCATCGACCGCTGCCGGGTCCTTGAAGGCCGGGGGCTGGTCGAGGCAGTTGACGGCGGCGTTCGCGAACATCAGGTTGGCGTACTTGCCGTCCTCGCCGCGCTCGTAGTAGCTGTCGGCCAGGCTCAGCAGGCCCGCTCCGTCGCCGTTCATCGCCGAGGCGAGCGCCTCGCGCAGCTGCGGCCAGGCGCTCTCGTCGTAGAGCGCCGCGATCACCCCGGTCGTGGCGAGGGACTCGCCGAGCGGGCGTTCCGCCTCCCCGGTGGGCACGGGCTGGGCGTCGACCTTGCGGAAGAACTCCTTCAGGCGCGCCGCCACCGCGTCCGGGCCGCCCTTGCCGAGCGGGCAGTCGGGCTGCTTCGCGCAGTCCACGGCGAAGGAGGTGAAGGCCGTCTCGAAACCGGCCGTCTGATCCCGGTTCAGATCGATCGCGGAACGGGTGGGGTCCATCGCACCGTCCAGGACCAGTCGGCCGACCCGGTCCGGGAAGAGGTCCGCGTACGTGGCTCCGAGGAAGGTGCCGTACGAGGCCCCGACGTACGTGAGCTTCTCGTCGCCGAGCACGGCGCGCAGCAGGTCCATGTCGCGGGCGGCGTCGACGGTGGAGACGTGCGGCAGGACCCGCTGCGAGCGCTCCTGGCAGCCGGCCGCGAACTTCTTGAACGCGGCCACCAGCTCGGCCCGCTCGGCCGGGTCGTCCGGCGTCTGGTCCACCTGCGTGTACGCGTCCATGGCCGGGCCGGTCAGGCACTCGACGGGGCTGCTGCGGTCCACCCCGCGCGGGTCGAAAGAGACCATGTCGTACCGGGCACGGACCGGCGCGGGGTAGCCGATGCCCGCGTACGCCTGCAGGTAGCCGATGCCGGAGCCGCCCGGGCCGCCCGGGTTGACCACGAGCGAGCCCAGCCGCTTGCCGGGACCGGTGGCCGCGCGGCGCGCCACCGCGATGTCGACGTCCTGGCCGGAACCGGGGTTCGCGTAGTCCAGGGGGGCCTTCATGGTGGAGCACTGGAATCCGGGGACTCCGCAGTCGCGCCAGGTCAGCTTCTGCTTGTAGTACGGGCGCAGCGCCGCCGCGTCGGGTGACGGCGGGGGCGACGGCTTGCCGGACGCCGCCGCCCCGGAGGACTCGGCGGCGCGTGGGGCGTCCGATCCGCCCGCGGCGGCGCGGGGGCCGTCCAGGCCGCCCGAGGTGCACCCGGAGAGCAGCAGCCCGGCGGCTGCGATCACGGTCCCGGTGGTACGCAGCAGGCGACTGGTGTCCATCCCCGGAGCGTACGGCTGCCGGAGCGGGCCGGGAGGCTCTTCTGCGGCGGACGGCCGCGGGCCTTCCGTGGCCCGCGCCGGGCAGGGCACGGACCGGGCCCGACCCGGCCCCGGCGGCCGGTCCGCCCGTACGGGTGAGTCCGTCAACCCGGTGTGGACCCCGGCGGCGGCCGTGCACCGGACGGGCGGCGGCCCGGCGGTGGTCAGCCCGCGCGCAGCGACATCGTCATCGCCTCGACCGCGAGGAGGGGGGCCACGTTGCGGTCGAGGGCTTCCCGGCAGGCGATGATCGCCTCGATCCGGCGCAGGGTCCGCTCCGGGCCCGAGGCCCGCGCGATCCGGTCGAGGTCCTGCCGTATCTCCTCATTGGCGATGGCCAGGGACGAGCCGAGCTGCAGGGCCAGGACGTCCCGGTAGAAGCCGGTGAGGTCGGTCAGCGCCAGGTCGAGGGTGTCGCGCTGGGTGCGGGTGCGACGGCGCTTCTGCCGGTCCTCCAGCTCCTTCATCACGCCCGCCGTGCCGCGCGGCATCCGGCTGCCGGCCCCCGCTCCGGCGCCGAGAGCGGCCCGCAGCTCCTCGGTCTCCTTGGTGTCGACCTCTTCCGCGACCTGCTTGGCGTCCTCGGCCGCGGCGTCGACGAGCTCCTGCGCGGCCTTGAGGCAGGCTCCGATGTCGTCCACCCGGAGCGGGAGCTTCAGGACCGTCGCCCTGCGCTCGCGAGCCGCCTCGTCGGTGGCCAGCCGACGGGCGCGGTCGACGTGCCCCTGGGTGGCCCTGGCGGCGGCCAGGGCAACCGACGGCTCGACGCCGTCCCGCCGCACCAGCATGTCGGCCACGGCCGCGACCGTGGGGGTGCTGAGGTTGAGGTGGCGGCAGCGGGAGCGGATGGTGGGCAGCACGTCCTCCACGGAAGGCGAGCACAACAGCCAGACCGTGCGGGGCGCGGGCTCCTCCACGGCCTTGAGGACCGCGTTGGCCGACTTCTCGTTCAGCCGCTCGGCGTCCTCGACCAGGATGACCTGCCAGCGGCCCGTGGCGGGGGACGTGTAGGACTTGCGGACGGTGTCCCGCATGTCGGCGACGAGGATCTGGCTGCCGTCGGCGACGACGGTGGAGACGTCCGCGTGCGTGCCGACCATCGTGGTGTGGCAGCCGTCACAGAACCCGCAGCCCGGCTCGCCACCGAGGGCACGGTCCGGGCTGGTGCACTGCAGGGCGGCCGCGAAGGCCCGGGCGGCGGTGGCCCGCCCGGATCCGGGCGGGCCGGTGAACAGCCAGGCGTGGGTCATCTTGGACGCCGCGGGCGGCGCGGTCCCGTCCGCGACGGCCGTGACCAGGGCGTCGGCGTCACGGGCGGCGGCGGCCAGCTGCGTCTGGACCCGCTCCTGTCCCACCAGGTCGTCCCATACGGGCATCCCGCCCACCACCTTTCACTCTCCGTACACCCATTGTGGCGGGCGCCACCGACAATCCCGTCCCCGCCGGGGTCAGCGGCGGCGGCGCGGTCCTCGTTCGCCCTCGTCGCCGTCCTCGTCGTCCCGGTGGCGGCCCAGCAGTTCGTCCGCCAGCGTCGGCAGGTCGTCCAGCGGGGTCTCCTCGGCCCAGTCCGGGCGCGGCCGCTGCGGCCGGCCGTCCTCGCCGACCATGGGGAGCTCCCGCGTCCGGTCGTTGGCCGAGTCCCGGAAGATGCCGGACGGCACCCGGTCGGCCGGGTTCTCCTCGGGGCGCTGCGCCGTCGGCCGCGAAGCGGACCGGGCCCGACCGGTACCAGTACCGGTACCCGAGCCGGTGCCGCCGCCCTGGGGGGCGGCCGCCGGGCGGACCGGCGGCAGCACGGCCGTTTCGTCGGTCGGGCGGACCGGCGGCATCACCGCCGTCTCCGCGGCGGAGGCCGGGTCGGCCTTCGGCACCGGGACGGTCTGGGTGACGTCGTCCGGCTGGACGACCCGCTTGACCACCGGGGTCTCGACCGTCACGGCGTCGTCCGGGTGCGGTTCCTTCGTCATGCCCACCTTGGGCACGGGAGCGGAGGTAGGCGCCGGAGCAGCCGAAGCCGCAGCGGCCTCCGCCGCGGCAGCAGCGGCCGCGGCCTTCGCCGCCGCCTCGGCCGACGCGGCCTCCACCAGTCGGCGCGCCTCCTCGGCCTTCAGCAGGGCCTCCTCGGCCCGCCGCTGCTTCTCCAGCCGCCGCTCCTCGGCCTCGGCCCGCAGCCGGGCCTCCTCCTCGGCCTGCCGGCGCAGTCGCTCGGCCTCCGCCGCACGCGCCTTCTCCTCGGCCTCCACGCGCAGCCGCTCGGCCTCGGCCCTGGCCCGGGCCTCCTCCTCGGCGCGCCGGCGCTCCTCGGCGGCCAGGCGCGCGGCCTCCGCCTCGGCCTTGATCCGCGCCTCCTCGGCCTCGCGGGCCAGCCGGGCCTCTTCCTCGGCCCGGAGCCGCGCTTCCTCCGCCTTGCGGGCCGCCTCTTCCTCGGCCTTGCGCCGTGCCTCTTCCTCGGCGAGGCGCCGGGCCTCCACCTGGGCGGCCACCTCGGCCTCGGAGAGCGGGAGCATCCGGTCCAGGCGGTGCCGTACGACGGTGGTCACCGAGTCCGGGTCCTGACCCGCGTCGACCACGAGGTAGCGCCCGGGGTCGGACGCGGCGAGCGTCAGGAATCCGGACCGCACCCGCTGGTGGAACTCCGCCGGCTCCGACTCCAGCCGGTCCGGCGCCTCCGTGAACCGCTCGCGCGCCGCCTCCGGCGACACGTCGAGCAGCACGGTCAGGTTCGGGACGAGCCCGTCGGTCGCCCAGCGCGAGATCCGGGCGATCTCGGTCGGGGAGAGGTCCCGGCCGGCGCCCTGGTAGGCCACCGACGAGTCGATGTAGCGGTCCGAGATGACGACCGCGCCGCGCTCCAGGGCCGGGCGCACCACGGTGTCCACGTGCTCCGCCCGGTCGGCGGCGTACAGCAGCGCCTCGGCGCGGTTCGAGAGTCCGGCGGAGGACACGTCGAGCAGGATCGAGCGGAGCCGCTTGCCCACGGGGGTCGCCCCCGGCTCGCGGGTCACGACGACCTCGTGGCCCTTGCCCCGTATCCAGGAGGCCAGCGCCTCGACCTGGGTGGACTTGCCGGCTCCGTCGCCGCCTTCCAGGGCGATGAAGAATCCGGTGGCGGACGCGGCCTGCACCGGTTCCCCGCCGCGCAGCGCCTCGCGCAGGTCGCGCCGCAGGGGTACGCCGCTGCGGTCGTCGGCCTTGATGAGCACCACGACGGCGACCGGCAGCAGCAGGGCGCCGACGAGCATCAGGGTGAAGGCGGCGCCGCCGTGCGCGAAGACGACCTCGGCGCCGGTCAGCCGGTGCGGGCCGATGACCGCGGCCAGGACCGGGGCGGCGACCGCGCCGATGGCCACGGCCACCCGCACGACCGCCTGGAGGTGCTCGGTGGCCCGGGCCCGGCGGAACTCCTCGGTCTCCTGGTCCAGCAGCGTGTGGCCGGCATGGGCGGCGACGCCCGCGGAGGTGCCGGCGAGCAGCGAGAGGAACAGCACGGTCGCCGTGTCCGGGACGAGACCGCTCAGCAGCAGTGCCAGCCCGGTCAGCGCTATGGCGAGGGCCAGCAGCCGGCGCCGGGACAGCCCGGGCAGCACCTTGCCGGCCTGGGTGGCGCGGATGCCGGCGGCGGTGCCGCCGACCAGCGCGAGGACGAACAGCGCGAAGGCGGCCGGGCCGCCGCCCAGGTCGAAGGCGTGCAGGACGGCCACGGCGACGGCGCTGGACACCGCTCCGGCGACCGCGGCGCAGCTCAGGACCAGCAGCGGGATGGCGCCCGTACGGCCCTTGTCGGGCCGGTCGCCCGCCTTGGGGGCGCGCAGGCCCTCCAGCGGGGAGCGCGGGCGCGGGGTCGCCGCGGTGGGCAGCACCAGCGGGAGCAGCAGCGAGACCGACGCCGCGAAGAGGCCGGAGGCCACGTACGAGCCGAGGGCGGCCTGGTTGGCGGCGAACCAGTCCACGCCGAGGCCGAGCGCCTTGCCGACCAGGGTCGCGGCGAGCAGCGCGGCCGCGGCGATGGGGAGCGCCGCGAAGGCCGTACGCAGGGTCAGCCGGCGCAGCGCGTCCAGGTGGTCCGGGAGCGGCCGTACGGTCGCCCCCTCCGGCGGCGGCGCGGGCAGCAGGGCGGGCGCCGCGCTCTCCTTGGCCAGGGTCCACAGCCGCTCGGCGGCGCCGGAGACGAAGACGGTGGCCAGCAGCGCGGTGAGCGCGTGGGCCTGGATCCAGTCGAGCCAGAGCGGGGCGACGACGAAGAGCCCGAGGCGGACCCCGTCGGCCCCGATCATCGTCCAGCGGCGGTCCAGCTTGCCGCCCGAGCCGACGAGCCCGGCGAGCGGCCCGAGGAGGACCGCGCCGAAGAGCAGGGTGGCGAGGATCCGGACCCCGAAGACGGCGGCGACGGCGAGGGCCGCACCGCGGTATCCGCCGCCGAAGGCCCCTTCCGAGGCCGCGGCCTGAAGGGCCAGCAGCACCAGCACCAGCAGGGCGAGGGCGTCTCCGATGCCGCTCACCAGCTGGGCGCTCCACAGCCGGCGCAGCCTGGGGGTGCGCAGCAGTGCGCGCACCGCACGCTCGCGGGAATCCGCGGCTAGGGCTTCGTCGTAGGTGGGGTTCGCCGGGGCGGTCACGACCGTTGGCTGCTCGGCTCGCGTCATCCGCCCAGCCTATCCGCTGCGCTTGGCGGTTGCGGAGGCCTGTGGACGAGGTCCGGTGTGACCCCGGACCCACCTTCCGGGGCCGCGCCCCTCGACCCGGCGCGGTGCACGGCTGCGGCGCCGCTGTGCGAGCGGCCCGGGATGCGCCCGGCTTCCGGGGCTCCGCCCCGGACCCCTCGCCTCAAACCTCGGCGAGGCCGAATGTGCCCGGCCCTGTGCGACAACGGCGCAGGGCCCCGCGCTCATCGCACGGGGCCCTGCGCCGAAGTCGGCCGAAGGCCGGGGCCGGCCGGGCCGGGAGCCGGGCTCCCCCCGACTACTCGTCCGCGGGGGCCGCGGCCGTCTTCTTGGCCACCGTCTTCTTCGCCACCGTCTTCTTGGCGGTCGTCTTCTTGGCCGCCGTCGCCTTCTTCGCGGCAGCGGTCTTGGTCGCCGTCGCCTTCTTCGCCGGGGCCTTCTTGGCGGGGGCCTTCTTCGCCGTCTTCTTGGCCGGGCCCTTCGCGCGCTTCTCCGCGAGCAGCTCGTAGCCCCGCTCCGGCGTGATCGTCTCGACGTCGTCGTCACGCCGCAGCGTCGCGTTCGTCTCGCCGTCCGTGACGTACGGCCCGAAGCGGCCGTCCTTGACGACCACCGGCTTCTCGCTCACCGGGTCCGTGCCCAGTTCCTTCAGCGGCGGCTTGGCCGCGGCGCGGCCCCGCTGCTTCGGCTGCGCGTAGATCGCGAGCGCCTCGTCGAGCGTGATCGAGAAGAGCTGGTCCTCGGTCTCCAGGGACCGCGAGTCCGTGCCCTTCTTCAGGTACGGGCCGTAGCGACCGTTCTGGGCCGTGATCTCCACGCCCTCCGCGTCCGCGCCGACCACGCGCGGCAGCGACATCAGCTTCAGCGCGTCGTCCAGGGTCACCGTGTCCAGGGACATCGACTGGAAGAGCGAGGCCGTGCGCGGCTTGACCGCGTTCTTGCCCGTCTTCGGCGTGCCCTCGGGCAGGATCTCCGTCACGTACGGCCCGTAGCGGCCGTCCTTGGCGACGATCTGGTTCCCGCTGACCGGGTCCTTGCCGAGCTCGAACTCGCCGCTCGGCTTGGCGAACAGCTCCTCCGCGTACTCGACCGTCAGCTCGTCCGGAGCCATGTCGTCCGGTACGTCGGCCCGCTGGTGGCCCTCCGCGTCCTTCTCGCCCCGCTCCACGTACGGCCCGTAGCGGCCGACCCGCAGCACGATGCCCTCGCCGACCGGGAAGGAGGAGATCTCCCGGGCGTCGATCGCGCCCAGGTCCGTGACCAGCTCCTTCAGACCGCCGAGGTGGTCCCCGTCGGCCGGAACGACCTCGGTCGCGTCCTCCGAGCCGAAGTAGAACCGCTTCAGCCACGGCACGGACTGGGCCTCGCCCCGCGCGATGCGGTCGAGGTCGTCCTCCATCTTCGCGGTGAAGTCGTAGTCGACGAGCCGGCCGAAGTGCGTCTCCAGCAGGTTCACCACGGCGAACGACAGGAAGGACGGCACGAGCGCCGTGCCCTTCTTGAAGACGTAGCCGCGGTCGAGGATCGTGCCGATGATCGACGCGTACGTCGACGGGCGGCCGATCTCGCGCTCTTCGAGCTCCTTGACCAGCGAGGCCTCGGTGTAGCGGGCCGGCGGCTTGGTCGAGTGCCCGTCCGCCGTGATCTCCTCGGCGGCGAGCGCGTCGCCCTCCGCGACCTGCGGCAGCCGCTTCTCGCGGTCGTCGAGCTCGGCGTTCGGGTCGTCCGCGCCCTCGACGTACGCCTTCATGAAGCCGTGGAAGGTGATCGTCTTGCCGGAGGCGGAGAACTCGGCGTCGCGCCCGTCCGAGGCGCGGCCGCCGATCTTCACGGTGACGCTGTTGCCGACCGCGTCCTTCATCTGGGAGGCGACGGTCCGCTTCCAGATCAGCTCGTACAGGCGGAACTGGTCGCCGGTCAGACCCGTCTCGGCCGGCGTGCGGAAACGATCACCCGACGGCCGGATCGCCTCGTGCGCCTCCTGCGCGTTCTTGACCTTGCCGGCGTAGACGCGCGGCTTCTCCGGCAGGTAGTCGGCCCCGTAGAGCTGGGTGACCTGCGCCCGCGCCGCCGACACCGCGGTGTCGGACAGCGTGGTGGAGTCGGTACGCATGTAGGTGATGAAGCCGTTCTCGTACAGCTTCTGCGCCACCTGCATCGTCGCCTTCGCACCGAAGCCCAGCTTGCGCGAGGCCTCCTGCTGGAGCGTCGTCGTGCGGAAGGGGGCGTACGGGGAACGGCGGTACGGCTTGGACTCGACCGAGCGGACGGCGAACGAGGTGTCCGCCAGCGCGGCGGCGAGCGCCCGGGCGCCTCCCTCGTCGAGGTGCAGCACCTCGCTCTTGAGCTGCCCGTTCGAGCCGAAGTCGCGGCCCTGCGCGACGCGCTTGCCGTCCACCGTGTTCAGGCGGGCGACCAGCGTCGAGGGGTCGGAGGCGTCACCGGCACGCCCGGTGGAGAAGGTTCCGGTCAGGTCCCAGTACTCGGCGGAGCGGAAGGCGATGCGCTCGCGCTCCCGCTCGACGACGAGGCGGGTGGCCACGGACTGGACGCGGCCGGCCGACAGCCGCGGCATGACCTTCTTCCACAGGACCGGCGAGACCTCGTAGCCGTAGAGGCGGTCGAGGATGCGCCGGGTCTCCTGGGCGTCCACCATGCGCTGGTTCAGCTCGCGCGGGTTGGCGACGGCGTCGCGGATCGCGTCCTTGGTGATCTCGTGGAAGACCATCCGGTGGACGGGGACCTTCGGCTTGAGGACTTCCTGCAGGTGCCACGCGATGGCTTCGCCCTCGCGGTCCTCATCGGTGGCGAGGAAGAGTTCGTCGGACTCGGCCAGCAGCTCCTTGAGCTTCCTGACCTGGGCCTTCTTGTCGGCGTTGACGACGTAGATGGGCGCGAAGTCGTGCTCGACGTCCACGCCGAGACGGCGGACCTCGCCGGTGTACTTGTCGGGAACCTCGGCCGCGCCGTTCGGGAGGTCGCGGATGTGCCCGACGCTCGCCTCGACGACGTATCCCGGGCCGAGGTAGCCCTTGATCGTCTTCGCCTTGGCTGGGGACTCGACGATGACGAGTCGGCGGCCGCCCTTTGCGGTCTCGCTAGTCGGGGACAACTTGGCTCTTCTCTCCGGTCGGCACTCGGTCGCAGTACGGCGACGCTGCGGAGTGTGACGGTACAACCCGCCCCCGTGTCAAACGGCAGAAGCCCGCAACGGCCACTCGAACGGTAACCCGACAAGTGCCGTTTCTGCCGCCCGGATGCCGCGCCGGAGCGTTCCCGATCACCGGGCAGGGTGGCCGCGGGGCCGTCTGGCCCCGCTCCCGCACCCCGTCCCACGTCGGCTTTCGCGGCCGGATCGGGGCCGGACCGAGCGCTCGTACGGGGCCCTCGCACTCCGGTGTCAGAGCCGGGCGAGGCACCACGCCCCGAGGGCCAGCGAACCTCCGCCGGCGAGCAGGAGCAGTGGTACGGCCACGACGGGGCGCACGCCCTCGGCCACCGGCGCACGGTGCAGGGCGCGCGCCCCCGTCCAGGCCAGCAGAGCGGCCCCGAACAGCAGGAACACGGCCGCCGCGAAGATCGCCGGTCCGTTTTCCACGCTGCTCCCCTTACCCCCGGGCCACCCTCGGGATTCCCCCCGGAACCCGCTGCGCAGGACACTGCCAGCCCGGGGGGTACAGCGGGCGAACCCCGGGTTACATCCCGGTGCCGCTACTGCGCGGGACCCTGCGCAGGCTCCAGGAAGCCCTGCTCGACCAGCACCCGGATCGCCTCCGGAGTCCGGTCCCGCAGCACCACCGGGTCCTCCTGCACCAGCTGTGCGATCGCGTCCAGGATCCGGCCCGCGGTCAGTGAGCCGTCACACACTCCGGCGAAGCCCGCGCCGACCGTGTCGACCTTGGTGGCGCGCCGCATCCCGCGGTTCTGCCGGAGCACGACGTGCTCCGGGTCCTCCGCGCCGGGCGCGCCGACCTGCTCCTGCACGACTTCCTCGGCCAGCACGAAGTAGGCCTCCAGAAGGGCGGCGTCGTCGTGCTCCCGCAGGTAGTCCTGGCGGGCGAAGTGGGCGAGCACCGACTCGCCGAGCGGCTGCTCCACCGTGTGCGGCCACTCCTCGACCACGATCGAGGGCTCGGCGGCGTCCGACCGGCGCAAGGTGATCCAGCCGAAGCCGACGGACCTGGTCTTGCGGGCCTCGAACTCGTCCAGCCAGTCCTCGTACCGCCGCGCGTACTCCCCGGGGTCGCTCCGGTGGTCGCCCGCGTCGCGCAGCCACAGCTCCGCGTACTGCGTCACGTCCTGCACGTCACGCTGCACGATCCAGGCGTCGCAGCCGCGCGGCACCCAGGAGCGCAGCCGGTCGCGCCAGTCCTCGCCCTCCACGTGCTGCCAGTTGCCGAGGAACTGCGCGTACCCGCCCGGGTTGAGCCGTGCTCCGGCCTCCTGGACCAGGGTCCGGCACAGGTCGTCGCCGCCCATGCCGCCGTCCCGGTACGTCAGCCGGGCGCCGGGGGAGATCACGAACGGCGGGTTCGACACGATCAGGTCGTACGTCGCCTCGCCCACCGGTTCGAAGAGGGACCCGGTGAGCAGCTCGGCCTCCGGGGCGCCGGACAGGGCGAGCGTCAGACGGGTGAAGTCCAGGGCCCGGGGGTTGACGTCGGTGGCGGTGACCCGGGTGGCGTGCCGGGAGGCGTGCAGCGCCTGGATGCCCGATCCGGTGCCGACGTCGAGGGCGGAGCCGACCGGGGTGCGGACGGTGATCCCGGCCAGGGTGGTGGAGGCACCGCCGACGCCGAGGACCACGCCCTGCTCGCGGCTGCCGATCCCGCCGGCCCCGCCGACGGCGCAGCCGAGGTCGGACACGATGAACCAGTCCTCGCCGTCCGGGCCGCCGTACGGACGTACGTCGACGGTGGCGTGCACCTCGTCGCCCTCCATCCGGAGCCAGCCGTCGGCCAGGGCCACGTCGACGGGCAGCGCGGCCGCGGCGTGCACGTACGCCTCGGGCTGCTGGAGGAGGAACAGCCGGACCAGGCTCGCGAGCGGGCCGTCGCCGCGGCCACGGGTGGCGCGCAGGGCGGGGACCGTCTCGCTGCGGGCCAGCGCGGCGTAGGCGGGGGCGCCGAGCAGGTCGAGCAGCCCGTCGGCGGTGAAGCCGGCGGCCAGCAGGGCGCTGCGGAGTTCGGCGGCGTGGTCGGACGTGGGAAGGCTGGTGGTACTCACACGTCCATTGTGTCCGCTGGGACCCGTCCTGCCGATCAGCCAGGGCCCGTACGTACGAAAGGGCGGCCGCGGCCCCTTCCGGGACCACGGCCGCCCTGATCGGACGCCCTACTTGGGCGAGGCCGAGGCCGCCGCGACCTGGCAGCCCTTCTGGCCGTTGATCGCCTTGTCCAGGCCTCCCGCGTTGAGCGTGGCGAGCGCGTCCTGACCGCCCTTCGTCGCCTCCTGGAGACCGCCCGCGACCTCCTTGAGGCCGTCGGCGAACTTCGTCTGGTCCTGCGGGTCGAGGGCGTCCATCTTCGCCTTCAGGTCGGCGTAGCCCTTGGCTGTCGCCTCGAAGCCCTTGGCAGCCGCCTCCTGGGTCGCCGCGCCGTCCTTGACCGGCGGAACCCCCGCCGACTGCAGGGCGGCCCCCATGGTCTTGTACGACTCCGACATGGTCGCGAACGCCGCCGCGTCCGTCTGCTTGACCTCGTCGGGCTTACTGCTCTCCGTCGCCACACGCTTGATGTCGGCGTTGGCTGTCTCGATCTTCTTGAGTTCGGCCTGCCACTGGTCGCAGACCTTCTTGGCCCATGCGTTGGCCTTCTCGTCGCCGTCGTCCCCGCCGCAGCCGGACAGGACGAGCATCAGCACCGCACCGCCCGACAACGCGGCCGCAAGCTTCTTGTTCACCGGATTGGTCCCTTCGAAGGCTCTCGGCCCGGAAGATACACGCCTCCCATCCGGGCACGCACAAAGGCGGACAGACGGCGCGTCAGTCCGCGCTGCCTGTCCGCCCTTCGGGCGTATGACCGGCCCTGCCCGGCCCTGCCCGTCCTGCTGCCGGGACCTCGGGTCAGGAGACCGTCGCGGGGTCGGCCGGCTGGGCCACCCGCTCGGCGGCTCCGCCCTCGGTCTCGTCGCCGACGGCGATGCCGCGACGCTTGGAGACGTACACCGCGCCGACGATGACGGCGATCGCGACGACCGCGACGATCGCCCGCACGGTCGGGTTGGTGTCCGGGCCGTAGCTGAACTGCACGACGGCCGGGGCGATCAGCAGCGCCACCAGGTTCATGACCTTGAGCAGCGGGTTGATCGCGGGACCGGCGGTGTCCTTGAACGGGTCACCGACCGTGTCGCCGATGACGACCGCGGCGTGGGCCTCGCTGCCCTTGCCGCCGTGGTGGCCGTCCTCGACGAGCTTCTTCGCGTTGTCCCACGCGCCACCGGAATTGGCGAGGAAGACCGCCATCAGCGTGCCCGTGCCGATGGCGCCGGCGAGGAAGGAGCCGAGCGCGCCCACGCCGAGGGAGAAGCCGACGGCGATCGGGGTGAGGACGGCGAGCAGGCCGGGCGTGGCGAGCTCGCGCAGCGCGTCCTTGGTGCAGATGTCGACGACGCGCCCGTACTCGGGCTTCTCGCTGTAGTCCATGATCCCGGGGTGCTCGCGGAACTGGCGGCGCACCTCGTAGACCACGGCGCCCGCGGAGCGGGAGACCGCGTTGATGGCGAGGCCGGAGAACAGGAACACGACCGCCGCGCCCAGGATCAGCCCGACCAGGTTGTTGGGCTGTGCGATGTCCAGGCTGAGGTTCATCTCCCCGGCCTTGGCACCGACTTCCCTGACCGCGGTGGCGATCGCGTCGTTGTACGAGCCGAAGAGCGCGGCCGCGGCGAGCACGGCCGTGGCGATCGCGATGCCCTTCGTGATGGCCTTCGTGGTGTTGCCCACGGCGTCGAGGTCGGTCAGGACCTGCGCACCGGCTCCTTCGACGTCGCCGGACATCTCGGCGATGCCCTGGGCGTTGTCGGAGACGGGCCCGAAGGTGTCCATGGCGACGATGACGCCGACGGTGGTGAGCAGGCCGGTGCCGGCCAGGGCCACCGCGAAGAGCGCGAGCATGATCGACGTACCGCCGAGCAGGAACGCGCCGTAGACGCCGAGACCGATGAGCAGCGCCGTGTAGACGGCGGACTCCAGGCCGACCGAGATGCCGGCGAGGACGACGGTGGCCGCGCCGGTCAGGGAGGACTTGCCGATGTCCCGGACGGGACGGCGGTTGGTCTCGGTGAAGTAGCCGGTCAGCTGCTGGATCAGGGCCGCCAGCACGATGCCGATGGCGACGGCGACGACCGCCAGGATCCGCGGGTCGCCGGGGTGGTTGGAGATCGCCGGGTCCTCGACGCCGACGAGCTCCTTGTAGGTGGCCGGCAGGTAGGCGTAGACGGCGATCGCGACCAGCACCAGGGAGATCACGGCGGAGATGAAGAAGCCGCGGTTGATGGCGGTCATGCCGCTGCGGTCGGTGCGCCGCGGGGAGACCGCGAAGATGCCGATCATCGCGGTGACGACGCCGATCGCGGGGACGATCAGCGGGAAGGCGAGGCCCAGGTCGCCGAAGGCGGCCTTGCCGAGGATGAGCGCGGCCACCAGGGTGACGGCGTAGGACTCGAAGAGGTCCGCCGCCATTCCGGCGCAGTCTCCGACGTTGTCGCCCACGTTGTCGGCGATGGTCGCGGCATTGCGCGGGTCGTCCTCCGGAATGCCCTGCTCGACCTTGCCGACCAGGTCGGCGCCGACGTCGGCGGCCTTGGTGAAGATGCCGCCGCCCACGCGCATGAACATCGCGATCAGGGCGGCGCCGAGGCCGAAGCCCTCCAGGACCTTGGGGGCGTCGGCGGCGTAGACCAGCACGACGCAGGAGGCGCCGAAGAGGCCGAGGCCGACGGTGAACATGCCGACCACGCCGCCCGTGCGGAAGGCGATCTTCATCGCCTTGTGGGAGACCTCGGTCAGGTCCTTGGCGGGCTCTCCCTCGGCGGGGGTGGCTTCGCGTGCGGCGGCGGCGACGCGGACGTTGGCGCGGACCGCGAGGCGCATGCCGATGTAGCCGGTGGCCGCCGAGAAGAGGGCGCCCACGAGGAAGAAGGCGGAACGTCCCGCCCGCTGCGTCCAGTCGTCTGCGGGGAGCAGGAAGAGCAGGAAGAAGACCACGACGGCGAAGACGCCGAGGGTGCGCAGCTGCCGGCCGAGGTAGGCGTTGGCGCCTTCCTGGACGGCCGCGGCGATCTCCTTCATGCTGTCGGTTCCCTCGTCGGCCGCGAGGACCTGGCGGACCAGGATCTGCGCGACGACGAGTGCGGCGAGTGCCACGGCCGCAATGACGATCACGATGAGCCGATTGTCATCGGTGAGTACTGCGGATGCCAGATCCGTGGTGCGATCCGGCGCGATAGGGGTGAAGAGCCCCGTCATTCGTCCTCCTTGACGTGATGAGCTCAAGATGTGGACGGATTGTAGGGAGCGCGCCCCGATCAAAACAGTGCGCAGGAAACGCAATTGGCGTGCTCTTGCTCCTCAGCAATAGATCGCGTCACTCCATTACCCTCGAAAGTGGTAATGGGGCAAAGGCATTGACGCCCGGTCGTTGATCTAGGGAAATGCAAAAGGCCCTGCTCAGCAGGGCCTTGATAAAGATCGGAAGATATGAAGGGCAGGGCGCCCGGTGGATCTCAGGGAAGGTCGGAGGACCCGGAGACGGGCCAGCTCATCCGGATGGTCCCGCCCGATTCCCCACTGGTCACCTCGACGTCGTCGACGAGCCCGCTGATCACGGCGAGCCCCATCTCGTCCTCGGTGTCGGCGTCGGGGTCCAGGGCGGCCTCGAGGCCGGGCACGGCATCGGCGCCGCCGGCCGGTCCCGGAACCTCGTCGCCGACCTCGATGGAGAACGTCTTGTCCTCCTCGGTCAAGACCACCCGGACGGGCGCGGTCAGGCCGTTGCTGCGATGGAGTCCGACGGCACGCGAGCAGGCCTCGCCCACGGCGAGGCGGACCTCGTCGAGGACGGCTTCCTCGACACCGGCCCGGCGCGCCACGGCGGCCGCGACCAGGCGGGCCGTCCGGACGTGTTCGGGCTGGGCGCTGAAGCGCAGTTCAACGGTGGCCATGCGCGTCCCCCTCGGACTACGGGCGTGCCTTGACAGGGGCCCGGGCCATCCATGGCCCGGTACCCCCGCTCTCCTTGCCGGCTCCCGACCGCCCGAAGGCTGCCGGGGGCCGGCTGGAGCCGTCAGTCGGTGGCGTTGACGGCGTCTTCCACCGTGGTGTGGATCGGGAACACCTTGGTCAGACCGGTGATGCGGAAGATCTTCAGGATGCGCTCCTGGTTGCACACCAGGCGCAGCGAACCCTCGTGCGCACGGACGCGCTTGAGACCTCCCACGAGCACACCAAGTCCGGTGGAGTCGAGGAAGTCCACTCGCTCCATGTCGACAACCAGGTGGTAGCTGCCGTCGTTCACCAACTCGACCAACTGCTCGCGCAGCTTGGGCGCGGTATACACATCAATCTCGCCACCGACCTCCACGACCGTACGGTCGCCGACAGTGCGAGTCGACAGGGACAGGTCCACGGATCCTCCAGCACCTTGCTATCGAGCGGCGCCCCCTAGGGGCCTCCCCACCCGAAGGTAGGCGAGGGATTGGCTGCCGCGATGGCATTCAATCACTTACCGGCAGGCGCGCACGACGCCTTCGGACCATTGTCCCGCACGCCGGTGACACACTCGGTTCCAATGGCCAATACTCACGGTCCCGGACGGCCCAAGCCACCCGTGGACCCAAGACCCACTCCCGGCACGGTCCTGGACCGCCTGTCACGGGGGCCTTCCCGAGCTGCGCGCATCACCCATACGGAGCACTTGCCCCCTCGGGCGGGTCGTCATGCAGTCTGGCCCGATCGCATCCGAACGGATGTCGTAGCCGCCATCCAGGCCGCCGGCATCGACCATCCGTGGGAACACCAGGCCGCGGCGGCCGAGCACGCCCTGGACGGCGAGTCCGTGGTCGTCGCCACCGGCACCGCCTCGGGCAAGTCCCTGGCCTACCTCGCGCCCGTGCTCTCCGCCCTGGCCGACGGCGCCGAGGCCCCGAACGGCAGGGGCGCCACGGCCCTGTACCTGGCCCCCACCAAGGCCCTGGCGGCCGATCAGCGGCGCGCCGTACGGGAACTGGCCGCCCCGCTGGGCAACGCCGTCCGCCCCGCCGTCTACGACGGGGACACGCCCGTCGAGGAACGCGAGTGGGTGCGCCAGTACGCGAACTACGTCCTGACCAACCCCGACATGCTGCACCGCGGGATCCTCCCGGCCCACCCGCGCTGGTCCTCCTTCCTGCGGGCCCTGCGCTACGTCGTGATCGACGAGTGCCACACCTACCGCGGAGTGTTCGGCTCCCACGTGGCGCAGGTCCTGCGCCGGCTACGGCGGCTGTGCGCCCGCTACGGCTCCGAACCGGTCTTCCTGCTGGCCTCCGCCACGGCCAGCGATCCCGCGGCCGCCGCGTCCCGGCTGACCGGCGTACGGGTGATCGAGATCACCGACGACGCCTCCCCGCGCGGCGAGGTGGTCTTCGCCCTGTGGGAGCCGCCGCTGCTCACCGAGCTGCGGGGCGAGAAGGGTGCCCCCGTGCGCCGTACGGCCACCGCGGAGACCGCCGACCTGCTGACCGACCTGGTCGTCCAGGGGGTCCGCACGGTCGCCTTCGTCCGCTCCCGGCGCGGCGCCGAGCTGATCTCGGTGATCGCCCAGGAGCGGCTCGCCGAGGTGGACCGCTCACTGGCCCGGCGGGTCGCGGCCTACCGGGGCGGATACCTGCCCGAGGAGCGCAGGGCCCTGGAGCGGGCCCTGCACTCCGGCGAGCTGCTGGGACTGGCCGCCACGACCGCCCTGGAGCTGGGCGTGGACGTCTCTGGGCTGGACGCCGTACTGATCACCGGGTACCCGGGCACGAGGGCCTCCCTGTGGCAGCAGGCCGGCCGCGCCGGGCGCGCCGGCCAGGGCGCCCTGGCCGTGCTGATCGCCCGCGACGACCCGCTGGACACCTACCTCGTCCACCACCCCGAGGCGCTGTTCCGCCAGCCGGTGGAGGCCACCGTCCTGGACCCCGACAACCCGTACGTCCTCGCCCCCCACCTGTGCGCGGCGGCGGCCGAGCTGCCGCTGACGGACTCCGACCTCGACCTCTTCGGCCCGGCGACCAAGGACCTCCTCCCCCAGCTCGAAGCGGCGAAGCTGCTGCGCCGCCGGGCGACCGCCTGGCACTGGACCCGCCGCGAGCGCGCCTCGGACCTGACCGACATCCGGGGCGGCGGCGGACGCCCGGTGCAGATCGTCGAGGCCGCCACCGGCCGGCTGCTGGGCACGGTCGACGAATCGGCCGCCCACACCGCCGTCCACGACGGGGCCGTCCACCTCCACCAGGGCCGCACATATCTCGTGAAACACCTGGACCTGGAGGATTCGGCGGCCCTCGTGGAGGAGGCGAACCCGCCCTTCTCCACGACCGCCCGCGACACCACCTCCATCTCCATCCTGGAGACCGAGACCGAGATCCCGTGGGGCTCGGCCCGGCTCTGCTTCGGCTCCGTCGAGGTCACCAACCAGGTCGTCTCCTATCTGCGCCGCAAACTGATCACCGGCGAGGTCCTGGGCGAGGCCAAACTCGACCTGCCGCCCCGCACCCTGCGCACCCGGGCCGTGTGGTGGACGGTCACCGAGGACCAGCTCGACGAGGCCCGGATCAACCCGGAGATCCTCGGCGGAGCCCTGCACGCCGCCGAACACGCCTCCATCGGCATACTGCCGCTGTTCGCCACCTGCGACCGCTGGGACATCGGCGGCGTCTCCGTGCCGCTGCATCCCGACACCCTCCTCCCCACAGTCTTCGTCTACGACGGCCACCCCGGCGGCGCCGGCTTCGCGGAGCGCGCCTTCCACACCGCCGCCGCCTGGCTGACGGCGACCCGCGACGCGATCGCCGCCTGCGAGTGCGAGGCCGGCTGCCCTTCCTGCATCCAGTCCCCCAAGTGCGGCAACGGCAACGACCCCCTCCACAAACGCGGCGCCATCCGCCTCCTCACCCGCCTCCTCTCCGAATCCCCACCGACCCCGCCCTCCGGCCCTGACCAGGTCCCTGACAGCCCCTGAGACCCCTCCCGGGCCCTTGTGCCCGGCTCAGTCCGGCGACGCCCGAGGCGGGCCCGCACGGGCCGCGACGGCCGGGGTGAAGGGGCCCGCCGCGACCCGGGCCGTCACCTCGGCGACCTCGCCGTGCAGACGGCACCCGGCAAGCACCACCCCCTGCGCCCGGGCCACCCGCAGTGCCGTGGCACAGGCGGTCTCCGGTCCGTGGGCCCAGGTGGCCGCCGCAGCGAGCGCCGCCAGATCGGCGGCCGAAGCCGCCCTGTGCCGGGCCACGACGGCCTGGCCGAGCAGCAGCACCCCGCCGAACACCGCCCCCAGCACCGTGGCCACCAGCGCCGCCCAGACCGTGGCCGAGCCCCGGTCCCGGCTCACGGCGGCGGCCCCACGCTGTCCTCCGCCAGGGCCACCGCCTGCGCCCCGAGCCGTACGGGCAGCCCGCCCGGCCCCGGCGCCGGCGCCGCCACCCGGACCCGCCAGAGGTCGCCCACCCGCTCCAGCTCCACCCGCGCCCCCTGCGGCGCGGCCGCCCGCGCCGCCGCTACGGCCACCTCCGCGGGCTCCGACCGGGACGCGGCCCTGGCTCCGGCCCGGGCCGCGTCCACGCACCGGATCTGCGCGGCCGCCGCCATCAGCGCCCACACCAGCAGCGCCGCGAACAGCACCAGCGCCGGGATCACCAGGGCCGCCTCCGCCGTCACATATCCCCGGTCCCCCATTCCCCGGCGCGCCGCGGACTTCCCCTCAGAACGGCACATCGAGCGCCTTCCCGATGGTCGACTGAAGGGCCGTCGCGACGACTTCACTCGTCACCACCTTGTAGAGGACGGCGGCGAATGCGCAGGCCGCGATCGTGCCCATGGCGTATTCCGAGGTGGACATCCCCGCGTCGCTCCCGCGACCGCGCAGCGCCGTCCGCACCCGAAACCAGATGATCCTCATGGCAAACCTCCTGTGGATTTCCGTTGTTGATGTTTGTGATCAATGCGACGTCAGGTGTTCGAGAGAAGTCCCGAGGCCATTCCGATCACCACCGGCGCCACCCCGATCGCAAGAAATGCGGGGAGGAAACACAGCCCCACCGGCGCGGTGACGAGTACCGCCGCCCGCTGCGCCCTGGCTCCCGCCAGCCGGGCCCGGTCCTCCCGCAGGCCCGTCGCGAGCCGGGAGACCGGTTCCGCTGCGGGCGCCCCCGTCCGGGCGGCCCGTTCCAGGCATTCCGCGAGCGCCCGAGCGCCCGGTATCTCCGCCAACCTCCCCCACCCGGCGCCCGGTTCGCCGCCGAGCCGCAGCTCCGCCCCGGCTCGCGCCAGACGCTCGCCCACCGGACCGCCCAGGGACTCCCCCACCACCTCCGCGGCCTCCACCGGACCCGCCCCGGCTGCCAGACACGCGGCCAACAGGTCGGCTGCGAACGGCAGCTGACGCTCCGCCTCCCTCGCATCCAACCCGGCCGGCGGCCGCGCCCTCGCCTGCCACCGCCGCACCCCGACTGCGGCCAGCACGCCGACCACCGCACCCGTCGTCCCGCCAACGAGCAACCAGCCCGCGAGCAGCGCCCCGGCCGGCCCGACCCACGCCGCCACCACACCCCGAGCCGCGGAAGAGAACACCGGTCCGCGAAGGCCCTGTTCCACCCCGAGCAGGGCCGTGATCCTGCGCCGGGCCGTCCGCTCCCGGACCCGTGCCACCACCGCCCACCCCACCCAGAGGGCCGCGACGGCAAGGCACAGCGCGATCCCCAGCCTGTGGACGAGGAAACCGCTCATCACTGCTCCCCCGCCCGTACGATCCGCCGGCACCACAGCAGCCCCAGCGCCTCCAGCAACGCGCCCGCCAGCAGGCAGCCCCACCCCATCGGGGTGTGCAGCAGCACCCGCAGCGGATCCGCCCCCAGCCCGGTGCCGATCAGCAGGCCCACCAGCGGCAGCAGGGCGAGCACCAGCACCGTCGAGCGCGCCCCCGCCAACTGGGCCCGCAGCGACTCCTGCCGGTCCCGCTCCGCCCGCAGGGCGCCCTCCAGCCGGTCCAGCCCGGCGGCCAGTCCCGCACCGCTGTCCACCGACACCCGCCAGCAGGCGGCCATCCCGGCCAGCCCTTGCGCACCGGGCTCCTTCGCCGCCTGGCGCAGCGCCCCCGGCACGTCCCCGCCGAACGCCGCGGCGGCCAGCACCCCCGTCTCCGCCGCACCCGGCCCGCCGGGGCCCGCAGCGGTGCGCCGCATCGCGGCCGTCAGTGCCTGCCCAGGCTGGGCTCCCGCGCGCAGCTCGCCCACCACGGCTTCGCACAGGGCCACCACTTCGGCGGCCCGGGCCGCCCGGGCCCGCTCGCGCGCCCGTAGCCGGAGCCACCGTCGCAGCAGCGGCAGCGCGGCTGCGCCCGCCAGCAGCGGGATCACCGACCCACCGACCACCGCGACCAGGAGGCCGGCCCCGACACAGGCCCACTCCCGCCACTGCGCCGCCCGCACCCGTACGGCGATCAGCAGCCGGTCCCGGTGCCGCGGTCCGCCGGGAACCGCCGGAGCGCCCGCCGCCAGCACCACCCGCGCCCGCCGGACCATGGAGTCGCCCCCGGAGAGCCCCCAGGCGGCCGCCCCGGCGCACAGCACCCCGGCGAACACCGGCACCGGAAGCCCCGCCGCGGCGCTCACCGGACACCTCGCAGCAACGGACGCAGCCGGTCCCAGCCCCGCTCCCGTACGAAACCCCGGGCGGCCCAGCGCAGCGCCGGTACGGTGACCACCAGTCCGGCGGCGTCCCGCTCCAGCACGTGCACCTCTGCCAGCCGGCGCCGCCCCTCACGGTCCCGGACCAGGTGGAGCACCAGGGTCAGCGCGGCGGCCAACTGGCTGTGCAGGGCGGCCCGGTCAAGCCCTGCGGCCGTCCCGAGCGCCTCCAGCCGGGCCGGGACATGGGCGGCGGCATTGGCATGGACGGTGCCGCACCCGCCCTCGTGGCCGGTGTTCAGGGCGGCGAGCAGATCCGCTACCTCGGCACCCCGCACCTCGCCGACCACCAGCCGGTCGGGCCGCATCCGCAGCGCCTGCCGGACCAGGTCCGCCAGCGTGACCAGGCCCGCCCCCTCCTGATTAGCCGGCCGGGTCTCCAGCCGCACCACATGCGGATGATCGGGACGCAGCTCGGCCGAATCCTCGGCCAGCACGATCCGCTCGCCGGGCCCGACCAGCCCCAACAGGGCGCTGAGCAGGGTCGTTTTGCCGGTTCCCGTGCCACCGGAGACGAGGAACGACAGCCGGGCCTCGACCATGTCCCGCAGCAGCCGGTGCCCGCCGGGCGGCAGTGTCCCCGCCGCGACGAGCTCCTCCAGCGTGAACGCCCGTGGCCGCACCACCCGCAGCGAGAGGCAGGCCGAGCCGACGGCCACCGGCGGCAGCACGGCATGCAGCCGGGTGCCGTCCGGCATGCGGGCGTCCACCCAGGGCCGGGCGTCGTCGAGGCGCCGCCCTGCCACGGCGGCCAGCCGCTGGGCGAGCCTGCGCACGGCCGCGGCATCGGCGAAGGTCACCCCGGTCAGCTCCAGGCCGCCACCGCGGTCCACCCACACCCGGTCGGGGGCGGCCACCAGCACATCGGTGACCTCGGGGTCGGTCAGCAGCGGCTCCAGCGGGCCCGCGCCGACCAGCTCGGACCGTAACTCGGCGGCCACACCCAGCACTTCGGCATCCCCGAGGAGCCGGCCCTGGGCCCGCAGGGCCGCCGCCACCCGGGCCGGGGTCGGTTCCGCCCCGCTCTCGGCGAGCCGCCGGCGCACCGCGTCCAGGAGTACCGCGCTCATGCCGGCACCCCCTGGGCCGGACCAAGCGCCCGCTGCCAGAAACCGTCGCAGAAACGGGCCAGTGCGCCCCGCGCCTGCGCCCCCGGCGGCTCCCCCTCGGCCACCCGCCCCGGCAGGCCCACCTCGACCGGCACCTCGCCGGCCAGCGGCGCCCCCAGCAGCCCCGCCACGGCCTCCGGATCCAGACCGCCCGGGCAGCGGCCCCGCACGACGACGCGCACGTCCCGGGCCACCATCCGCACCCCGGCCGCCACCCGGCCCGCGGCGGCCACCGACCGCAGCTCGCCCGGCACCACCATCAGCACCAGGTCGAGCTGGGCCAGCACCTCGGCCACGGCTTCGTCCACCCGCCGCGGGAGGTCGACCACCACGACCCCGCCCCGGCGGCGCGCGGCGGCCACCACCGACCGCATCGCGGCGGGCGGCACCACCACCCGGTCCCCGCGGTCCCAGCTGAGCACCCGCAGGGCGTGCAGCTCGGGCAGGGACTCCTCCAGCGCTCCGGCCCCGACCCGCCCCCGCGACGCCGCGAAGTCCGGCCAGCGCAGCCCTTCGGCGCTCTCGCCGCCGAGCAGCACGTCCATGCCCCCGCCCAGCGGATCGCCGTCGATGAGGATGGTCCGCTCCCCGGCGCGGGCTGCCCGGACGGCGAGCGCGCAGGCGAGGGTGGAGGCTCCGGCCCCGCCGGCGCCTCCGATCACCCCGACGGCGAGAGCGGGCTGCCCGGCCCCTTCCACGACGTCGGCGATGCGGTCGACGAGCAGGCTCTCCGCGTCGGGCAGGCGCAGCACCTCCTCGGCGCCGATTTCCACGGCGCGCTGCCACACGAGGGGGTCCTCCAGGTCCCGGCCGACGAGGAACACCCCGGTCCTGCGCGGCGCCCCTCGCACCCGCCTCGCGGCGTCGTCCCCGACGAGCACGAGCGGCGCGGAGTCCCATCCAACGCCCCCGGCGTTTCCGTCACTTGCGCCGGACACACCGCCCGCACCGCTCGGCTCGGGCACCGCGTGGCGCACATGCGGCTCGGCACCCGCGGCGGCGCACAGCCTCAGCAGATCGTCGAGGAGCACGGGATCCTCTGTGATGATCAGCGGCCGCCCGCCGCCGGGCGCGGCCCCGGCCCCCGCTCCGACCCCTGCTCCCGTGCCCGCCACCACGGACTCCGGCGTTTCACACGACTTCGATCGAGCCACGATCTCCGCCCCCTTCTCACTGCAAATCCAGCACCGCGGACTTCGCGACTGGAATCACCGTGCAGCGATCAGGAAAAGGAAGTGGATCTTGCTCGATAACTGTGGACAACCCGTCGGGTGTGAATAACCCGGTCACCCTCGCAGGTGAGTTCCGGAGCGCGGCGGAACCACTACGCACCGTCACGAGTCTGATGTGGTGAGGGCCTTCGCCGCGTCGGCCCCGCACAAGAGGAGGGCCGGAGAGATGGTCGCTTGGGGCCGAAGGCAGGGACGCGAACCGCGTCCGGACATGCGACGACCCCCGCCGGGGGGGAGAGCGGGGGTCGTCCCCACGGTCCGACTCGGGGGGGGGGAGGAGCCAGACCGGGTTAGCACGGTCGCGAACGATCCGTGACTTCCATGGTGTACCCGAGAGCCTTCTCAGGCAAACCCACGCGCCACACCTTACGCCGAATGGTGGGCGCATATGCTCGGGGCGTGGAAAATCAGCCCTTGCCGCGCTCCTCGCCTCGCACCGCAGCCTTCTTCGACCTGGACAAGACGGTCATTGCGAAGTCGAGCACCCTGACGTTCAGCAAGTCCTTCTACCAAGGCGGCCTGATCAACCGGCGAGCCGTGTTGCGCACCGCGTACACGCAGTTCATCTTCCTGGCCGGCGGCGCCGACCACGATCAGATGGAACGGATGCGGGAGTACCTGTCCGGCCTCTGCAAGGGGTGGAACGTGCAGCAGGTGCGGGAGATCGTCGCGGAGACCCTGCACGACCTCATCGACCCGATCATCTACGACGAGGCCGCCTCACTGATCGAGGCCCACCACACGGCAGGCCGCGACGTGGTGATCGTGTCGACCTCCGGCGCGGAAGTCGTCGAGCCCATCGGAGAGATGCTCGGCGCGGACCGGGTCGTCGCCACGCGCATGGTCGTGGGCGAGGACGGCTGCTTCACCGGCGAGATCGAGTACTACGCCTACGGGCCCACCAAGGCGGAAGCGGTCCGCGAGCTCGCGGAGTCCGAGGGGTACGACCTCGCCCGGTGCTACGCCTACAGCGACTCGGCCACCGACATCCCGATGCTGGAGGCCGTGGGACACCCGCACGCGGTCAATCCCGACCGGGCGCTGCGGCGGGAAGCGGTGGCCCGCGAGTGGCCGGTCCTGGTGTTCAACCGGCCCGTGCGGCTCAAGCAGCGGCTCCCCGGGCTGTCGATGCCGGCGCGCCCGGCCCTGGTCGCAGCGGCCGCCGTGGGCGCGGCAGCCGCCACAGCCGGGCTGGTCTGGTACGCGAGCCGCCGCCGGGCCAGCGCGCTGGCCGCCGCCAGGTCTGCCTGATTTTCCTGACCTGCGCGGATGCGGGCTGTCCGGTTCACCCGAACTCGTCCCGGAAAGTAAAAAGTGGAGCCAGGGGTTTCGCATGGCACCGAAGCGGAGTACAAATAAAGCAACGGCCCGCGAGACCAAAGAACATCCGAGAGGATCATCTTTAAAACGCAGTAAGGCCCACGGACCGAAGCATGAGCGCCGAGCACCCACGCGACGTCGACCCGTCGATTACGGGCCAGCCGCACCAGGTAACGGGCAAAGTCCCCGACCTGATGGGCAAATATCGAGGACGCTTGGTAACTGGGCGTAAGTGCCAGCGGCGACACCAAAGCAGTACGGTGTCGCCGCAACCCACGTCCGGGGACGATCCGAACCCCCCGGCCACCCGCGTCCGCCCCGGCCTTCCGCCCCCGGGTCAGGCCGCGCCGCGCTGCAGGGCCTCACAGACCGCCGTCGACTCGCGCACCCCGAGTTCGATCGCCCGCCCGCAGTGGGCGATCCAGGCGGACATCCCCTCCGCGGCGCCGGAGACGTAGCCCTCGAAGGCGGCCAGGTATGCCTCGCGCCCCTGCTCCGCGTGGCCGACCTCCGCCGGGCAGATCGCCTTCGGGTCCAGACCGCTGTTGATCAGGACGATGCGCTCGGCCGCCCGCGCGACCAGCCCGTTGTACGAGGCGAAGGGGCGCAGTGCCAGCAGTTCGCCGTGCACCACCGCCGCCGTGACCAGGGCCGGGGCGGATCCGCCCGCGATGATCAGTCGGGACAGGCCGTCCAGCCGGCCCGCGACCTCCACGGCGCTCGGCAGCGGGAGGTCCACCAGGGGCTCCACCACCTGCTCGCCCGCCAGGCGGGGGCGGCCGACCACGTCCCCCTCGGCCGTCGACCCCGACGCCACCAGGTGCAGCCGCGCGAGGACCCGCAGCGGCGACTGGCGCCAGATGCTCAGCAGCTGCCCGGCCTCCGCGGTGAGCCGCAGGGCCGCGCCCACAGTGAGCGCCTCCGGCTCCGACCCGAAGTCGGTGCGGCGGCGCACCTCCTCCAGCGCCCAGTCCACACCGGACAGCGCCGCGCTTCCGCGGGCTCCGCGCAGGGCGGCCTCCGAGGTGATCTCACCGCTGCGGCGGCGCATCACCCGGTGCCCGTAGACCCGGTCCACGGCCTTGCGTACGGAATCCACGGACTCGGCGACACCCGGAAGCCCGGTCAGGGCGACCAACGGGTCAGAAGCGCTACTCATAAGTAGGGAGCCTACGCACTGCGCACCCATAGCACCGACCCCTCCTTGGAGTGGTCTTCTTCACTCACCTTGACAACAGTGTGCAACCGATCCACTACACTTGGTGAACATGAAGATCGCTTTCGTGGGAAAGGGCGGCAGCGGCAAGACGACGCTGTCCTCCCTCTTCATCCGCCACCTCGCCGCCAATGAGGCCCCCGTCGTCGCGGTGGACGCCGACATCAACCAGCACCTGGGCGCCGCGCTCGGACTCGGCGAGGACGAGGCCGCCGGACTGCCCGCCCTGGGCGCGCACCTGCCCCTGATCAAGGAGTACCTGCGGGGCTCCAACCCGCGCATCGCGTCCGCCGACACGATGATCAAGACCACGCCGCCCGGCCGGGGCTCGCGCCTGCTGCGGGTCACCGAGGACAACCCGGTGTACGAGGCCTGCGCGCGCACGCTCCTGCTGGACGGGGAACCCGTACGGCTCATGGCCACCGGGCCGTTCACCGAGGCCGACCTGGGTGTGGCCTGCTACCACTCCAAGGTCGGGGCGGTCGAGCTGTGCCTCAACCACCTGGTCGACGGCCCGGACGAGTACGTGGTCGTCGACATGACGGCCGGCTCCGACTCCTTCGCCTCGGGCATGTTCACCCGCTTCGACATGACCTTCCTGGTGGCCGAGCCGACCCGCAAGGGCATCTCCGTCTACCGCCAGTACAAGGAGTACGCGCGGGACTTCGGGGTCGCACTGAAGGTCGTCGGCAACAAGGTGCAGGGCCCCGAGGACATCGAGTTCCTCCAGGACGAGGTGGGCGAGGACCTGCTGGTCACCGTCGGGCACTCCGACTGGGTACGGGCGATGGAGAAGGGCCGCCCGGCCGCCTTCGAACTGCTGGAGGCGACCAACCGGTTCGCGCTCCAGGCGCTCCAGGACGCCGCCGACGACTCGTACGCGCACCGCGACTGGGACCGGTACACCGAGCAGATGGTGCGATTCCACCTCAAGAACGCGGAGAGCTGGGGCAACGCCAAGACCGGGGTCGACCTGGCGGACCAGATCGACCCCGGTTTCACCCTGCGCGAGGGCGTCGCGAGCACCGCCGGAGGCGAGTCCTTCGTCAGCCCTCGTCCGCACTCTCATCAGCCGGCTCCGCAGCCGGCTTGACGCCCGCGGGGGCCGCCGGCGCCGGCGGCGGCCCCGCGGTCAGGAACTTCGCCCAGCCCTGCTTCGGCGCCTCGCCGACGTCGAGGGTGCGCATCCACTCCAGGGCCCTCGGGTCCTGGGCGTCCAGCCAGTCCACCAGCTCGCGGAACGGCACGCAGCGGACCTCCGGCTTGGTGCACATGGTCTTGATGGACTCCTCGACGGCGCGCATGTAGGTGCCGCCGTTCCAGGACTCGAAGTGGTTGCCGATGATCAGCGGCGCACGGTTGCCCTGGTAGACGCGGTCGAAGGCCTCCCGCAGGCCGTCGCGCATCTGGTCGCCCCAGTACGCGTGCTGCGAGGGGTCTCCCTGCGAGGTCGTCCCGGACTGGTTGACCATGTAGTTGTAGTCCATGCTCAGGGTGTCGAAGGCGCGGCCCGGCATGGGCACCAGCTGGAGCGGGACGTCCCAGAGTCCGTCCGTCTTCTTGGGCCAGATCTGCTTGCTGATGCCGCTGGAGTCGTAGCGGAAGCCCATGTCCTTCGCCGCCAGCATGAAGTTCTTCTGGCCTTCGAGGCAGGGGGTGCGGGCGCCGATGAGCTCCTTTTCGTAGTCGAAGGGGAGCGCCTCCATGGTCTTCAGGCCCGCGTTGGTCTTCCAGTTCTTGACGAAGGACTTGGCCTGGTTGATCTCGCTCTTCCACTCGTCAACGGACCAGGTGCCGACGCCGCCGTCCGGCCCGCAGAAGTGCCCGTTGAAGTGGGTGCCGATCTCGTTGCCCTCGAGCCATGCGGCGCGCACCTGGGTGGCGGTGTCCTTGATGCCCTGGAGGTCGCCGAAGCCGATGTCGGAGCGGCCGGGCGAGTGCTGCGGCGCGGTGTAGAGGGAACGCTTCTCCTCGGGGAGCATGTAGACGCCGCTGAGGAAATAGGTCATGCGGGCGTTGTACTGCTTGCCGACCTCGCGGAAGTGCGAGAAGAGCTTCTGGCTGTCCTCACCGGCCCCGTCCCAGGAGAACACCACGAACTGCGGGGGCTTTTCGCCGGGCTTCAGCTTCTGCGCCTTCTGCACGTTCGGCTGGGGGCCGGTGTACGCGGTCGAACCGTCGCCGATGGGCCGGTTGACGCTGCCGGGGGCTTCGGGGGCGTTGCCCTTCCGCGCGTTCGGGGCCCCCGGGCTCGGGGACTTGGCGGGTCCCGAGGCACTGCACCCGGCGACTCCCAGGACCAGCGCCGTGGCGACCAGGCCGCCGGCGATCTTCTTCGTGGCGGCGATCATCCGCCCCACCTCTCCCTCGCAGTTCCATCGCAGGACTTCCGTTCCGCAACGTCCCACGCGGTCAACTTTGAAGAAGGTATGACAAGCCGGACAAAATGCTTAATCACTCTTGAGTGCTAATTCATGGGCCATTTGCCCGAATTATTCACCGCTTGCCTTTACTCTCCATTACCATCCATTTACCGAGTGTTGAGACTCCCGCCGCTTCATCCCTCCCCCAGAGGAGACGGGAACCTATGACAGCCACCTCCCCCATGCGCACGACCGAACAGATCCGCAAAGATCTCCCCGCGGACCTCTCCGCCTCCATCGCCGTCTTTCTGATCGCCCTGCCGCTCTCGCTCGGCATCGCTCTGGCCACCGGCGCCCCGCTCCAGGCCGGGCTGGTCGCCGCGGCGGCCGGCGGGATCGTCGCCGGGCGGCTCGGCGGCGCCCCGCTCCAGGTCAGCGGCCCCGCCGCCGGACTCACCGTGGTCACCGCCGAGTTGATCCAGCATTACGGGTGGCGCACCACATGTGCCATCACCGTGCTCGCCGGCCTCTGCCAGCTCGGCCTCGCCGCACTGCGCACCGCCCGGTCGGCACTCATGGTCAGCCCGGCCATCGTGCACGGCATGCTCGCCGGCATCGGCGTGACCATCGCCCTGGCCCAGCTGCACATCGTGCTCGGCGGCACACCGCAGAGCTCCGCCGTCGCCAACGTCCAGGGCCTGCCCGGCCAGTTGGCAGACCTGCACCCGGTCGCACTCGGGGTCAGCGTGCTGACCCTGATCGTCCTGCTCAGCTGGCCGCGGCTGCCCGGGCGGGCGGGCCGGGCCCTGCGCAGGGTGCCGGCAGCGCTCGCCGCCGTCGCCACGGCCACCGTCTTCGCCGCGCTGGCCGGACTCAGCCTGCCCCGGGTGGACCTGCCGTCCTGGAGCAGCCACGCCCTGCCCGAGCTGCCCGAGGGGCCAGTCCTCGGGATCATCGCGGCCGTACTGACCATCACCCTGGTCGGCAGCGTCGAGTCCCTGCTCTCCGCGGTCGCGACCGACAAGCTGATCGCGTCCGAGCGGCGTACGGGGTACCGCCCGCCGCGCGCGGACCTCAACCGGGAACTGCGGGGGCAGGGCGCGGCGAACATCGTCTCCGGGGCCCTGGGCGGACTGCCCATCACGGGCGTGGCCGTCCGCAGCGTGGCGAACGTCAAGTCCGGTGCGGTCAGCCGTAAATCGGCCATGATGCACGGGTTCTGGGTGCTGCTCGCGGCCGGGCTGCTGGTCCCGGTCCTCGACCTGATCCCGCTGGCCGCACTGGCCGCACTGGTGATGGCCGTGGGCGTGCAGATGGTCAGCATCACCCACCTGCGCAGCGTCACCCGGCACCGGGAGGTCCTGGTCTACGCCACGACCATCGTGGCCGTGGTGCTCGGTGGGGTCCTGGAGGGCGTGGCCATCGGCATCGCGGTGGCCGTAGCCCTGGCCCTGCACCGGCTCGCCCGGACCCGGATCACCATGGAACGGCTGGACAGCGGGATCCACCGGGTACGGGCGCGCGGGCAGTTGACCTTCCTCGCGGTGCCGCGGCTGAGCCGGGTGCTGAACCAGATTCCGCACGACGGGCACGCGGTGATCGAGCTGGACGGCTCCTTCATGGACCACGCGGCCTACGAGACGCTGCACGACTGGCAGGAGTCCCACCTGGCGCACGGCGGCTCGTTGGAGGTCACCGGCCGCTCCGGCTCGGCGATCCGGACCTCCGGCGACGCCGACCCGGCCGATGGCATCGGTCCGGCCGCGGACGGGATCCACGCGGCCCACGGCGCCGACCGCTCCCGGCGCGCGGCCCAGCGCGGGGTGCACCAGTGCTGCCGGCCCTGGACCCCCTGGCAGAACCACTGCGACCACCGCCCCACGGGGACCCGTACGCCGACGGCCGCGGCCAGGGCGGCAGCGGCCGCCGGGACCGCCGCGGCCGAAACCGCCACGCCGCCCCCCCGGCGGCGCGGCGCCGGCCAACTGGCCAGCGGGATCAGCGCCTTCCAACGCGACACCGCCCCCCACGTACGGGACGAGCTGGCCCGGCTGGCCCGCGAGGGGCAGCGGCCCTCGCAGCTCTTCCTCACCTGCGCGGACTCCCGCCTGGTGACCAGCATGATCACGGCCAGCGGCCCGGGCGACCTGTTCACGGTCCGCAACGTCGGCAATCTGGTCCCGCTGCCCGGCGCGGAATCCACGGACGACTCCGTGGCGGCGGCGATCGAGTACGCCGTGGACGTGCTGAAGGTGGACAGCATCACCGTGTGCGGGCACTCGGGCTGCGGAGCCATGCAGGCCCTGCTCAGCTCCCCGCCCGGGGTTCCGATGACCCCGCTGCGCCGCTGGCTGCGGCACGGGCTGCCCAGCCTGGAGCGGATGGCCAGCCGCCACCACGCCTGGGCCCGGATCTCGGGCCGACTCCCGGCGGACGCGGTGGAGCAGCTGTGCCTGACCAATGTGGTCCAGCAGCTGGAGCACCTGCGAGCGCACGAATCGGTGGCCAGGCGGCTCGCCGAGGGCACCCTGGAGCTGCACGGGATGTACTTCCACGTGGGCGAGGCCCAGGCCTACCTGCTGTCCGATGGCGAGGACTTCTTCGACTGCCGCGTCTTCGACACCGTGGGCCAGCACGCCTGAACCGCGGCACACCTGAACCGCGGAACGCCTGAACCGCGGCACGCCTGCACCGCGGCACGCCTGAACTGCGGCGCCCGTGAACCGATAGCCTCCCGTATCCGTGCAATCGTGTGGCCTCTTCCCGCCCCCTGCAGCGGGAAGAGGCCTTCGCGCGTCGTTCACGTGCGGGCCGATTGTGATATAGGTCTAAACCAATTCTCGGCTACCCCTTGTCACCTGGGCCGCTGACTGATGAGCTATGCCCGGGGACACAACGGACACCCTGGGAAAGGGAGATGTCGTGAGCAATGAGAGCCTGGCCAATCTGCTCAAGGAGGAGCGGCGGTTCGCACCGCCTGCCGATCTGGCCGCCGCCGCCAATGTGACAGAGGCTGCGTACACACGGGCCGACGCGGACCGGCTGGGCTTCTGGGCCGAGCAGGCCCGGCGGCTGACCTGGGCCACCGAGCCGACCGAGACGCTCGACTGGACGAATCCGCCCTTCGCGAAGTGGTTCGCGGACGGCAAGCTGAACGTCGCCTACAACTGCGTGGACCGCCACGTCGAGGCCGGCAACGGCGACCGCGTCGCCATCCACTTCGAGGGCGAGCCCGGCGACAGCCGCGCGATCACCTACGCAGAGCTCAAGGACGAGGTCTCCAAGGCTGCCAACGCCCTGACCGAGCTCGGTGTCGAGGCGGGCGACCGCGTCGCCGTCTACCTGCCGATGATCCCCGAGGCGGTCGTCGCGATGCTCGCGTGCGCCCGCGTCGGCGCCGCGCACTCCGTCGTCTTCGGCGGCTTCTCCGCCGACGCCGTCGCCTCCCGCATCCAGGACGCCGACGCCAAGCTGGTCATCACCGCCGACGGCGGCTACCGACGCGGCAAGCCCAGCGCCCTGAAACCCGCCATCGACGAGGCCGTCGCCAAGTGCCCGCAGGTCGAGCACGTGCTCGTCGTGCGCCGCACCGGCCAGGACACCGCCTTCACCGAGGGCCGCGACGTGTGGTGGCACGACGTGGTTGGCCGCCAGTCCGCCGAGCACACCCCGCAGCCCTTCGACGCCGAGCACCCGCTCTTCATCCTCTACACCTCGGGCACCACGGGTAAGCCGAAGGGCATCCTGCACACCTCCGGCGGCTACCTCACGCAGGCCGCGTACACCCACCACGCGGTCTTCGACCTCAAGCCGGAGACCGACGTCTACTGGTGCACCGCCGACATCGGCTGGGTGACCGGGCACTCCTACATCGTCTACGGGCCGCTCGCGAACGGCGCCACCCAGGTGATGTACGAGGGCACGCCGGACACCCCGCACCAGGGCCGGTTCTGGGAGGTCGTGCAGAAGTACGGCGTCACCATCCTCTACACGGCGCCCACGGCCATCCGTACGTTCATGAAGTGGGGCGACGACATCCCCGCGAAGTTCGACCTGTCGAGCCTGCGCGTGCTGGGCTCGGTCGGCGAGCCGATCAACCCCGAGGCCTGGATCTGGTACCGCAAGCACATCGGCGGCGACCGCTGTCCGATCGTGGACACCTGGTGGCAGACCGAGACCGGCGCGATGATGATCTCCCCGCTGCCGGGCGTCACGGCCACCAAGCCGGGCTCCGCGCAGCGCGCGCTGCCCGGAATCTCCGCCACCGTCGTGGACGACGAGGCGCACGAGGTCCCGAACGGCGGAGGCGGCTACCTGGTCCTCACCGAGCCGTGGCCGTCGATGCTGCGCACCATCTGGGGTGACGACCAGCGGTTCATCGACACCTACTGGTCGCGCTTCGAGGGCAAGTACTTCGCCGGCGACGGTGCCAAGAAGGACAACGACGGGGACATCTGGCTGCTCGGCCGGGTGGACGACGTGATGCTGGTGTCCGGCCACAACATCTCGACCACCGAGGTCGAGTCGGCGCTCGTCTCGCACCCCTCGGTCGCCGAGGCGGCCGTGGTCGGCGCCAACGACGAGACCACCGGCCAGGCCATCGTGGCCTTCGTCATCCTGCGCGGCAGCGCGTCCGAGACCGAGAGCCTGGTCGCGGACCTGCGCAACCACGTGGGCACCACGCTCGGCCCGATCGCCAAGCCGAAGCGGATCCTGCCGGTCCAGGAGCTGCCGAAGACCCGTTCGGGCAAGATCATGCGCCGTCTGCTGCGCGACGTGGCGGAGAACCGTGCGGTCGGTGACGTCACCACGCTCGCCGACTCCTCGGTCATGGACCTGATCCAGAGCAAGCTCCCGGCCGCCGCCGGCAGCGAGGACTGACGCCGAGGCACCAGGGCGCCAAGGCATCGAACCGCCAAGGCTCACCGAAAGGGGCATCCGGCGCGACGCGCCGGGTGCCCCTTTCGCACCTAAAGTGACGATCACCGGATACGTCCTCGCGTACACCCTGTAAAATATTGAATGCATAAAGAAAGACCACAGGGTGCGCCGGGAAGTCTGGTCGGCAATGAGCTTCGCCATGCCGTCCAACCGACCCGGAGGTTTCCCCTCGTGGCAGCGCCCAGCCCCACCGACCGTCAGAGCCGCAAGCTGCTCGGCCGGCTCTCGCTGCCCGAGCGCCGCTTCGTCGCCGACGCCCTGCGCACCGAGACCGTCGGCGGCGTACTCCTGCTCGCGGCCGCCGTCGCCGCCCTGATCTGGGCGAACACCCCACCGCTGGCGGACAGCTACAAGGCGGTCCAGGAATTCCACATCGGTCCCGCCTCCCTCGGGCTGGACCTCTCGATCCAGCACTGGGCGGCCGACGGGCTCCTCGCCATCTTCTTCTTCGTCGCCGGCATTGAGCTCAAGCGCGAGCTCGTCGCGGGCGATCTGCGCGACGCCAAGGCGGCCGCCCTCCCGGTGATCGCCGCCGTCTGCGGCATGGCCGCGCCCGCACTGGTCTACATACTGGTCAACCTCCTCGGCAACGGCGCGATGGACGGCTGGGCGGTGCCGACCGCCACCGACATCGCCTTCGCGCTCGGCGTCCTCGCCGTCATCGGCACCTCCCTGCCGTCGGCCCTGCGCGCCTTCCTGCTGACCCTCGCGGTCGTCGACGACCTCTTCGCCATCGTGATCATCGCGGTGTTCTTCACCAGCGAGATCGACTTCTTGGCGCTCGGCGGCGCGCTCGTGGGCCTGGCCCTCTTCTGGTTCCTGCTGCGCCGGGGCGTTCACGGCTGGTACATCTACGTCCCGCTCGCGCTGGTCATCTGGGGCCTGATGTACAACAGCGGCGTCCACTCCACCATCGCCGGCGTCGCCATGGGCCTGATGCTCCGCTGCACCCGCAGGGAGGGCGAGGAGCACTCCCCCGGCGAGCACATCGAACACCTGGTCCGGCCCATCTCGGCCGGTCTCGCCGTGCCCCTCTTCGCGCTGTTCTCCGCCGGGGTCTCGCTCTCCGACGAGGCCATCGCTCAGGTGTTCACCCGGCCCGAGACCCTCGGCGTGGTCCTCGGCCTCGTCGTCGGCAAGACCGTGGGCATCTTCGGCGGCACCTGGCTGGCCGCCCGCTTCACCAAGGCCGAACTGAACGAGGACCTCGCCTGGCCCGACGTGCTCGCCGTGGCCTCGCTCGCCGGCATCGGCTTCACCGTCTCCCTCCTGATCGGCGAGCTCGCCTTCACCGACGACCCGGTCCTCACCGACGAGGTCAAGGCGGCCGTGCTGATCGGCTCGCTCATCGCCGCCGTGATCGCGTGCATCATGCTCAAGCTCCGCAACCGCAAGTACGAGGCGCTCACCGACGCCGAGAACCGCGACGAGGACCAGGACGGCATCCCGGACATCTACGAGGAGGACAAGCCCGAGTACCACCTGCGGATGGCCAAGATCTACGAAGACAGGGCCGCGGAGCACCGTCGCAGGGCCGAGAGCGCGGCTGCCGCGGCGCTCCAAAGCGCGGCCGGGTCCACCACCGAGGGCGACCGTCCGGCATGATCTGACTGACGACGCAGGACAGCCGCACGGCAGCAGACGACAGAGGGAGAGAGCGATGAGCGCAGTGGACCAAGAGGCGCAGGGAGCCGAGCGCACACTCGGCCAGCTGGTCGCCTCGGCCACCGCCGAGATGTCCGCCCTGGTTCACGACGAGATCGCCCTCGCCAAGGCGGAGATCCGCGAGGACGTCAAGCGCGTGGGCAGCGGCTCCGCCTCCCTCGCCGCCGCAGGTATGCTCGCGGTCTTCTCGCTTCCGGCCCTGACCTTCGCCGCCGCGTACGGGATCCACAACCTCGGGCTCGGGCTCGCCTGGTCCTTCCTCATCGTCGGCAGTGCGTTCCTGCTCATCGCGGGTGTGCTGGTGCTGATCGCGGTGCGGAAGTTCAAGAAGATCACGCCGCCGGAGAGGTCCATCGCCTCCGTCAAGCAGACCGCCGCACTGGTCGGGACCGTCAAGCCGCACCCGCGGCCGGTGAGTGACAACGTTGTGGGTGTGGCACGCTCGTCCTCATGACAGCGCCCACCCCGGATTCCAGCATTCCCCCCACGGCTGCCACGGCGGTACGGCTCGACCTCCCCGGCGGGCAGGCGGTGACGCACCGGGACGTCGCCGCGAACGGCGCCCGCTTCCACGTCGCCGAACTCGGCGACGGGCCGCTGGTGCTGCTGCTCCACGGGTTCCCGCAGTTCTGGTGGACCTGGCGGCACCAGCTGACCGCGCTCGCCGACGCCGGGTACCGGGCGGTCGCGATGGACCTGCGCGGAGTGGGCGGCAGCGACCGCACCCCGCGCGGCTACGACCCGGCCAATCTGGCCCTCGACATCACCGGGGTCGTACGGTCGCTCGGCGAGCCGGACGCAGCCCTCGTCGGGCACGACCTGGGCGGGTACCTCGCCTGGACGGCGGCCGTGATGCGGCCCAAGCTGGTGCGCCGGCTCGTCGTCTCCTCCATGCCGCACCCGCGCCGCTGGCGTTCGGCGATGCTGTCGGACTTCGGGCAGACGCGGGCCAGTTCGCACATCTGGGGCTTCCAGCGGCCGTTCGTGCCGGAGCGTCAACTCGTCGCCGACGGCGGGGCCCTCGTAGGGGACCTGATCCGGGACTGGTCGGGGCCGCGGCCGCCCGAGGAGGAGGACCTCGCCGTGTACCGGCGGGCCATGTGCATCCCGTCCACCGCGCACTGCTCGATCGAGCCGTACCGCTGGATGATGCGGTCGATGGCGCGGCCCGACGGGCTGCAGTTCAACCGGCGGATGAAGCGGCCGCTGCGGGTGCCGACACTGCATCTGCACGGATCGCTCGACCCGGTGATGCGGACGCGCAGTGCGGCCGGGTCCGGGGAGTACGTCGAAGCCCCGTACCGGTGGCGGCTGTTCGACGGGCTCGGACACTTCCCGCACGAGGAGGACCCCGTGGCCTTCTCGACGGAGCTGGTGAACTGGCTCAAGGATCCCGAGCCGGACCGCTGAGCCGGACCTCCGCGCCGCCCTCCGGCCGCCCCCCTCAGGTCCTGCGCCAGGGTCTCGGTCCGGACCTCCGGTCGGACCTCCGGTCGGACCCGACCACCCTGTGAAAGTCGGACAGTTCGCTCACATGCTCGTCTTACGAGCATTCAATTGCCTGGCGCATAGGCCAATTGGCCGCCCCTGACGGGGTTACCGACCTTGGGGCACGGGCACAGCTCGGAGTATGAGCTGGACGCACGACTACGGTGACACCGCGCACAAACACCGCTCGGCGGCTACGCCGAGCACCCACGAGAGGGCCGGCCGCCACGGCCACGACCTCCGCCTCGGGATTCCGCGCATCCTGCGCCGCCGGGCCCGCTGGGTCTCGGCGCGCCTGCGCCATCCACGGACGTAGGAGCCCGGCGGGGGCGGTGCCTCAGAGGGCGCACCCCTGGCTGTGGACCCGCCGGTCGGCGACCTTGCCGTTCTGGATGTCGTCGCGGATCTCGTCCACCGTCAGCGCGTAGCCGGTGTTCGGGTCGTCGAGGGACTTCGCGAAGACGACCCCGTACACCTTGCCTTCGGGGGTCAGCAGCGGGCCGCCGGAGTTGCCCTGGCGGACGGTCGCGAACAGCGAGTAGACGTCCCGTCGGACAGTACCGCGGTGGTAGATGTCCGGTCCGTTGGCATTGATCCGGCCGCGGACGCGGGCGGCGCGGACGTCGTACGCGCCGTTCTCCGGGAAGCCGGCGACGATCGCGTCGCTGCCGCTCGTCGCGTCCTTGTCGGTGAACTCCAGCGCCGGCGCCTTCAGCTTGGGCACGTCCAGTACGGCGATGTCGCGCTCCCAGTCGTAGAGCACGACCTTGCCGTCGTAGAGCTTGCCCTCGCCGCCGATCTGGACGGTCGGCTCGCCGACCCCGCCGACGACGTGCGCGTTGGTCATCACCTTGCCGGGCGCGAAGACGAAGCCCGTGCCCTCCAGCACCTTGCTGCAGCTGGGCGCGGTGCCGACGACCTTCACGATCGAGCGCTTGGCCTGCTCGGCGACGGGGCTGATCGCGAGCGCCGGATCGGGTGCCCTGACCTCGGTGATCGGCTCGTTGGAGAACGGGGTGAACACCTGCGGGAAGCCGTTGCGCGCGAGGGTGGAGCTGAAGTCCATGAACCAGGTGTTCGCCTGGTCGGGCAGCACCCGCGACACGCCGAGGAGCACCTTGGAGTTGCGGACCTCCTTGCCCAGGGTGGGCAGGGATGTCCCGGCGAGCAGCAGTCCGATCAGCCAGGCCACCAGCAGCATCGCGACCACGTTGACCAGGGCGCCGCCGGTCGCGTCGAGGGCGCGCGCCGGTGACCAGGTGATCTGGCGGCGGACCCGGTTGCCGAGGTGGGTGGTCAGGGCCTGGCCGATCGAGGCGCAGACGATGATCACGACGACGGCGATGACGACGACGGTGGTGGACACCTGGGTGCCGTTGTCCGTCACCCGGTCCCAGACCAGCGGGATCAGGGACACGGCGATGAGGCCACCGCCGAGGAATCCGATCACCGACAGGATGCCGACGACGAACCCCTGGCGGTAGCCGACGATCGCGAACCACACGGCGGCGAGCAGCAACAGGATGTCCAGCACGTTCACGTGGGCCACCGTCTCATGCGCGCCAGTCGAGCGGGACCTGGCGCGTGCGGTCCCAGGGGCGCTCCCAGCCAGCGAAGTGCAGGATGCGGTCGATCACTCCGGCGGTGAAACCCCAGACCAGAGCCGATTCGACGGTGAATCCCGGCCCTTGGTGGCCGGCCGGGTGGACGGCCATGACCCGGTGTTCGGGATCCGTGAGATCTGCCACGGGGACCGTGAAGACCCGGGCCGTCTCGGCCGGGTCCACGGCGCCGACCGGGCTGGGGGCGCGCCACCAGCCGAGGACCGGGGTCACGACGAACTCGCTGACCGGGATGTAGAGCCGGGGCAGCACACCGAAGAGCTGGACGCCGGAAGGATCGAGTCCGGTTTCCTCCTCGGCCTCGCGCAGCGCGGCGCGGAGCGGGCCGGTGGTGTGCGGATCTCCGTCCTCCGGATCCAGCGCACCACCGGGGAAGGACGGCTGCCCCGCGTGCGAGCGCAGGGTGCCGGCGCGCTCCATGAGGAGCAGCTCGGGGCCGCGGGGGCCCTCCCCGAAGAGGACGAGCACGGCGGACTGCCGCCCGCGGCCGTCCTCGGGCGGCAGGAACCGGCTCAGCTGCCGCGGCTGCACGTTCCGGGCGGCCTCGACGACGGGGTCGAGCCAGGCGGGCAGGCCGTGCGTGCTGAGCGCGATGCCGTCGCCCTCGCGGGCTCCCGCCGCAGTCTCGTCCCGTGTACCGCTACCGCTACCGCGCGTCATAGGCATCCCCGTCCGTGATCTCCCACACCGCCAAACGCAGTGCGGGTACCGATTGGTTCCTCAGGTGCAGCGCCACTGCAGGTCCGCCCGGGACCGCTCAGGACGGCGCCGGAGCACCCCCCAGCGGCAGCGCGGGGAGGCCCGGGTAGTCCGGGGGCGGGGTCAGCCGCTGGCCCGGCTGGCCGCCCTTCTCGTACTTGAGCAGCTTCGCCGCCTTCTCCGGGTCCGTCTCGCCCTCCCCGTACGCCGGGCAGAGCGGGGCGATCGGGCAGGCCCCGCAGGCCGGCCGCTGCGCGTGGCAGATCCGGCGGCCGTGGAAGACGACGCGGTGCGAGAGCATCGTCCACTCGCTCTTCGGGAAGATCGCGCAGATCTCGGCCTCGACCTTCTCCGGGTCCTGCTGCCCGGTCCACTTCCAGCGGCGCACCAGTCGGCCGAAGTGGGTGTCGACGGTGATCCCGGGGACGCCGAACGCGTTGCCGAGGACCACGTTCGCGGTCTTGCGGCCCACTCCGGGCAGGGTCACCAGGTCTTCGAGCCGGCCCGGCACCTCCCCGCCGAAGTCGTCCCGCAGAGCCTGCGAGAGGCCGAGCAGGGACTTGGCCTTCATCCGGAAGAACCCGGTCGGCCGGATCAGCTCCTCCAGGTGCTCGGGAGCGGCCGCGGCCATGTCCTCGGGCGTCGGGTAGGCGGCGAACAGGGCCGGGGTCGTCTGGTTCACCCGCAGGTCGGTCGTCTGCGCGGAGAGCACCGTCGCGACGAGCAGTTCGAAGGGATTGCGGAAGTCGAGCTCCGGATGGGCGTATGGATAGATCTCGGCCAGCTCACGGTTGATGCGCCGCGCCCTGCGCACCATGGCCAGCCGCGATTCCGGCTTGGCCGCCTTCGATTTCTTGGCCGAAACTTTGCCCTGAGGGGTGGCCGCCGCCCCCGCGGACGCGTTCACTGGGGCATGTTCGCCCACGGCTGAATTTTGGGGCGCCGTCACTCCTGCGGACCCCTTGGCCTGTGCTCTCACCGGCTTATTGGACACCCGGCCAGCCTAAGGCCGGCCGCTGACACCCGCCCGGACCTCAGGTAACACCACTCCGATTGGCCTCTCGCCGCACAGCACGCCCGTCCGTCCGGCATCCTTGTGATTGATCGCACTGTTTGAGCCGTCCGGCAAAATGGGGAGCACGGTCCCCGTGAGCTGGTCGACATAGGAGAGAGACTCGTGGACGACGTTCTGCGGCGCGCCCCGCTCTTCGCGGCGCTCGATGACGAGCAGGCCGCGGAGCTCCGCGCCTCCATGGGCGAGGTGACCCTCGCACGCGGTGACGCCCTGTTCCACGAGGGCGACCCCGGCGACCGGCTGTATGTCGTGACCGAGGGCAAGGTGAAGCTGCACCGCACCTCCCCCGACGGCCGCGAGAACATGCTGGCCGTCCTCGGCCCCGGCGAGCTGATCGGCGAGCTGTCGCTCTTCGACCCGGGCCCGCGTACCGCCACCGCCACCGCCCTGACCGAGGTCAAGCTGCTCGGCCTCGGCCACGGCGACCTCCAGCCCTGGCTCAACGCCCGGCCCGAGGTCGCGACCGCGCTGCTGCGCGCCGTCGCCCGGCGCCTGCGCAAGACCAACGACCAGATGTCCGATCTGGTCTTCTCCGACGTTCCCGGCCGTGTGGCGCGGGCGCTCCTCGACCTGTCGCGCCGCTTCGGCGTGCAGTCGGAGGAGGGCATCCACGTGGTGCACGACCTCACGCAGGAGGAGCTCGCACAGCTCGTCGGCGCCTCCCGCGAGACGGTGAACAAGGCCCTGGCCGACTTCGCGGGCCGCGGCTGGCTCCGCCTGGAGGCGCGTGCGGTCATCCTGCTGGACGTGGAGCGCCTGGCGAAGCGCTCGCGCTGACGCCGGGTCCCAGCGGTTCGAGGGGGTCCTGCCCGAGGGGCGGGGCCCCCTTCCGCATGTCCAGGACAAGGCCCCGCGCCTCGACCGCCGGCGGGGCTGGTCCGTGCACAGTGGAGGCATGGGGCACAGAGGGCTGGACACGTACGAGTACTTCGAGCGCGAGGGCTCCCTCGGGCAGGTCCAGGGGGAGTTCGCCGGCGTCGTCGCGGCCGCCCGCGGACGGCTCCGCGACGCGTACGGCCGGCGGCTGCACAGCGCGTACCTGTACGGGTCCGTGCCGCGCGGGACGGCCCGGCCCGGGCGGTCCGACCTCGACCTCCTGCTGGCCCTGCACCACGAGCCCGCCGACGAGGACCGCGACGCCGCAGAGGTGCTGGCGCGCGGGCTCGACGAGGACTTCCCGGAGATCGAGGGCGCCGGCATCCTGCTGTACGGCAAGGACACCCTGCTGAGCGAGGCGGAACGATTCGACCTGGGCTGGTTCCTCGCCTGCCTGTGCACGCCGCTGCTCGGCGCGGACCTGGCCGAGCACCTGCCGCGCTACCGTCCGGACAGCCTGCTCGCCCGCGAGACCAACGGCGACCTGGCCGACGTACTGCCCGGGTGGCGCAGGCGGGTGCGGGAGGCGTCGACCGAGGACGAATGCCGGAGGCTGTGCCGGTTCTTCTCACGGCACCTGGTCCGCACCGGGTTCACGCTGGTGATGCCGCGGTGGGGCGGCTGGACCAGCGACCTCGCCGAGTCCGCGGAGATCTTCGGCGGCTACTACCCGGAGCGCGCGGCCCAGATGCGCGCCGCCGCCGTCTTGGCACTGAATCCGGTCGCCGACCCGGCCGTGCTGCGCGCGTACGTCGAGGACCTCGGGCCGTGGCTCGCGGACGAGTACACGGCCCGGCACGGCACGAAGACCCCGCGGGACGCGGGCTAGGACTTCCGGGTGTCGGCGAGGGCCTCGACGGCCAGCTTGGCCTCGGCCAGGCCCGCGCCGGTGATCTGGCGGTAGGCCTTGATCGCCGAGATCTGCCGGTCGGCCGCGATCAGGGCGCGTACCTCGTCCATGCCGGCCGGCTCCGGCTCCTCTATGCCGAAGTGGTCCAGCACGAGGGCCAGGCGGCGCTCCATCAGGTCCGCCTTGAGCTGGAGGCTCTTCACGCGCAGCGACACCGCCGAGGTGATCCATCCGGCGGTGCCGATCAGCATGACGAGCAGGAACACGGTGTTCATTCGGGCCCTCCAGGGATCAGTCCGTGATCTTGAAGGTACTCGAGCTGCGCCCGGACGGACCATTCCGCCGCCGGCCACAGGGAGCGGTCCACGTCCGCGTAGACCCGGGCCACGACCGCCTCGGGGGTGACGAACCCGTTCTCGACGGCGGTCTCGACCTGGGCGAGCCGGTGCGCGCGGTGGGCCAGGTAGTACTCGACGGCTCCCTGTGCGTCCTCCAGGACCGGCCCGTGGCCCGGAAGGACGGTGTGCACCCCGTCGTCCACGGTGAGCGAGCGCAGGCGGCGCAGGGAGTCCAGGTAGTCGCCGAGGCGGCCGTCGGGGTGGGCGACGACCGTGGTGCCGCGGCCGAGGATGGTGTCGCCGGTCAGCACGGCCCGGTCGGCGGGCAGGTGGAAACAGAGCGAGTCGCTGGTGTGGCCCGGGGTCGGGACCACGCGCAGCTCCAGCCCGCCGGTCCGGATCACCTCCCCGGCGGCCAGGCCCTCGTCGCCGAGGCGCAGGGCCGGGTCCAGGGCGCGGACCTTGGTACCGGTGAGCTCGGCGAAACGGCCCGCGCCCTCGGCGTGGTCGGGGTGGCCGTGGGTGAGCAGGGTGAGGGCGATCCGCTTGCCGGCCTGCTCGGCGGTGGCGATGACCGCCCGCAGGTGTACCTCGTCCAGCGGGCCGGGATCGATCACGACGGCCAGGTCGGAGCCGGGCTCGGAGAGGAGCCAGGTGTTGGTGCCGTCCAGGGTCATCGCGGAGGCGTTGGGGGCCAGGACGTTCACCGCGCGGGCGGTCGCCGGCCCGGAGGTGACCACTCCGCGGGGCTGTCCGGGCAGTGCGGCGGCGTCGCTCATGCGGTGCCTCCCGGACGGCCGAGGCGGACCCGCTTGGTGAACTCGTCGTGGCCCGGCCAGCTGAGCACCACCTCGCCGTCCTCCAGCACGGCCTCGGCCAGCACCGGGGTGAGGTCCTGGCCGGCGGCCGCGGTGAGCGCGTCGACGGCGCTCCCGTACGGCTCCAGGGAGCGCAGGGTGGAGATGGTCGGCGGCATCATCAGCAGCTCGCCCTTGTCGTAGCCGGCGGCCGCGTCGGCCGGGCGGATCCAGACGGTCCGGTCGGCCTCGGTGGAGGCGTTGCGGGTGCGCTGGCCCTCGGGGAGGGCCGCGACGAAGAACCAGGTGTCGTAGCGGCGCGGCTCGAACTCGGGGGTGATCCAGCGGGCCCACGCCCCGAGCAGGTCGGAGCGCAGCCGCAGGCCGCGGCGGTCGAGGAACTCCGCGAAGGACAGCTCGCGGGCGACCAGGGCCTGCCGGTCGGCCTCCCAGTCGTCACCCGTGGTGTCACCGACGACGGTGTCCGGGGTCTCCCCGGCGAGCAGGACACCCGCCTCCTCGAAGGTCTCCCGTACGGCGCCGCAGACGATGGCCTGGGCGGTCCGGGCGTCCGTACCGAGCCGGGCGGCCCAGTCCTGCTGCGAGGGCCCCGCCCAGCCCACCTGGTGCTCCTCGTCGCGGGGATCGACCCCGCCGCCCGGATAGGCGTACGCGCCCCCGGCGAAGGCCATGGAAGCCCGTCTGCGCAGCATGTGCACGGCGGGACCGGCGGGGGTGTCGCGCAGGAGCATCACGGTGGCGGCGCGTCGCGGTGGCACCGGGACGAGGGAGCCGTCCGCGAGCGCGCGGATGCGGTCGGGCCACTCCGGCGGGTACCACTGGCCTCCGGCGGGGGGCTGCTGCTGACCATGCTGACCATTCGGCATGGCCGGATGCTACGGCCATCCGGCCCGATGTTCGAGGGTCCCCTGCCGCGGCCGGCGGCTCGGCAGGTCTGCGCCCGGCCTCGAAGACCCGGGGCTCCGCCCCGTACCCTCCCCCAGACTTCGTCCGGGGGGACCCCCACTCCTCGAACGCCGGAGGGGCTGGATTCGGCAGAGCCCGGCCGCCGCCGCGCGGGGCGGCCGGGGCCGGGCTCGTGGCCCCCTCCCGGGAGGGGTCAGGCTCCGGGGACCAGTTCGACCTGGATCTCGATCTCGACCGGGGCGTCCAGCGGCAGGACCGCCACGCCAACCGCGCTGCGGGCGTGGACGCCCTTGTCGCCGAGGACGGCGCCCAGGAGCTCACTCGCACCGTTGAGCACACCCGGCTGGGCCGTGAAGTCGGGGGCCGAGGCGATGAAGCCGACGACCTTCACGACACGCGCGATCTTGTCGAGGTCGCCGACGACCGACTTCACGGCGGCCAGGGCGTTCAGCGCGCACGTGGCGGCAAGCTCCTTGGCCTGCTCCGGCGAGACCTCCGCACCGACCTTGCCGGTGACCGGCAGGTTGCCCTTCACCATCGGGAGCTGGCCCGCGGTGTAGACGTACACGCCCGAGCGGACGGCCGGCTGGTACGTGGCCAGCGGCGGGACGACCTCGGGCAGGGTCAGGCCGAGGTCGGCCAGCTTCGCCTCGACAAGCCCGCTCATGCCTTCTCCCGCTTGAGGTAGGCCACGAGCTGCTCGGGGTTGTTCGGGCCGGGCACGACCTGGACGAGCTCCCAGCCGTCCTCGCCCCAGGTGTCCAGGATCTGCTTGGTGGCGTGAACCAGCAGCGGGACCGTCGCGTATTCGAACTTCTTGGTCATGGGAGCGAGGGTAGTGCCTGTGGTGCCGAGCCTCCCCCCGGGCCGAGTCCGGGGGGAGGCTCATGCATGTTCCGGGAGACGAGTGGTTAGGCTCGGACGCTGTGAGCAGGCTCCAGGTGGTCAGCGGCAAGGGCGGCACCGGCAAGACCACGGTCGCCGCGGCACTCGCGCTTGCCCTCGCACGCGAGGGCAAGCGGACTCTTCTGGTGGAGGTCGAGGGCAGGCAGGGGCTCGCGCAGCTCTTCGGTGCCGAGGCGCTCCCGTACGAGGAGCGGAAGATCGCCGTCGCGCCCGGCGGGGGCGGTGAGGTCTTCGCGCTCGCCATCGACGCCGAACGGGCGTTGCTGGACTACCTCCAGATGTTCTACAAGCTCGGCTCGGCCGGCCGCGCGCTCAAGAAGCTCGGCGCGATCGACTTCGCGACGACCATCGCCCCGGGACTGCGTGACGTCCTGCTGACCGGCAAGGCGTGCGAGGCGGTGCGGCGCAAGGACAAGGCCGGCCGGTACGTCTACGACCACGTGATCATGGACGCGCCGCCGACCGGGCGGATCACCCGGTTCCTGAACGTCAACGACGAGGTGGCGGGCCTGGCCCGGTTCGGGCCGATCCACAACCAGGCGCAGGCCGTCATGAAGGTGCTCAAGTCCCCCGAGACGTCCGTCCACCTGGTCACCCTCCTGGAGGAGATGCCCGTCCAGGAGACCGCCGACGGCATCGAGGAACTGCGCGAGGCCGGGCTGCCCGTCGGCCGGGTCGTCGTCAACATGGTGCGGCCGCACCATGTTGACGAGGACACCCTGCGCACCGCGGCCGGCGACCACCGCGCCGAGGTGGCCAGGGCGTTGTCCCGGGCGGGCCTCGGCGGCGCGCGCCGCGGCGGGCTGGCCGAGCGGCTGGTGGACCCGCTGCTCACGCAGGCCGCCGAGCACGCGAGCCGGGTGGAGCTGGAGCGCGCGCAGCGCACCGTACTGGCGGGGCTGGACCTGCCGACGTACGAACTGCCCCTGCTCGGCGCCGGGGTGGATCTGGCCGGGTTGTACGAGCTGGCCAAGGAACTGCGGAAGCAGACGGTGGCCGAATGAGCGAGGGGGTGGACACCGTGGGACTGGACACTCCGCCGCGGCTGGCGGTCGACCGGCTGCTGGACGACCCGGAGACCCGGATCGTCGTGTGCTGCGGGGCGGGCGGGGTCGGCAAGACCACCACGGCCGCGGCGCTGGGCGTACGGGCGGCCGGGCGCGGGCGGAAGGCGGTCGTGCTCACCATCGACCCGGCGCGCCGGCTCGCGCAGTCGATGGGCATCGACTCGCTGGACAACACCCCGCGCAAGGTCGCGGGCGTGGGCGCCGACGGCGGTGAACTGCACGCCATGATGCTGGACATGAAGCGGACCTTCGACGAGATCGTCGAGGCGCACGCAGACGGCGAGCGGGCCCGGGCCATCCTCGCCAACCCCTTCTACCAGTCGCTGTCGGCCGGCTTCGCGGGCACGCAGGAGTACATGGCGATGGAGAAGCTGGGACAGCTGCGGGCCAGGGACGACTGGGACCTCATCATCGTGGACACCCCGCCGAGCCGGTCCGCGCTGGACTTCCTGGACGCGCCCAAGCGCCTCGGGTCCTTCCTGGACGGGAAGTTCATCCGGGTGCTCATGGCTCCGGCGAAGGTGGGCGGCCGGGCGGGGATGAAGTTCCTCAATGTCGGCATGTCGATGATGACCGGCACCCTCAGCAAGCTGATGGGGGCCTCGCTGCTGAAGGACGTGCAGACCTTCGTGGCCGCGATGGACACGATGTTCGGCGGCTTCCGCACGCGCGCCGACGCGACCTTCCGGCTGCTCCAGGCTCCCGGCACGGCCTTCCTGGTGGTGGCGGCGCCCGAAGCGGACGCCCTGCGCGAGGCGGCGTATTTCGTGGAGCGGCTGGCCGCGGAGAGCATGCCGCTGGCCGGGCTGGTACTGAACCGGGTGCACGGCAGCGGCGCCGACCAGCTGTCCGCCGAACGGGCGTTGGCCGCCGCAGAGAATCTTGAAGAAGGCGGCATTGTCGATCAGGAGTCCGGGAAAGCTGGACTTCGTGACCCGGCCGCAGGACCGACCGAGACGGCCGGGACCACACGGACGGCGACCGCACAAACGGCGACCGCGCCGACAGCAGAGACGGCACGGACCGCAAAGACCGCGAACCCTCCCGAGACAGGCTCCCCCGGCACCGAAGGCGATACCGCGGTCGTCGACCGGATCACGGCAGGACTGCTGCGCCTGCATGCCGAACGGATGCAGGTGATCGCGCGTGAGCAGCGCACACGCGATCGCTTCACCTCACTGCACCCCGAGGTGGCGGTGGCCGAAGTGGCCGCCCTGCCCGGCGATGTGCACGACCTCGCCGGGCTACGGGCCATCGGAGAGCGACTCGCGGCCGGGGTTCCGGCCGGAGCGTAGGCGTTCGTACGTCGTGGCGTCCGCGTGGTCTACCCGGCTGCCGCGTAAGTCTCGTACGGAACGTCGATCTCCGTGTCTGCATCCATGGTGAGGATGCCCGTACTGCGCTCGTACTCCGTACGGGCGGTTTCGAGCAGCCGTCGCCACGAGGTGACGGTGGGACGCCGGCGCAGCAGCGCACGTCGTTCCCGCTCGGTCATTCCGCCCCACACGCCGAACTCGACGCGATTGTCGAGCGCATCGGCCAGGCATTCGGTCCGCACCGGACATCCGGTGCACACCGCCTTGGCCCTGTTCTGTGCCGCTCCTTGAACGAACAGTTCATCCGGATCGGTAGTGCGGCAGGCTGCCTGCGCACTCCAGTCGGTAACCCAGCCCATCCCGGCGCCGTCCTCTCCCGAATCGAGGCTCCCCCACGGCGGTAGCGGCATATTCACCGCTGCCAGTTGAGGACGTTACGGAAGGCGGGCACAGTGCAACACCCCCGACGGGCCCAATCTTGAATGGTCCGAACGGACTATGGGTAAGCGGCAGATCACCCGACGGAGTGATCCGGCGACATGCCCGGCCATTCCGGCAATTCGGGTGGAATCGGCGGATCAGCTTCAGCAGAGGGGCGAGATTCGGACATACGTCCACCCCATTCGGGAAGGGTGAAAATCAAGCCGAGGGGTTGATGTCGCACCGCACTGCTGTGACAGTTGGGGACAGCTTAGGCCAAGGCATTCGCGCGTGTCCGGCGAATCAGAACGTAGGCTGCCCCCTATGGGAAAGAAGCGCTCGGGCGGCGGGCTCACGGGGAGCCAGCAGGCCGCCAAGTTCCTCGGGGTGTCCGTTCTCTCCGGAGTTGTGCTGGCCGGCATGGCGATTCCGGCTGCAGGCGCCCTGGGGCTGGCAGCCAAGGGCACGGTCGAGGGATTCGATGAGATCCCGGCCAATCTCAAGACTCCGCCACTGAGCCAGCGGACCACGATTCTGGACGCCGAGGGTGGCTTGATCGCCACCGTCTATTCGCGCGACCGGCAAGTGGTCCCGCTCACGGCGATCTCCCCGTACATGCAGAAGGCGATCGTCGCCATCGAGGACTCCCGTTTCTACGAACACGGAGCCGTCGACCTCAAGGGCATCCTGCGCGCGGTCAACCGCAACGCGCAGGAGGGCGGCGCCGCACAGGGCGCCTCCACGCTCACCCAGCAGTACGTGAAGAACGTGTTCGTCGAAGAGGCCGGCGACGACGAGACCAAGGTGCGCGAGGCCCAGGAGAAGAGCCTCGGCCGCAAGATCCGCGAGCTGAAGTACGCGATCCAGGTCGAGGAGGAACTCGGGAAGAAGAAGATCCTCGAGAACTACCTCAACATCACGTACTTCGGCCAGCAGGCGTACGGAATCGAATCCGCGGCCCAGCGCTACTTCAGCAAGCCGGCCAAGGACCTGGCCCTGGAGGAGTCCGCGCTGCTGGCCGGCGTCGTGCAGTCGCCGAGCCGGTACGACCCGGTGAACGACACCCAGGAGGCGACGAAGCGCCGCAACATCGTCCTGCAGCGGATGGCCGACACCAAGGACGTCTCGCAGGCGGAGGCGGACGCGGCCAAGGCGAAGCCGGTCACCCTGAAGGTGACCAGGCCGAAGAACGGCTGCATCACCGCGGTCAAGGGCGCGGGCTTCTTCTGCGACTACGTGCGCAACACCTTCCTGACCGACGCCGCCTTCGGCAAGACGCGCGAGGAGCGGGCGAAGGTCTGGAACCAGGGCGGCCTGACCGTCCGCACGACCCTGGACCCGCAGTCGCAGGACGCGGCCAACGAGTCGATCAAGGACCACGTCTACCAGGACGACGCGATCGCGACGGCCGTGACCATGGTCCAGCCGGGCACCGGACGGGTGCTGGCGATGGGTCAGTCCAAGCCGTACGGCTTCGGGAAGAACGAGACGCAGATCAACTACTCCGTGGACAAGCGGATGGGCGGCTCGAACTTCGGCTTCCAGGTCGGCTCGACCTTCAAGCCCTTCATCGCGGCCGCCGCGCTGGAGCGGGGCCTGCCGCCGACGAAGGTCTACCCGGCGCCGAACAAGATGGACTACCCGAGCGGGATCTCCCGCTGCGACGGGTCCCAGTACGTCAACGTCAGCAAGGAATCGGCGGAGAACGAGACCGAGGACGAGATCGGCCCCTACGCGCTGCGGACGGCGATGGAGAAGTCGATCAACACCTACTTCGTCGAAATGATCTCCGAGATCGGCCTGTGCCCGGTGTCGGAGATGGCGCAGAAGCTCGGCGTGGTCCCGGCGAGCGGGGCGAAGCTGGCCGACGGCCCGGCCATCGCGCTCGGCTCGGAGGAGATGTCCCCGCTGACGATGGCCAACGCGTACGCGACCTTCGCCAACCGCGGCGTCTACTGCACCCCCGTCGCCATCGAGTCGATCACCGACGCGCACAACAAGGCCCTCTCGGTGCCGAAGAGCAAGTGCGAGCGGGCGATGTCGGAGACGACCGCCGACACCATCAACACCCTGCTGGGCGGAGTGATCGACTCCGGCACCGGTGAGCGGGCCGGTCTGACCGACCGCGACAGCGCGGGCAAGACGGGTACGACGGACAACCGCTACAACGCCTGGTTCGTGGGCTACACCCCGAACATCTCCGGCGCGGTGTGGGTCGGCTCGGGCGGGGCCAAGAAGGTCACGATGGAGAACATCGTGATCGGCGGCAAGCCCTACCTGAAGGTCTTCGGCGGCGGTCTGCCCGGCCCGATCTGGAAGGACGCGGTCACGGGCGCGCTGGACGGTCGTGAGGCCCTGCGCTTCGTCACGGTCAGCATCCCGGAATCGAACGTTCCGTCCGGCGGCTCCCGCGGCAACAAGCCGCCCACCACCACCCCGACCAGGCCCGGCAAGCCGGGCGGCGACGGAAAGCCCGGCGGGCGGCCCGGCGGTCAGACCGCCGGAGCCACCGGGGGCGCCACGGGCGGGGCAACGGGCGGTGTCAGTCCGCAACCCCCCTTCCCCGGGGTCACGATCGACCCGGGCGGCCTGATCGGCGGCCCCGACGACCAGTAACGGTCGGCGCACCACACGGGGGAGGGCCCCAGCCGGTTCCGGCTGGGGCCCTCCCCCGTCACTTCCCGGATCTGTTCCCGGCCCTACGAGAGCTGCTGCTTGACGACGGCGGCGACACGCCCGCCCTCCGCCAGCCCGGCGACCTTCGGGTTCACGATCTTCATGACGGCGCCCATGGCCCGCGGCCCCTCGGCACCCGCGGCCTTGGCCTCCTCGACCGCCTGCGCCACGATCGCGACGAGCTCGTCGTCGGTGAGCTGCTTGGGCAGGTACGTGTCGAGGAACTCGCCCTCCGCGGTCTCCCGCGCGGCCTGCTCGGCACGGCCGCCCTGGGCGAAGGCCTCCGCCGCCTCGCGGCGCTTCTTCGCCTCCTTGGCGATCACCTTGAGGACTTCCTCGTCGGAGAGCACACGTGCCTCCTTGCCGGCGACCTCCTCCTTGGTGATGGCGGAGAGGGTCAGGCGCAGCGTGGACGAGTGCAGCTCGTCACGTGCCTTGATGGCGGTCGTGAGGTCTTCCTGGAGCTTGGCCTTGAGCGTGGTCATGGATGTGAGTCTGCCAGGTGCGGGGGCAGTGGCGCTCACTGGTTTTCCGCGTCTGAGACGATGGGGCCATGCGTGCGCGTTACGGAGTACCCCTGAAAGCGGCTGCCGGAATCGCTGCGGTGGGGGCCGCGGGTGTGGCCTATGCCGCCGGTTTCGAGGCGAGGTCCTTCCGCCTGCGCCGGGTCACGGTGCCGGTCCTTCCCCGGGGGATGCGTCCGCTGCGCGTACTCCAGGTGTCCGACATCCACATGGTGGGCGGGCAGCGCAAGAAACGCGCCTGGCTGCAGTCCCTGGCCGGCCTGCGCCCCGACTTCGTCGTCAACACGGGCGACAACCTCTCCGACACCGAGGGCATCCCCGAGGTGCTCGACGCGCTGGGCCCCCTGATGTCCTTCCCGGGCGTGTACGTCTTCGGGTCGAACGACTACTACGGGCCGCGGCTGCGCAACCCCGGGCGCTACCTGCTGGAGAAGGCCCAGGGCCGGCACGGGCTGAACGGCAACAAGCCCGTCGTCGGCGCCGTCCACAACCCCTGGGAGGAGATGCGGGACGCCTTCGACGCGGCGGGCTGGCTGAACCTCACCAACACCCGGGGGCGGCTGAAGCTGGAAGGCCTGGAGCTGGCCTTCACCGGGCTCGACGACCCGCACATCAAGCGGGACCGCTACGAGATGGTCGCCGGCGGCCCGGAGAAGGACGCGGACTTCTCGATGGCCGTGGTGCACGCCCCGTACCTGCGCGTCCTGGAGTCCTTCACCGCCGACCGGTACCCGCTGATCCTCGCGGGGCACACCCACGGCGGGCAGCTGTGCATCCCCTTCTACGGGGCGCTCGTCACCAACTGCGACCTCGACACCAAGCGGGTGAAGGGCCTGTCCACGCACGAGGCGGCGGGTCGGCGGGCGTACCTCCACGTGTCGGCCGGCTGCGGCACCAACCGCTTCACCCCGGTCCGCTTCGCGTGTCCGCCGGAGGCGACCCTCCTGACGCTGACGCCGCAGGTGTAGCGCCTGCGCGACCGCTCCGCGATAACCGGATTTCGTCTCCGGCGAGAGGTCCGCTAAAGTAATCGATGTCGCCAGGACAGCAAGTGCTGCAAGGCGACGATCGGGGTGTAGCGCAGCTTGGCAGCGCGCTTCGTTCGGGACGAAGAGGTCGTGGGTTCAAATCCCGCCACCCCGACTTCGTAACAGCAGGTCAGGGCCGGTTTCCCCTCGGGGAGACCGGCCCTGACTGCGTTGTATCTGGGTGTCTGGGTGTCAACTGGGTGTGATCTTGAAACGGGGTGTCACCGCTCGGCGGCGCGCTCCTGCAACAAGCGGTCCAGGACCGGCACCGGGGAGCGGGGGGCGAGGGCCAGGCGGTCGTCCAGCGACTCGTGCCAGACCTCGGTGAGCTGCTCCATGAGGAGCGCGCGCATGGTGTCCGTCACGTGGGTGTACCGGGCGCCGACCGATCCGTCCTCGTGACCCATCCGCTCGTCCATGAGCACCTTCGGGGTGCCCAGCTCCTCCATGAGCGTGCGGTGCCCGTGGCGGAGCCCGTGGCGGGTCAGCCGGTCCTTGATCGGCATCCAGCACGCCTCTGCCCGTGCGGAGGCGCCACGGCCGCGCACAGGGACGCCAGGGAAGGGGCCGCCGGTGACCGGCACGGGGTGCGCCTCGGCCGGCGCCTTCCTCGGGTACCAGCCGGTGGCGGCCGGGGTGAAGATCCACTGTGCGTGGCCGGAGCGCCGCCAGTGCGCGGCCTCCCGGGCGGGGCCCGTCTGCCGGACGAACCCCACCTCCGCGATCGCCTTTTCCACCCGCTCGCGTGTCGCCTGCCGGACGGTGTCCGGGCGGTTGAGCACGTTGGACACCGTGCCGGTGGACACCCCGGCGAGCGTAGCGACCTCACGGAGGGTGGGCCCTGCCTGCCTCGTGCCGCCCTGGCCCCGGCCGCTGAACACGTACGTGAGCCCGTGGCAGGCGCAGGGCTGCGGCTGGGTGCGGGTGACGTGCTCCCCGACGAGGCGGGACAGCCACCCCGGGGAGTCGATCGTGCGGTAACTGTCGTCCTTCGGCGGGCAGCGGGTGAATTCCCCGGTGTCCAGTTCGTAGAGCTGCCACTCGACGCGGAACGCGCGGGAGTCCGGGCGGGCGTACTGGGTCTCCAGGCCGACCAGTTCCCCCCAGCGCTTGCCGGTGTACGTCTTGAGCACGTGGGCCACGAACTCGTCGTCGCGGCCGGACAGCAGGGAGGCGCGCTCCGCGATGAGGAGGGAGCCGGTCATGGACGTGATGGCTTTCTCCGGGCCGCGGCTCCGGCCGCGCCCGTGTCGCCGGCCTCGTCCTCGACGGCGCTCCGCGACGTTCTTCGGGGCGAGGTCGGCGTCCACGGCATCGGCCAGGATGAGGTGGAGGAGGGAGCGGTAGGTGCGCACGCTGCTGACGGCGAACTGCTTGCGCTGCTCCTTCTCCCAGGTGTCCACCATCGCCGTGGTGATGTCCTGGATCGCCTTGTCGCCGAAGGTCGGCAGTAAGTGGGCCAGGGAGCGCGGGTAGTTCTGCATCGTGGAGTCGGCGAGGCTCTGGCCCTCCAGCCACTCCTTCGCGAACTCCCCGAAGGTGACGCGCCGGGCGGCTGCCTCCTGCTCCGGTGGCACGTAGCGGCCGGCCTTCGCGGCCTCGAACGCTTCTACCTCGGCCTTGTCGGCGGCCTTCTGCGCGGTGGTCTTCGTCGGGTACCGGACGGCTCGACCGTCCGCGTCCACGACTACGCCCTGTGCCTTGCGGTCTGGCCGCTGGTAGCAGGCCCGGTAATAGGTCTTCCCCCGGGCCGTTCGCTTCTCGGCGTACGCCACGCCCCTCACCCTCCCTCTGCATGAGACACGAAGGCGTCCAGCACCTGGCGGGTTGTGTATCTCCCCTCCGCCAGGAGTGCGGTGATCGCCTCTTCCTCTTGAGCCGTGAAGTGGTCTGCGTTCAGGCAAAGGATGTTGTCGCTGTGGTCGTGATCGACCCAGGCGACGACCCCCCCAGGGGCTCCTGAAACGCGGCGCGCACGACGGCATGGCTGTATGGCCATACGAACTCCCGAACGGGAATCGGTGCATCCGTCACCCGTTCACGGTATTTAACCCGCCAATGTGAAACAGGTGTAAAAAGTCTGTGACAAGTGACTGATATGCACTCGTAAGTGCACCAATCCGTCCACCCGTTCGAGGAAAGCGCCTACTCCTCGGTGGTCACATCGATCCGCAGCGACCGGAGCGCGGCGAGCAGTTCCTCGTCCGTCGCCCCGTCCTCGCCGCGGATCACGATCGTTGCGCGCACCTTGCCGGACGGCGTACGCACCTCCGCCACCCGCGCGTCCAGCAGCGGGCCCTCTCTGAGCGACTGCTGAACGAGCACGGACAGGTCCGAGGCCGGCGCCTCGGGTGCCGTTTCCGTCCGGGCCGGGTTCGCTTCCTCGTCCTCGCGGAGGACAGGGTCGCCCCCGCACAGGACAGCTTCCACGGACGGGTCGGTCCAGCCGACAAGGCGGGCGTACGCGAGAACCGTGGGGGTCACCCGGGCAATCGCGCCTTTCTCGATGTTGTGGAGCGCGCCACGCTTCACGCCGATGGCCTCGGCGACGTCTTGCTGCTCCATGCCGCGTTCTGCGCGAGCGGCCTTTAGCGCCTCGCCCAACCGGCGCCAGTCTCTGGTCATGGCCCCCATGATGCCGCACGCACGTGCAACGGCAAGGGCGCGCAGCCAGCGCAAATGGGCGCACGCGTTGCAGAACATGTCTGAAAAGTGTGCATCTGGCATAGACCACCAGACGGGTGAATGTTCAGAGACTGCACTCAGAAGTACCCCATACGTCTTGCAAGCACGTTGATCACATGTCTAGTGTCTGAACGTGACACCGAACGGCACGGCAATCAAGGCGTTGCGGCAGGTCCAGTCTCTGAGCCTGCGCGCTCTGGCGGACATGGCCGGTACGTCGGCCAGTCAGCTCTCCCGGATCGAGAACAACAAGGCCGGGGCTGGCGATGACCTGATCCACCGCCTCGCGGAAGCGCTTGACGTGCCGGTGGACGACATCACCCGAGGAGAAGTCATGTCGACCAAGGAAGCGGCCCCCGAGGGGACCGTCGACATTCCGGCCCAGGGGCCGAAGAAGAGGCCGGCGCCCGAGCGGGAGGTGCCGTACCCCGGCACCGACGAGGGCGCGGTCTTCCACTACACCCCGGAGGAGGCGGCCCGGTTCCTGCCGTGGTCCGCGCTCCAGCTCCGGCGGAAGGCGTACGCCCGCGAGATCCCGTTCAACGACGGCGGGGCCCGGGTGTCCTTCACCGGCCTGGACATCCGCGAGATCAGCGCGATGACCGCCGTACGCCCGCTGATCGAGACCGCTCCGGTCCAGCAGCGCAGCGCCTGAACAACGGCGACGCCACCGGGGACGACGGGCCATGCCGGGCCTTGATCGCCGCCCCCAGCGCCGCCGGTACCTCAACCACGAAGCGAATCGAGGAACCGTGAAGCAGCACCCTAGCGCCTCACACGACCCCCGTAACTGCGCCCACTGCGCCCCGCTCCGGCACCCGTCCGGCGCGAAGACCCGCCGACAGCTCGCCGTGATCGGCCGCCCGCGCCCCGCGCAGGACGGGCAGGTGGGCAAGTGAGCAACGTCGTTCTGGCCCTGATGCTCGCCTGCGGGATGGCCGTCCCGGTGAGCGTGCTCCTGTCGCGTACGGAGACCGCCCCGGCCCTCGCCGACGTCGACCCGGAGAGCACCCCGCACGAGGACGGCGACTGCCCGCACTGCGCGGACCTCGCCATCCCGCCCGGTCTCACCGGCCGCGTGTCCGTCCCCCGTCAGCGGGGTGAGCAGGCGTGAAGTCCCGCAGCATCTACCGCTCTAAGCCCGACCACGCCGGTGCCGCTGCCGCTGCGCGCGCGCAGCGGGGTGTGTGGGTGGCTGCCGCCCTGTACCCGGCCCGGGAGTCCGCGACGAAGGCCGCCGTCCGCGTGCCGTCCGCACAGGGATTCAAGGCGTACGAGCCCGCCGGGGAGTTCGAGGCGTACGCCGCCCAGCACGCCAACGGGTGGGCTTTGTGGGTGCGCTGGGTCGCCGGCGACGAGCCGGTGCCCGCGCTCCCGGAGACCATGACGGTCCGGGTCACCAACCGTGGCGAGGGGCCCGGGTACTCCGGGGTCGGCATCGTCACGGTGACCGTGGCCGCCCGCTGCCCGCAGTGCGGCGGGCCCCGTGGCTGGGACACCGTCAAGACCAGCCGGATCACCGAGGACGGTGAGCACTACTACGCCGACGCGTGGTCCAACCCGTGCGGTCACCTGGACCTGTACGCGGACGTCCTGCGCGAGTCCCGGCTGCGGCCGGTGCCGACCACGGCGCTGCTGGAGCTGCCCGCCCCGGTGCCGGAGGTCGAGCCGCCGACACCGGACAGCGCGGCCGGTCTCGTCCTGGCCGCCGCGAAGGAGCGGCGCGGGATGCACGCCGCCCAGGCCGCGAACCTCCTGGTCGAGCACGGCATGACCGATGAGGCCGAGCTGATCCGTACGGAGATGCGCGCCCGCCGGGGGCACCTGTCCGCGAAGGCCGCCGCTCACCTCCTGCACAGCGGGGGTGCCCAGTGAGCAGCCTCACCGCCGTTACGCACGTCGCGTTCCTGCGCGTCGCCTCCTCCGAGGAGCCCGAGCGGTTCCAGCGGCTGGTCGGCGAGGTCGTCAGCGACGTCACCGCGCGGGGCCTGAACAACCGCGCCACGGCGGCCTGGACGGCGGCCGACCCGGTCGCCCTCGCCGCCGAGATCGAGGCCATGGCCGGCGCCCGCCGCCTCCGCGCCCTCCACCACCCCGACCGCTGCCGCTGCGAGCCCTGCAAGGTCACCGCTCGCGTCCGCGCCGTCAGTAAGGACCTGCTGTGACGACGACCATCGACACGATCCCGCTGTTCGACGCGGCGACCCCGGCCGCGGCTCCCATCCCGCCCCGGACCGACGCGCCGACCGCGCGCCTGCTGCTCCCCTCCTCCGCTACCGAGGAGGAGTGGCACCAGGTCCGCCGGTCCGGGATCGGTGGGTCCGACGTGGCCGCGATCCTCGGCCTGGACAAGTACAGGGGGCCCAGGCACGTCTACGAGGCCAAGCACGGCCGGGACGTGGAGGGCGACAACGAGGCGATGGAGTTCGGCCGGGAGCTGGAGGACGTCATCGCCCGGTCCTTCTCCCGCCGGTCCGGCATCGCGATCAGCACCCCGCCCGGCACCCTCGTCCACACCGAGCACGCGTGGATGCTCGCCAACGTCGACCGCTACGCCTTGGACGAGGGCGGCGCCGTGGTGGCCCCGGTCGAGTGCAAGAACAGGTCGGAGTACCAGGCCGACGACTGGGAGGACGGCGTCCCCGACTCCCCCGCGATCCAGGCGCATTGGTACATGGCCGTGGGCGGCTGGGACTACGCGTGGGTGGCCGCGCTCATCGGCGGTAACCGGCTGCGTTACCACCGGCTGGAGCGCGACGAGGAGCTGATCGGCTACCTGACGGAGACCTGCGGCGGCTGGTACCAGCGGCACGTCGTGGACGGGTTCCCGCCCCCGGCGGACGGCCTGGAGGCCACGAAGGATCTGCTGGGCCGCCTGTGGACGGCCAAGCCCGAGGACATCGTGGAAGTCGACCGCGACCGTGCCGAGGAGCTGCGCGCGGAGCGGCTGCGCCTCCGGGCACAGATCGAGGCCCTGGAGACCGCGCTGACCACGGTCGAGAACGAAATGCGCCTCCTCAACGGGGAGTCCGAGGTCGCGAAGGTCGGCAAGTCCGTGGCCTGGTCGTGGAAGCAGAACGGCAACTTCGCGCCGTCGCGGTTCCGGAAGGCGTACCCGGAGCTGGCCGCCGAGCTGACGACGCTCGTCGAGGCGCTGGACATGGACCGGCTCAAGGCCGAACACCCCGACATCTACACCGAGTTCCGCGCCCGTGTGCTGCGCGTGCCCGCGAAGGAGCTGTGACCATGACGACCAGTCTCAAGGACCGCGTAAGGGCTGCCGCCGAGCGGACCGCCGGGAAGGCCGGCCCCGCGCTGGAGGACCAGCACGAGCGGACGCCGGACGGCGTCGAGGAGGCCGCGGCCGGGCACGACGAGCCGGACACCTCCGAGGGCGAGATGTCGTGGCTGCGCCGGTACGAGGAGCACGTCACCGAGGCCCTGCCCGAGCACGTGGAGCCGGGCGCGTTCTTCGCCGCCGTCCGGGCCGCGCTGCCGACGCTCAAGCGGTGCTCACCGGCGAGCAAGCTCCAGGCCGTCCTGACGGCCGCCCGCTTCGGCCTGGCGCCGGACGGCAAGCTGTCCGTGATCCGGGCCGACGGGGCACAGGCGACGTTCATCCCGACGTACCGGGGTTACATCGACCTGATGCACCGGTCCGGCCGGGTGGAGTCGGTCCACGTGGGCGTGATCCACGCTAACGAGGAGTGGGCCTCCGAGCCGTCCGCACCGTACCCGCTGGACTTCACGCACAAGGCGCGGCCGGACCTGCCGCGCGAGCAGCGCGGGGCCGCGATCCTCGCGTACGCCTTCGCCCGGATGAAGGGTGGCGGCCGGTCCCACGTGGTCCTCCTGAACCGGGAGGACGCCGAGGAGATCCGCGACGAGTACAGCGAGGCATACCGGCGCGCGGAGGAGTCCGGCGCCCGGGATTCCTTCTGGCACACCCACTTCCTGGACATGTGGATCAAGTCCGCGATCCGGCGCCTGGAGAAGTACGTGCCGACCTCGGCCGCGCTGCGCGCGCTGGGTGACGTCGAGGACGCCGGCGAGGCCGGTCAGGTCCAGATCACCCTGGCCCCGGACCCGGAGGACGCGGCCCTCGTCGCGGACGCCGAGCGGGCGCACCGCGCGGCCGAGGCCACCCAGGACCCGGCCCGGCCCGGGTCTGTGGCCCTGCCGGTCAAGGCCAAGAAGCGCGGGCGGTCCAAGCCCAAGAAGCAGCGGGGCGGCCGTCGCCGCTGAGTGACCGGTCGTCGCCCCGGCGGTCCCCTCGTGGGCCGCCGGGGCGGCGGCCTCGCCCCCTCCCCTCCTGAACCCGGAGTACCGCATGACCAGTTGGCACCGGAAGCCGCTGTGTGGCTTCGACATCGAGAGCACGGGCGTAGACCCCGAGGAGGACCGGATCGTCACGGCGTCCGTCGTCCGCTACGGCGGCGGGGCGCCCAACGAGGGCAGTTCGTGGCTGGCTGACCCCGGGGTGGAGATCCCGGAGGAGGCAACCGGGGTCCACGGCGTGACGACCGAGCACGCCCGCGCGTACGGGCGTCCGGCCGCGTCCGTGGTCGAGGAGGTCACCACGGCGCTCGCCCTGGCGGTCGCGGCCGGTCAGCCGGTCGTCGCCATGAACGCGCAGTTCGACCTGACCATGCTCGACCGCGAGGCGCGCCGCTACGGCGTGCGCCCGCTGACGGAGCGGGTAACCCCTCACGTCCTGGACCCGCGCGTCCTGGACAAGCGGGTGGACCGGTACCGCAAGGGCGGGCGGACCCTGACGGACCTGTGCCGTCACTACGTGGTCCAGCTCGACAACGCGCACACCAGCGACGCCGACGCGACCGCCGCGTGCGCCGTGGTGTGGAAGATCGCCAACCGGTACCGCTGGATCGAGCGGACGCCCTTGGGCGACCTCCACGCCGCACAGGTGGAGTGGGCGCGCGAGCAGGCCGAGGGCCTGCGGGACTACTTCGCCCGGACCGAAGGCAAGGAGGAGTGGGCCCTCGGGGTGCGCCTGGAGTGGCCGCTCATCCCCTTCTGGAGCGCGGCGTGAGCGCGCTGGGCCGCTGGTGGCGGCACCTCGTCCACGGCCCGCAGGAGCCCGCGCACCGGCCCGGCCCGCTCGCCCTGACGGCCGAGCTGGGGGACTACCTCCTCGCCCAGGCCGACGCCTGCGACTTCTTCCCCTGCCCCGCCGAGCAGCGGCGCCGTCCCCACGCGATCCACGCGGACGGTTCCCGGGACTGCTGGAGCTGCGGGCACACAACGACCCCAGGAGTTGAACGATCATGACCGAGACCTTTGGTCCGGAGTACGTGAGGCCCGCACAGCGCGAGTGCCCCGACTGCCCTTGCTGCTCTGCCGACTTGTGCGCGAAGGGGCGGACCTCGCTCCAGGAGTGCCGGGGGCACACCCGGGAGGACGTCCGGGGCATCGTGGCGGACTGCCCGTGTTCGGCGGAGGTGACGCGGGGCACGGCGGCCTGGAGGGCGGCCCGTTACCGGGTGACCATGCAGGCCACCGTCCAGCCGATCCCGGTGGACGTCGAGGCGGCGCTGCGCGCGGTCGCGGCCGGCGAGGCCACCCAGCAGATGGCCGAGCAGATCCAGCACCTGACCGCCCGCCGGTACGTGCTGTTCCAGGAGTCCCGGCCGGTGCTCACCCACCTCGGCGCCCGGTACCTGGAGGCGCGGGGGGAGGCCCGGTTCCGTACGCCGGTCGAGGTGCTGTCCGTCGACGTCGTCACCCGGACCGCTCAGGTCGTCGTCGTCGGCTGGCACCTGGAGACCGGGGTGACCGTGCTCCTGGACCAACTCGTCGCGGAGACCAAGCTCCAGCCGTCCGAGCTGACCGGGAAGTTCCTGGAGGCGGACGCCAACTGCCGCGCGGTCGAGGCGGACGACCTGGTCCTGACCCGGGCGACGGTGGCCCCGCCGCTCCCGGACGGGTGGATGGACCCGGCCGGTCCGGTCGAGGAGGCCCCGGCCGTCGAGCCGGAGGCGCCGGCCGCCGTGGTCGAGGACCAGGCCCCGCCGGTCGTGGAACAGACCCTCACGTTCGTGCGCGTCGCGGACCAGGCCCCGCCGTTCCTGCCCGTCCAGGAGACGGGGCGCGTGGACGGCGCCCCGTCCGGAGGCGAGCCGACGTGATCGAGACCGTTCCCCTCTTCGACCTCACCGGCACGCCGGTCCCGGCCGGTCCCGTCGCGGTGCTCGACCTCCCGGCCGACGAGGAGCCGGAGGCGCCGGCCGTGGCCCCGGCGCCCGCGCTGGTGATCCCGCCGAAGCCCGTGTTCGAGGTGGTCGTCCGAGGACTGCCCGCCCCCCAGGGCAGTAAGAAGCACGTCGGGCGCGGCCGGATGATCGAGTCGTCGGCGGCCGTGAAGCCGTGGCGGGACAGCGTGACGACGTACGCGGTCCAGGCCCGTGCGAAGCGGCGCGGGTTCCACAAGCTGACCGGGCCGCTGCGCGCCGACATGGTGTTCTGCTTCGACCGGCCGAAGGGGCACATGGGCACCGGCCGGAACGCCGGCCTCGTGCGCCCCTCGGCGCCGCCGCGCCCGGACGTCACCCCGGACCTGGACAAGCTGGTCCGGTCGACGTCCGACGCGCTCAAGACCGCCGGGGTCTACCAGGACGACGCCCTGGTCGTGGAGTACGGGCGGGTCGGGAAGTGGTACACGAGCGACCACGGCCAGGACCCGGACGTCATGGACTCCCCGGGGTGCCTCATCCGCCTGTGGCGCGTCGGTTCCCCGGAGGTGTCCGGGTGATCACGGTCGAGGAGATCGCGGAGGCCCTGGACGCGGTCGGTGCGTCCGGGTCGTGTGTGGCCCTGGAGAGGCCGTGGCGGAGGTGCCCGGTCCCGGGCCGCCCCTTGCCCCGGCCTGTCCGCCAGAGCCCGTGTTTGTCGTGGGAGGACGCGTTCCTGGCGCGGACGGTGGCCGTCGAGGACGGTCACGTGGAGTGGACCGGGCCGCTGAACGAGCACGGGACGCCGCTCCTGCGGGTCGGGACGGCAGGGGAGACGGCCTACCGGTACGCGTTCCGGGTCCACCACGGGCGGGAGGCGGAAGGGCAGGCACGTCCCCGGTGCGGCTACCCCCGCTGTGTGGCCGGTGGCCACCTGGAGGACCGCGTCATCCGTGACGCCAGGGTCAAGGCCGAGCAGCGGGCCCAGTTCGTTCCGCCGGCCTGGGCGACGTGGCACCGGGGCGTGGACCTGGTGGCCGTCGAGCGGGTCAAGGCCGGGGACTACCCGCTGCCGGAGCTGACCGAGCAGGAGCAGCGGTACGCCGTGGTGGTGATGACCCAGGCCGGGATCGGCGCGGAGGTCATCGCGGAGCGGATCGGGACGACGGACCGGACGGTGACCCGGTGGCGCGACGAGGCCGGGCTGAGTGATGGACGCCCTTGAACTCCTGCTGTGCGCCGTGGACGTGGCGGATGACGTCGCGTCCTCGGCGCCGGTGTGGGGGCCGGTGCTCACGGCCGTGGGCGCGGTCGCCTCCTGGTGGCGGCTGCGCCCGACCGGCCGTCACCGGGGCGGGGGGACACCGTGGCGGACAGTCCTGCGGACAGGTGTCCGCGCGGTTGTCCGCCTCCTCGCGGACACCGGCCCGGAGCGGTCCGCGACCAATGACCTGACCTGCGAGGACACGTGTCCTGACGTGTCCGAGGACACCTGTCCGGGCGCCCCCGGACACGAGGAGAAAGGAGCGCGCTGATGCCCCGTCCCGGTCGCTACTGGCCCGACACCCGCCACAACTCCACCCCCCGCCCGGCGCACTGGGACCGGAACGCCGCCTGCCGTCATGAGGATCCGGCCCTGTTCTTCCCGGAGGGCGAGGAGACCGAGGTCCTGGAGCAGACGGCCGCGGCCAAGGAGATCTGCCGGTCCTGCCCTGTCGTCCACCCCTGCCTGGTCGACGCGCTCGACCGCGACGAGCGGTTCGGGGTGTGGGGCGGGCTCGACGAGGACGACCGCCTTCGCCTGCTGAGCCGGGAGGCGGAGACCGAGGCCGGCGACGAGGAGACGGCCGATGGCCGGGCGCCGGCGACGGCAGCGGCCTGACCCGCCGCCGACCGGGTTCCTGGACTGGACGGACTCCCGGCACTGGGCACAGCAGGCACGGCCGTGCCGGTACTGCGGCGGCCTGACCAACCTCCGCGACGGGTCGAGGAAGGCCGCGCACAAGACGTGCGCGGAGGCAGCGATCGCCGAGCAGATCGCGGAGCAGGCCGCCGCGTACGAGAACGAACGACTGAACTGACCGAAGGGACCTGACCCATGAGCACCGCCACACCCGCCCCCCGGCTGACGACGAGGTACCGCAAGCGCTTGAAGGGCGACAAGCGGGCCAAGGTACGGCAGGCCCTCGCGGAGGGGTACGTCGCCGGGGCCTCGATCCGGGCCGTGGCCGAGAGCGCGGACCTGTCGTACGGCACCGCGCGAAAGCTGCTGCTGGAGGCCGAGGTCAAGCTGCGCGGCCGTGGTGGCTCGCGCTCCGGCGGCTCCCGGTGAACCCGGAGCGGGACCGGATCTTCCACGCCGTGGCGGGCGCGCTGATCGTGGCCGCCTTCGTCGGGCTGCTCCTGGCGCTCCTCGGCGGTTGCATCCGCGTCGGGGGCGACGGGGACGGCGAGGGCGGGCCGTGCGACTGGTTCGCCCTCGCCGCGGCCCCGGCCGCCACGAAGACCAGCGGCACGACGACCAGGAAGACCGAGCCGTCCCGGCCGCGCGTCGAGGACCGGCCGCGGACCGGGGCGGCCCCCGCGCCGTCGGCGTCCGTGAGCAAGCGGCCGGCGCACCGCCACGGCGACGACTTCGACATCTGCGACGACTGACCTCTCCCCTGCCCGGGGCCTGCCAGCCCCGGGCCCCCACCCTGCACGGAGCCCTCCACATGAGCAGCACCCCGCCCGTCTTGCCCCGCCTGTTCCACGGCGGGGCCTCTGGGCTCAACCCTGGCGACCTCCTTGTCCCGCACCCGCCGAAGGTGCTCGACGGCTGCCCGATCTGCGTCGCCCGCGCGGCCGGGGAGTCCTACGAGGTGCCCGGGGTCGGCGTGATCGATCCGCCGACCGGGCGCCCGGAGCGCATCTACGTGACGTCGGACCGTGAGTACGCCCGGTTCTACGCGTCGCGGTACTGGCTCGGTGACCTCTACACGGTGGAGCCGGTGGGGGAGCTGGAGCCGTCCACCGAAGACTTCTTCCCGACCTGGAGCGTGCCGGAGGCGCGCGTCGTGGGCGTGGTGTCCAGGGCCGTGCGGCTGACGGACAAGCAGCGGCGGACCCTGGACCGCCGGTGGGGTGCGCTGGAGGACGAGCGGCGCCGGCAGCAGCTCCGCATCACGCCGGGGTCCGGCCGGTGAGCGGGACGGTTCCGCCGGTCGGCAGGTGCGGTCATTGCGGGCACCGGCGGGCGTTGAGCACCCACCGGTCCGTACGGGACGGGTTGCCTCGGCTGCTGTGCACCTCCTGCTACTCGGATGCCTGCCTGGCCGAGGAGGCCGGGCACTGCGCGGACTTCCGGCAGGCGTTCGAGCACGGGAGTGATGACGAACTCCTCGGGTGGCTTGCCCCCGGCCCGTAGTCCATCCCAGTGTTGCAACTTGACCATGCAACACGTACGTGCAACATTGTGTGTCGTGTGGGGTGATCGCAACCCCCCGTTGACCAGCAACGACCGAGAAGAGACACCATGAGCGAGGAAGCAGTGAACCGGGTTGCGCGCACCGCGCCCGCGCTGCTGGGTGTCCGTGGCCCCTGCGGGGGGCCCCGATGAACCGTCGGCCCTCGAACACCCACCGCCCCAGCGTGAGCCGCCCCGGCGCCTCCGGTCTGCGGTTCGGGATGTTCGCCGTGTGCGTGGTCCGCGACTCCGACCCCGGGCTCAACTCCGGGAAGGGCAAGCCGCTCTATGACCTGCTGGTGAGCTACGCGGACGTCAGCTCTCGCGACACCGGCCAGGGCTACCCGTACCGCGAGGCCCTGGCCTCGTGCCTGGACTGCTCGAAGCAGACCGTCGACCGGGCAACGGACTACCTGGAGAACGAGATCGGGCTGGTGACCGTCCACCGCAGGAAGGTGGAGGGCAAGCCCGACGAGAACGACGCCAACCTCTACGAGATCCACGACGCGTGGCTGATCCACGGCGTCACGCCGCCCGTGGGCACCCCGCCGCAGCTCGTCGCCCGGTACGGGGCCACCATCCCCGGCCTGGACGTCGAGGCGTGGATCACCGAGCACGCCCCCGACTTCGACCTGACTGGCTGGTCGGCCAAGCACGAGGCCACGGTCACCGCGCAGCAGGCCAAGCGGGAGGAAGCCCGCCGCAAGGAACGCGCTCGCCGGCGAAAGGCGCGCAAGGGGGGTGACTCCACCGGCGACGTCACCCCTACGGGTGGATCATCCGAGGGGGGTGGCGTCACCGATGACGCTTCCTGTGGCGTCACCGACGACGCGACCAGTGGCGTCGTGGATGACGCCCTATCTACAACCACCTCTCCAGAACCCTCTTCAACAGCTCAGGCCGTGGCTGACGCCGTAGGCAAAAGTGCAGGTGGTTGTGCGCGTGCGGGCGAGAGCGACGGCGCGGGCGAGGAAAGCGACGAGGCCGGGAGCGGCTGCGCCGCGTCGGAACCGAGCACCCTCCCCACCCAGCGCACCCAGTCGCCCCGACCGCCGACGGTGAAGACCCGCCCCCGGCAGGAGGTACCCGGGTTCGACGCGGTCCGGGCAGCGATCCCCGCCGCCGTTGCTGCGCCTGGAACCCGCCTGTTCCCCGGGCTGCACCGGGCGATCAACGACCTGCTGACCGGCGCACCGGGCATCCCGCGCCGTACGCCGGAACAGGTCATCGCCCGGGTTAACCGCCGCTGGTACGGCGAGCACGCCGAGGACCGGGCCGCGGCCGACTACCGGGGCTGCGAGCGGTGCACGGCCTCCGGGTGCGAGGCGCCCCGGCGCAGCGCGGAGGAGCCGGAGGGCTGCGACCGGATCAAGAACCGGAACTCCTGGCTCGCCGCCGCGATCCTCGCCCAGGACTGCCCGGACCCGAGCTGCGAGGACGGCGAACTCCTCGACGGTGGATCTTGCCGGAACTGCCAGGCACGCCGAGAGGAGGCCCGTGCTGCCGCTCAGGCCGCTGCGGAGACTCTGGCCAGGTGGGAGGCCGACCGGGAGGTTCACGGAGCGGCACAGGAGCGCCTGCGGGTTTGGGAGGAGAAGCGGGCCGCCGAGGAGGCCACCATCCGCGAGCGCCTCGGGTACGCCGGGGTGTGGGGGGTCAAGCTCGACCACCAGGTAGCCCAGCACATGGCCGGATGGCGCGACCGCAACCCGGCCCCTGCCGCCCCCGCTGCCGCCCGAGGCGGTGCCCGGTGAACCGCAACCACCTGCCGGAGCTGGTCCGGACGCTGCACGCCCTCGGCACCTTCGGTGACCGGCTCGACCCGGCCACCGCCACGGACGAGCAACTGGCCATCGTCGCCCGCGCCATCGAGGAGGCCCGCCGCCTGGTCGCCGCCGCGAAGGGCCCGGCCAACCGGTGCCCGCGCCACCCCGGCGCACCCGGCGACCCCACCGAAGGCGGCCGGTGCCTGTTCTGCGCCCGCCGACCGAACGCGGCCACCAGGACCGACACCCCGACCGCCGACGTCCTCGCCGCCATCCAGGCCCACGGCGAGGAGGAGGCCGCCCGCCGCCACGGCGCCCGCGCGGTGACCCTCGCCCTGGCCGTCGCCGGCCGCGGCTCCCACCTCAACCCGACGACCATCCGCCGACGCACCCAGGAGCTGACCCCGTGACCCTGGCCCCCGCCCGCCTGGACGAGATCCGCGACGTCCTCGCCGAGCTCGTCGCCAACCCGGACGGACCGCCCGAGCCGACCGAGCTGCGCGCCCTGCTGGACCGCTGCCGTTCCGCCCTGGCCGACACCCTGGTCGACCGCGACGCCCTCGCGGTCGCCAACGCGGAGGCCGGCGAGGAGCTGGCCCTGTGGACCGGGAGCCTCCGGTGAGCCGCAACGCCCGGCCGCTGCGAGGCGCCTACACCGCCACCCCGTGCCGCTCCTGCCGCACCCCGAAGCCTGCCCGCCTCTACCTGTGCACCCAGTGCTGGAACGCCCTCCCGGACAAGGCACGCGCCGCGCTGAACATCCGCGACGACCAGGCCCTCCGGCGACTGCGCGAACTCCACGCCCACATCGACAGCGAGCAGCCACTCGAAGAACTGGAGATCACCCCGTGACCCGCACGGACACCTCCAGCCCGACCGCCCCGGTCGCCCTGGACTCGGTGATCGCCGCGTTCCAGGCCGCGAACAAGCACGTCGGCGGGGGCTGCGCCGAGTGCTGGCCCGCAACGCGCCTGCCGGACATGTGCCACGAGGGCCGGGCCCTGGCCCTGGCCGCCGTCAACTCCCTCGCCCACTGACCCCCTGGACCCCTGATGCTCGAACTCCACACCGCCGCCCAGGCCCGCGCGTTCCTCGGCCTGTGCCTCGATCCCGGCCCCGGCCGCCACACCCGCACCCTGGACGACCTCGTGCGGATCATGCCCCCGTGGCTCCAGGACCAGGTGGACGGCCACGCCCCCCACCTCGCGGAGCTGCGCGCCGAGGCCGACCGCCTCCAGGCCGCCCTGACCGAAGCCCAGACCGTCTACGCGACCGCGCTCGGGGCCTGGATCAACGACTCCAGCGAGGAGACCCCCGCCCCGTGAGCACACACCCCGACACCATCACCACCGCCATCGCCCGGGGCTGCGCCGGCGACCGCACGGCCGGGCTCCTCATGATCCAGCCGCTCATCTCCGAGTCCGCCCGCCACATGGTGTCCACCCTGTCCGTGCTGGCCGAGGTCACGACCATGCCCTACCGCGACGAGCACCCGGACGCCGACTTCTTCGGCCTGTCCGTCACCGACGCCGAGACCGGCGACGAGCGGTCCGCCGAGGAGCTGCCCGCGCACGTACGGTTCGCCGCTCAGTTCGTCGTGGCCCACGCGAGCGGCGACTACCGCCAGTCCTACGCCCTGTTCGACGCCTTCGCGGAGCGCTGCATCCGCGAGGAGAACGACGACCTCGGCGCGGCCACGGCCGCGATGTACGACATGGCCGTGGCCTCCACCCTGCACATGGCCCGGCACGGGAGGCGCCCGAGGTGACCCGCCCCGCCCGCCTGCTGCTGCTGCTCTACCTGGTCGCGTTCGTCTGGCTGACCTATTGGGCCGCGCTCGACCTGGGCCGGGGCGACACCGGCCGCGGCCTGGCCGTGTACGCGGGGGCCGTCGTCCTCCTGGCCGCCGGGGGCCGGGAGGTCCACCACGGCGGGGCCGCCCAGGCCGCCGCCGTCCGGGACGGCCGGCCCCGCCCCCACACCTGGCCCAGCGACAGGAAGGCCGTCCTGCGCGCGGAGCTCGCGGAGAACTGCGACTGCCCCCTGTGGTGGACGTCCCTCGGCACCTTCCACAACTTCGACTGTCCACGCATCACCCACGACGTCCACCACGAGGAGAGCTGACCCATGGGATGGGGCTCCGCCGGAATCAAGATCTTCGACCCTGTCGCCCGCTCCCTGATCAAGGCAGGGACGCCCGAGGAGGAGCGAGAGGAAGTCCTCGCGGAACTGATCGAAACCCTCCAGGCCGAGGACTGGGACACCGAACAGGACTCCCTGGACCGGTTCATGAACGACCCGGCCACCGTCCGCGCCTTCGCCCGGCACGGCATCGTCCAGCCGGAGCGAACGTGAGCGCCCCCGCCGCGCCCGAGCCGACCGAGGACAACCCCCTCGCCGTCCTGGTCGTGGACAGCGACCGGGGCGAGTCCCCGTTCGGCTGGAGCGAGGAGGACACGTTCCGGTGACCCTGCTGTCCGCCGTCGCCCTGGCCGCCGCCCTCCTCGGGTACGCGGCCGGGCGGACCCGGCCCGCCGACCGCCTCACCTCCTGGGCCCAGGACGTCGTCACCGAGCGCACCCCGCGCTCCCTGGCGTTCTGGGCCGCGGCCCCCGTCATCGTCCTGGCCCTCGCCGCGATCTGGACGTTCCACCCGCGCCGCTCCGCCGCCAACCGCCGCTCCTGGCGCGAGGAACACCCCGCGCCCGCCCCCGTCCGTGACCCGCACTGGGCCACCCGCAACCGAACGGACACCCCCGATGCCTGAACCCGCCACCGACCAGGCCCGCCTGGTGCAGCTGACCGAGGCCCTGCTGACCACATGGCACCACCGCGTCGAGCACAACGTCGTCTCCGACCCGGCCGGGCACTGCGCCGCCCTGGCCGCGACCGCCCTGACCCTGCTGCCGACGCCCCCGCCCCCCGCGCCCGACGACGACCGGCTCCCGCCCTACAGCGGCGAGTACACCGTGTGCGCGAAGTGCTCCCACGACACCGCGATCACCCGCCACCGGGTCGCCGGCGAACACGGCACCAACGACCCGCACACCTGGGGCCGGTCCAGGAAGGGGGAGCGCCTGGAGCGGCAGTGCTGGCGCTGTGACTACACCTGGGACGAGGCCCTGGCCCCGCCCACCGGCCCGGCCCCGCACGACGTCACCGTGGACGACCTCGCCCGCCTCCTGGAGGGCGCCCACGAGGGGTGGGCCCTGGACCTCTCCCCGGAGTGCGCCGAGCACATGGCCCGCGCCCTCCTCGCCGCCCTGTCCGTCCGCTACCGGCACGACTACCACCCGGAGGACGGCCACCTCGAGGAACCGGAAACCCACCACGACGACCAGGCCGCCGCGCCTACCCTGACGGCCCCCGCCCACGAAAGGACCAGCCTGTGAAGCTCCACGAGATCCCGATCCTTGACCTCCACTGGGAGGGGTACGAACTCGGCGCCGACGACACCCACCGGTTCGTGTGGATCCACCAGGGCTTCAACCTGCGGCTGCTCGCCGTCCCGAAGGACGACAGCGGGGCCTGGGGCTACGACCATGCATGGTGCTACCCCCGCGACCCGGAGCTGATCGCCGCCGCCGTCGAGGCCTGGGACTCCGACCTCCAGGACGAGCCGACCGGCTGGCACAAGCGCGCCACCCACCCGGCCCGCCGTGCCCCGCGCCGCGACGAGGCACCGGACGGCAACCCGCTGCGCTGCCACCACGGCTCCCCCCTCGCGGAGCCCTGCCGGACCACCGTCTGCCACGACCCCGACCGCGTCCACTACGGCGAGGAGGCCGGCCGTGCGTCCTGACGAGATCGTCCACGGGGATCCCGCGTACCTGGTGTGCCAGGCCGTCCGCGTCACCCCGTACGCCGAAGGCAACTTCCCGGACCACGACCGCGCCCACACCTTCCGGTTCGAGGACCCGGTCACGCTGATCCACGTCCAGCGCGCCGAGCTCCAGGACATCACCCAGGAGACCCGGTACCGCCGGCAGCCGCCGGACGTCCTGGCGTTCTTCGCCGCCGACGACAACCCGCAGCCCTGGGACCTCGCCGCGCTCACCCACCTCACCCGCTGGAACTCCCCCGGGTACGTCGCCGTGGAGGTGTGGATGGAGCACCCGGGCGGCTGGGCGTACGCCCTGTTCCCGCACTGGCGCGAGGGCGATGTCGAGGACTGGCCGTCCAACCCGGCGCCCGGGGTGCCGGTCGTCGCCCTCGGCCGGGCCGAGCGCGCGGCCTCGCCCTGGGTGTGGCCGACACCGGACGGACCGGGGTACGGCGTCCACGCGGGCACGACCGCCGTCCTGGTCGACTCCGTCGCGCCCCCGCCCCCGGCCGGTCCGGCGACCCTGTCCCCGACCCGTGTCCGCGCGTCCGGGGGTGTCCTGCGGACACCTGTCCTCGTCGGGGAGGACATCGACTGCGGACCGCTGCCGACCAGGGCGGACAGTGTCCGGACAGGCCGTGTCCTCACCGGCCCGGACACCGCCCGTCCGCCTGTCTACGCGGACACCGAGGACACCCGCCGGACACCCCCGGACACGGACACCGGACAGGGTGTCCGGGTGGAGTACCGGGCACGTGTCCCCCGCCGCCTCCTCGGCGCCGCCGTCGTCGAAGCCTTTGCCCACATCGCCCGGGAGACAAGGGCGGACACCGGCCGGACACCCCCGGCGGACACCCCGCCCCCCACGCTGACACCCGGCGCCCGCCGCGAGGAGGCCGCGGCCGCGATCGCCGACGCCTTCGACGTCCCCCAGCACCTCGTCCGGAAGGACCCCCAGTCGTGAAGAAGATCCCCACCCTGTTCGTCCGCGACGACGACAACCGGAAGCACGTCACCCGCGAGATCAACCCCACCTGCGCGTGGGTCGCGGCCGGCGAGGGCATGGCCACCGTCAAGTGGGACGGCACCTGCGTGATGCTCGACGACGTCGGCGCCTGGTGGGCGCGGCGTGAGGTCAAGCCGGGCAAGCCCACACCCGCCGGCTTCCTGGAGGTCGATCACGACGAGGTCACCGATAAGCGCGTCGGCTGGGAGCCCATCGGACAGTCGTCCTTCGCCAAGTTCCACGCCGAGGCCCTGGCCATGACGGGGCCGGTTCTGATTGGAGTCGGCCCGATGACGCCCGGCACCTACGAACTTGTCGGCCCGAAGGTTCACGGCAACCCCGGAGGCTTCCTCAGCCACCTCCTGATCCGGCACGGGTGGGCGGCGTTCTCGGCCCGCGAAGATGCCAGGAAGGCGCCCCGGGATTACGACGGGCTTCGCGGATGGCTGCACACCCGACTGCACGAAGGACTGGTCTGGCACCACCCTGACGGCCGCATGGCGAAGATCAAGGCCCGGGACTTCCCCCGCCTCGCCGACCAGGAGGGCCAGTCATGACGATCCTCACCGTCCGCACCGAGCACGAGGCACGGGCCGCCGTCGTCCTGATGCTCCGCCTCGTCACCCGCCGCGGCCTCACCCCGCAGGAAGCGTCCACCGCCGTCGACCAGGTCCACCGGGGCGAGACCGGCCCGCACACCCACCTGGCCACCATGGAGGCCGCGCAGCTCCTCGCCGAGGCGACCGCACCCGTCCGCGCCATGCTGGAAGCCCTCCGGCCGATCGCGGAGAACGCCGCCCGCGCCATGGCCGAACTCGCCCGCGCCCTCGCCCCCATCACCAAGCAGCTCGCCACCGGCAACCGAGGCGACCGGCCGGCCTGGGTCAGCCCGTACGGACCGCCGCCCCGGCGCCGCCGCTGAACCGGCCGCCCGGCATTTCCGGAAACAGCCAACTGATCACCCCCCGGCGCTACGCTCCCCCTCGTGGGACAGCGCCCCCCGTGCCCCGCCCGACTCCCCCCCTCGGGCGGGGCACACCCATGTCCGGACAACACCGCAGCCCTCCACCGAACCCGGTAGAGGGCTGCTGCTGTACGCTCCCGCGCACGGTTGGGCCCGTAGCGGCCGGGCGGCCGTCCACACCGCCCGGCCGCGCCCCCGTCACACGGGCGGCTGGTCGTCAGGCGCCTCCTTCGGCTTCGCCCGCTTCGTGACGCCCGCGATGATCTCCCGCACCCGTCCGAAGCTGATCCCCGTCTCGGCGGAGATCTTGCGCAGCGACTTGCCGTCGTCCTGCATCTCCTGCATCGCGGCCTGACGCATAGCCCGTACTCGGCCGTGCGCAGCGGGCCACTCGTCCAGTAGCTGGGTCAGCCGCTTCACCCTCTCCGCGGCCGGCACGTCCGCCGAGTTGAGCCCCTCGATCGCATCGAGCACCCGCTGCACCTCCTCGTCTAGCTGAGGGTTTTCCTCGCCCACGTTCACCCCTTCGGAACCGGACGGCTCCGGTGACACGCCGTGCAGGGTACCCCCCACGCGAATTGTTGTGTAGGGTACCCCGCACAGGAGGTAAAGCGGAACCGCCTCCTGATGCAACACGGCCCCGGTCGGGGCATCTCACAACACCGACCGGGGCCTGCCAGACACCTGACCAACCAGGAGCTGACAGTGCACAACCTTACTGATCAGAACACGCAAGAGACCACGGTCCCCATGGACGCGTTCACCGCTGCCGTCCTCGTCGCCGTCGGCGAGCACTTCCGCACGGTGAACCCGACGGACGCCCTGGAGAACGCCAATCTGCTGGTGTGCGTGGGCGCCGAGGCGTACAACCTCGTGGACCGCCGCGTGGCGGGCAACGCCCCGGCCCTCGCGAAGGCCGCCCTGGCCCTCATGCCGGAGCGGCGCGAAGGCATCACGCGCGGCGAGTACGTCCTCCACATCCGGGACGCCGTCCTGGCCGCCGGTCACGACTGGCCGGACGGCGACAACGACCCGGCCATCCCGACCATCCCCGGCATCCCCGGCCCGCGCACCGAGCCGGTCCCCGCGAAGGTCCCGGTCCAGCCCGGCCCGGACTCCTCGACCGCCCCGACGTGCTGCGGGCGCGCCATGCGCCGCGACGGCACCCAGTGGGTGTGTGGGAAGTGCAAGGGCTGGACCGACACCGGCCGCACCGCCCTGGCCCTCGTCCCCGCGCTGGTCGAGGGGGTGACGGTCTGATGGCCAACACCACCCCGGTCACCGAGGACGCGAAGGCCACGGCCGCCGAACTCCTCCAGCGCGCCCAGGCCGACCGCGCGGCCCAGGTCGCCAAGGACAAGGCGAGGGGGAACCAGTGAAGGCCCTCGCCTGGATCAAGGGCGGCAATGACCGCGCCCTCGCCACCACCCGGTACGCGGGCCAGCAGTCCGCCACCGAGAAGGCCAACGCCAAGGCGAAGGCCAAGCAGCGCGCCCGCCAGCAGGCGGGCGTCAAGAAGGCCGCCCGCGCCGGTGAGGCGTGGGAGGCCGAGGAGCGCCGCCGCACCAGGTAGCGCCACCCGACCGCCGGCCCGCCCCCCTTCCTCCGGGGGCGGGTCGGCATCCCCGTGTCGCGACAGAGAGGCAACACCCATGGACGAGGCAACCGAGCAGCGCATCCCGGGCGTGAAGTACCGGAAGGTCCGGCTGCACCGGACGGAGACGACCGTCATCGACGGCGTCCCCTCCACCCGCCGCGTGCCGTACGACGGTTGGGAGCCGGTCCCCCCGCGCGAGTGGGACGACCTGATCCTCCGAGGCGTCACCGGCGTCGCGATCGGCTTCACCGCCGTCGCGGTCGCGGGCGGCACGGCCAGCCTCGGCGGCCTCCTCGACCCGCTGGTCCCCTCCCTTGTCGCGTACGGCATGGGCTCCGTGTTCGCGGTCGCCTGGATGTTCTGCCTTGCGATCGAGTGGCTGAACAGGACGGCCCCGGACCGGGCCCGCCCCGCGAGGATCGCGGGCTGGTTCTTCCTGCTGCTCAGCATGTGCGCCGTCGCGGCGTACGGGCACACGAAGGACGCCCTGTGGGCCGGCGCCTTCGGCGCGTGCGTCGACCTCGTGTCCAAGGGCTCGTGGTGGCTGCTGATGCGTGAGTACGCGGTCCCGCTCGACGCGGGTGTCGCGCACTGGGTCCAGGACCAGGAGCAGAAGCTCGCCGGCCGCGCGCTCCTCGGCGCCCGGGTCCGCCGCCTCAACCGCCGGGCCGCGTACCTGCGGGCCGTCGGCGGAGCGGAGTTCCAGGCCGCCGACGCGATCCTCAGCAGCGCCGAGGCCGCGCGCAGCAGCCTCCCCGCGCCCGCTGCAGAGCCCACCCCGGCGCCCGTCGCCGCCCCGGCCCCGGCTCCGGTAGTCGCCGAGGTCCCGGCCGCGCCCGTGGTCCAGCCCCCGGCGCCCGCGCCGGTCCCGGCCCCGGTAGTCGCCCCGGCACCGCCCGTCACCATCTCCGCGCCTTCGGTCCCTTCGGTCCCTCCGGTCGAGGAGCAGGGCGAGGAGCAGCAGGCCCCGGCCGCCGCTCCCGCAGCCCCGGCCGCGGCTCCCGTTCCGCCGGCGACCGCGCCCTCCGTCCAGCCCCCGGCCATCCACGCCGTGGGCGGCCCCTTCAAGTCCGACACCATCCGCGCCGCCCTGGCCCAGGACCCCGACATCACCGACGAGGCCCTGATCAAGCTCGTGGACGACACCCACGGCCAGGACGACGCCAACAAGACCACCGTGCCCCGGACGCGCCGCCGTATCGAGGCCAAGCTCAGGAAGAAGCAGGCGTCATGATCTACCTCGTCCTCTCCGGCGGCCTCGCCGGATGTGGTCTCGCCCTGTACGCGCGTCCCAGCGACATCCGGTTCCTCGGCGGACTGACCGCGTTCGTCGCCTTCGTCATCGCCCTTATCAACTGGGGGGCGTGGTGAGCGACACCACCGAGGAGCAGACCGGCGAGACCGAGGCCCCGGACACGGCGGAGGAGGCGCGCCCGTTCCGCGTGCGCGACGTCTTCCAGTTCCGCCGCCCGGCCACCCCGGAGACGGACGAGGACACCCCCGCCGACGAGGCCGCGCCCGAGGCGCCGCCCATGCCCACCGAGCCGCCGACCATCCCCGCCCAGTCCGCCACGACGGCGGACGGGGCGGGCCGGTCCAACGCGGCGCACCGCGTCCCGCACTGGTGGGAGCGCGACAAGGACATCACCGCCCCCAGCTCCTGCCAGCACCCCAACGTGCGGACCTTCCGCCTCTCCACCGGCGAACAGGTCCCCTTCTGGTGCCCGGACTGCAAGACCGAGGTCACCCCCGACCTCCCGGACCGCCTCGCAAAGCCCCCGGCCGCGGCCTCCACCGGCTCCATCAAGTGGATCAACGGCGTCCCCCATCACGTCCCCGCCCCCACCTGCAAGCACCCGGACCCCGAAGAGGTCCGGTCCTCCGTGAACGGGCAGCTCCTCGCCTACTGGTGCACCCAGTGCGAGACCAAGCTGGACCTGCCCGACGACTACGACGAACTCCAGGACGTCACGAAGGACGACGACGCGGACCCCGAGAACGAGGGGGACCAGGACGGCGAGGACGTCGACAAGGTCCCGCCCACGATCCGGCAGCGCTGGGGCCAGGGCATCCGGGGGACCGGCCAGAAGTCCTACAACCGCCCCGTCTACGGCAAGGACTCCACCGCCAAGAAGAAGGCCCTGATCGAGGTCTGGGGCCAGATGTCCGGCAAGACCCGGCACCTGCTCTACAACGGCACCGCCCTGGGGGCCGGGTTCTACATGGGCGTCCCCCAGTTCTTCACCGCTGAGGTCGCCTACCTCGTGGACACCTACAGCTCCTGGACCGACTTCTACGTCTGCGTCTGGTACGGCGTCGCGGCCGGCATCTGGGTCCTGGACTACCGCACGCGCGGCTGGTTCCCCGTCTTCTCCTGGCTCACCCGCATCCCCACCGTCTCCATGATCGTCGGCGCCCTGCTCTACGGCACCCCGGCCGCCTGACCACCCCACCCCTGAACGGAAAGCAGCATGAGCAGCAGCCTGATCCCCGCGTTCGGCGCCGCCGGCCTCGCCCTCGGCCTGACCGGCATCCTCATCTTCGGCACGTCCACCGGCGGCAAGGTCAAGCCCCTCGGCTGGTGGTGGACCCTCATCCTGGCCATGGTCGCCGGGGCCGCATACAAGGCCGCCGGGACGCCCTTCGACCTCGTGTCCAGCCTCGTCAACGACGGACTCGGCCTGTTCGGCGACGTCGTCCCCGGCACCACCATGGCGGGCATCGCCCTGTTCCTCACCGGCGTGATCCTCTACAAGAAGCTCACGACCCGGCAGGTGGCCGTCATCGGCATCATCTTCTGGTACGTCGCGTCCGGCGCGGGCGGGGGCTACTCCCTCCTCGCCGAGAAGATCGACACGATCATGCAGAGCTTCGCCTGATGGGCGCGCACCTGTTCGTCGTCCCCGACCCCGAGCCGGACGAGGCTCCGGGGCCGGGGGACCGGCCTGTCCTGGTCCCGGCCCCCGTCATCGGGCCGCGCACGGCGCCCGACCACGGCGCCGCCCCCGCCCCTCCCATCGACTTCCCCGCCGAACCCGCAGCTCCCGAGCCTGCCGACCCCGACGAGGACGACGACCAGGACCACGACGTCACCGGCGAGGAGCCGGGGGAGTGGGACGTCGAGGACCAGGACCCGCAGGACGTCGAGGACGACGCGGGGGAGTACGACGACGAGGCGCCGGCGAGGCGGGCCATGACCGTCCCGGACCTCCGCCCGTACGTCGACCCGCGCCCGCTCCGCGAGCTCGGCCCCCTCGCCGTCGAGGCCGGGAAGGTCGCCGGCCCCCCGCTGCTCCGCGCGACCGTCCGCCTGCTGCGCGACCTCGGCCAGATGCTCGCCTGGTACGGCCGCGGCCTCCGCGTGCTCCTGGTCCTCCTCGCCGGGTGGCTGTCCGGGAAGTACGGCAAGCACGGCAGCCTGGCGGCCCGCTTCGGCGTCGTCGCCTTCCTCGTGTACGCCGTCGCCAAGCTGTCCACCCAGTACGCCTACGCCCCCTGGATCGCCTTCGCCGTCGCGCTCGCCGCGACCGTCATGGCGGCCACGGGCGCGATCGAGATTCCCCCGAGCAAACCCACGAAGAAGGAGGCCGGGAAGGGCAAGGCCGCGAAGGGCAAGGGCGACCAGGCCCCCGCGAAGGGCAAGACCGCCCCGGCCGAGGACTCCCCGGAGGACGCCTACGAGGAGGCCGGCGAGGTGTCCAAGGAGGCCCCCGCCGAGGCTCCCCGCACGTCCTGGGCGACCCGCCTGTTCCGTCGCCCGGCACCCCCCGCCGAGACCCCCGCCGAGACCCCCGAAGGCACCCCCGACGAGGGCGAGGAGGAGGCCCCGGAAGAGTCCCCCGAGGACGTCGAGGAGGAGCCCCAGGCGGCCCCGCTGGAGGACCCCCTGACCGCTCTCCTGCGGACCGCGATCGGGGGCGAGAACGGGGTGCACCTGGAGGACCTGCGCCCCCTCATGCGGCAGGGCCTCCCCGGCCTCTCCCAGGCCACCGACAAGGAGCTGCGGGAGCACCTCCTCGCGGCCGGTTACGACCCCTCCCGTAAGTTCCGCGCGAGGGGGGTCGCCGGGCGGGCCGGAGTGCACCGCACAGACCTCCCTCCACTCCCCTCCCCAGAGGGGGCCCCAGGAGCGGCCGGTGACCACTCTCCGCCCACTCTCCACCCCTCCCGACCTGCGGACTCTCCGGGGAGCGGAGAGCAGCGGAGAGGGGCCGGAGAGGGGGCGGAGAGGTGGACGGCAGAGGAGATGGCGCGCGGGTTCCGGTCCGTCCCGGACCCCGAGCGGGGGCCGTCCGCGTCGAGGATCGAGCACTGGCGCGGCTGACTCAGGGTGTCCGGATGTGGACGGGGTGTAGCAGTGGATCACGGAGGTGGGTCATAGTGGGGGTGATCGGATTCAACGGAGGGACGGCCATGAGCCACGACCAGCACGCTCACCCGGCGCGCTGCTGCTGCTGCGCCCACGCTGCGCCGCAGCCCGAGGAGCGCGAGCCGTTCCGCCTGGCCGACCTCGCCGACATCCCCCGGAACCAGTGGATCGGCGGGGGGATCATGTTCCTCGTGATCGCCGTCCTGATCCTGTTCCGCCACGGGTAGACCCCGCCGTCCCGGGAGCCGCGCACGGTCCGCTGTGCGCGGCTCTCGCGCGTCCGGGGTCGGGTACGCTCCCGGCCCCCACGGTGGGTGGCAGAGAGGTGGACGGCATGGCAGGGACGACGGCTTTCGTGTGGGTGCTCCTCGGCGGGTGTGGGGTCGCGGTCGTCGCCCTCGTCGCGCGAGCAAAGGTGGACATCGCCCGGATCACCGCCCAGGGCGCGGCCCAGAGCGCGGCCCCGGACAAGCCGCGACGGAGCTGACTCCGGGGACGTCGAAGGGGCCGCGCACTCCCCGGTGCGCGGCCCCTCGTGGCTCCTCCCCCGCTGGTCCTCAGCCCCGGATGAGCGGGGCGCCGGCCGCCTTGACGATCCTGCCGACGTGGTTGCGGTCGTACGGCACGTGCTCCGCGATCACCCCGGGGCCCAGGGTCCGCGCGGCGTAGATCCGGGCGATCGCCTCGTGGAGCGGCTTGCGCGCGTCCTCGACCTTGCCCTCCGCCTTCCGGAACGCGGCCGTCAGCTTGTCCAGCTCGGCCAGGGCGGCGGCCTGGGTGGCGTCGTTGTACTCCGGGGCCGGCGCAGCGTTCGGCCCGCGCAGCGGGGGCACGCCTGCCGCCTTGCCGAGTCGGCCGACGTGGTTGCGGTCGTAGGGGGTGTGGTCCGCGAGCAGGCCGGGAGGTGCGCTGCGCGCGTGGAGGTGCCTGACGATCGCCTCGTGCACGGGCGTGCGCGCCTTTTCCAGGTCGTCCTCAGCCTTGCGGAACGCGGCCGTCAGCCGGTCCAGCTCGGCCACTGCGGCTTTCGCTGCCGCCTCGTCTGTGGGTGCGGGGTCGTGGGTCGCCATGCCCGCAGTGTGCCACATCAGGTTGCAACGCGGTACCGCTAGCGCGTGTCGCGCACCCCATCGTGTTGCAACTTGACATCGCAACATGGTGGTGCAACCCTATGGGTGTTGGACGGGTGGACAGCCCACCCCCGCACCGAGGAGGACCCCATGGCCCAGACGCTCGACCAGATCGCAGCCGGCATGACCCCCCGCATGACCGAGGCCCTGACCTTCTGGGGTGACCGCAACCCGCACGGCAGCACGGCCCGCATGAACCTGGGCAGGGGCGGCGGCACCCTGGGAGCCATCCACCGCCGCGGCCTGATCGGCGAGGGCCGCGACGAGCGGGGCCACGGCGGCTACTACCTGACCCCGCTCGGCTGGGCCCTTTACACCCACCTCACCGGCAAGCCGCGCCCCGCCGACCCCGGCCGCCTCGCCCTGGACGAAGCGCTCGCCGAGGCGTACGCCCCCGACACCGACGAGGCGCCGGCCGCCGCCCAGCACTACCGGCGCACCGAGAACGGCACGACCACGTACCTGACCCTGGCCGAGGGCGCGGCGGAGATCGCCCGACTCCGGCAGGCATACGCTCAGGGCGAGATCCCGGAGCTGTTCTCCGGGGCCACCGGCGCCACCTACACCAACCGCGACGGCCTGCGAATCCACCTGCGCCTGATGGACGGCCCGGCACCCGCTCCGGCCGCGCCCCGCTACCTCGCGGACTACGTGACCACCCTGGACGGCGAGCAGCGCGTCCAGCGCATCACGGTGACCGAGGAGGGCCAGACCACTCCGGTCCTGGACGAGGAGATGCCCTACGACCCGGAGCGCAACGCCGCCCGCGCGCTGGAGGCCCTGGGCTGGACGATCACCGGCATGGAGACGTACGGCGGCCCGTGCCTGTTCCGCGCCTGGGTCGAGCCCTCGCCCGTCCGTGACACCACGCTCCTGCTGCCGGACCAGGCGCGCGGCATCGTGAACCAGGTCCACACCACGGCCCAGGACTTCCAGACCGCCGAGGACCCGTCCGGCGCGCTCCTGGGGTACACCTTCCGCGCCGAGTCCCACGGCCGCACCCGGTACGGGTTCATCACCCTGGCCCGGACGTTCTCCATGGCCCTGGAGCCCACCCGGGAGGACGCCGCCGCCATGCTGCCGACCGCCGTCCTGTCCGACGAGCGGCAGGCGCAGCGCCCCTCCCCCGCCGTCCAGCGCGCCGCCGCCCTCGCCGCCCAGCGGGAGAAGACCACCGCCGACCGCGCCACCTACCGCGCGACCATGGACGACCGCAGCGCCGCCGAGGCGCACCGCCACGGCGCTCCCCTGCCCCCGGCGACCGTCGAGCGCATCGCGGAGCGCATGGCCGAGCCCGGACAGCCCGGCCCGTTCAAGCCCGGCGACCTGATCGTGTGCGCGGACGGCAAGACCCGCACGGTCGACGCCATGGCCCCGGAGTTCGCCGGCGAACCCCTGCGGGTGATCGTGGAGGGCGGCGCCCAGTGGATCGCCGCCGACTGCGAGCACGCCCGGGAACTGGAGCTGCACGCCCCCCAGGGCTACAAGGGCCCCCAGGCCCTGTGTGGCTACGCCGACCACCTGGCCCCGGCCCGCGCCGACGGCACCATGGACGTCCACGAGCGCACCCCCGGCACCATGGGCCACTGCCCCGGCAGCCTCCTGACCCCCCGCGCGCACCGCGAGGAGCTGACCCGCCGCCACACCACCGCGTTCAGCTACAACCCGCCGCGCCCGGACTTCCTCGCCGCCACGGCCAAGCCCGGCGACGTCGTGGAGCTGGACGGCGAGACGTTCACCGTGACGGACTGCCAGGCAGCGGAGAACCGGCACTTCGTGAACCTGGTCCTGGACGGCGCCGCCTACCCGGTCCAGTTCACGACGGAGGACCGCATCACCTACCGGCACCGCGTGCGCCGCCACGATGTCCGCTGCCAGGAGTGCGGGGTGTACGCGGTCGAGTCCAGCGACGAGGCAGCGGACGGCGTCCCGTTCCAGCGCCTGTGTGGGGTGTGCGACCACCCGGACGCCCTGAACCCCGATCACCGCGCCGCCGTCCTGGAGGAGGCCGTCGCCCGCCTCACCGCCCGCGCCGCGTACGCCTCCTCCGCCGTGTTCCAGCCCGTGGGCGCCGTCGACCAGGACCGGCCGGTCGGCTGGACGTTCCGCACCGGCTACGGCCCCCAGTCCGCTTACGGGTGGGTGACCGCCCACGGGCGCCTGATCTCCCAGGTGGGCACGGAGTATCGGTGGCAGTCCGAGCGCGCCGTCCTGGACCACCACGAGGCCGGCACCCTCGCCCCCACGAGCCACGACCTGATGCCCGCGCTCGCCGCCCGCCCGGTCGCCGAGATCCGCCGCGGCCTCGCCGCCCTGCGCGAGAGCGACAGCACCCCGCACGAGAACGCCCCGGCCCGGCGGGTCCTGGAGGGCACGATCGTCCAGCACGACGGCGCCACGGAGGGATGCGTGCCCCGCGACGCCGAGCACCCGGACGTCCTGGCCGCGCGCCGCGCGCTCGCCGGCCTCGCCGCCGCCCGCATGACCGACCACCACGACGTCAGCGAGCCGACCGAGCAGGAGCGCAACGTGCGCGGATACATGGTCAACCCGCGCGGACAGGGCCGGGTCGCGATCTACTGGCTGGAGGGCGGGGAGATCATCCGCCGTGACACGCCGCTGCACGGCGCCGCCCTGGACTGCCTGGAGGATCGGATGCGCCGGTCCGGGTGGGAGACGGAGCGCATGGGCCGGTCGGCACAGTGCCTGTTCGCCCACGTGCCGGACGCGCAGCGCCAGGGGTGACACCCCGGCCCCGGTAGCCGCACAGGACGCCCCGCCTCGCGAGAGGGCCGGGGCGTCCGGTCGTTGCGGCCGGCGCCCTCATGACCCGCAGGGGTGAAGCTGGTCCACGGACTCCCTTGCACCTTGACATTGCAACTTCATGTTGCAACACTATGGGTATCGGGACGGACGAACGGACCGCCCCACAAACCCCGGAGGACACCATGAACGCCACCACCACCGCCACCGCCCAGTACGCCCCGGCCCAGGTCGGCAAGGGCCGGACCGCCCACAAGACGGACGCCGAGGCGTTCAGCACCGACACCCTGTGCGAGCGCACGGTGTCCCGGGTCCTGACCCCCGCCGAGGCCGCCAAGATGAAGGACTGCGTCGCCTGCAACCGGATCGCCGAGGAGCGCGCCGCCGCCCCCGCCGAGCAGGTCGAGGAGACCCCCGCCGCCGAGGTCGAGGAGACCGAGGCGCCGGCCGTCGAGGACGCGCCCGCCGCCCCGGCCGCCGACGTCGAGGACGCCCCGCAGGTGGACGACATCGAGCCCGCCGCCGCCGAGCTGGTCCAGGACGAGGAGCCCGCCCAGGTGGAGGACGCCCCGGAGGTGGACGACGTCGAGCCCGCCCCGGCCGCGCTGGTCCAGGTGACCGCGTACACCGCCGCCGTGGAGGTGCTGCACGCCAACGGCAAGGACAACGACGAGCGGGTCCTGACCCTGGACGCGGACGCCGTGGTGGAGACCGTGGCCAAGATGCGCCGGATGCCCCGCTGGAACGCGGCCGAGGAGCGGTTCACGGTGAACAAGGTGGCCGTGATCGTCGCCCGCGACGCCCAGGGTGAGCGGGTGTGGGTGCGCGGAGAGGCCGCCCCGATCCGGGTGGACTTCACCGGCACCCCGGTCCAGGAGGACGCGCCCGCCGAGGCCGGCGCCGTGGACATGGCCGCCGTCCTGGCCGCCACGCGGGTCCTGCGCCGCCGCGCGGAGGTGCGCCGGGTGATCGACAACCGGGACGCCGCCCGCGCGATGAGCACCCCGGCCCCGGCCCCGGCCCCGGTCGAGGAGCCCGCCCCGGCCCCCGTGGTCGAGGAGGCCCCGGCCGCCGCGCCGGTGATCGAGGAGGCCCCGGCCCCGATGGTCGAGGAGACCGAGGCGCCGGCCGCCGCCCCGGAGTGGCGCACGCTCAAGGGCATGGATGCCCCGTTCCTCCTGTACGGCGAGGACACCGGCGAGGAGTTCCGCCCCGCCAACGACCGCAAGCAGTGCACCGGGGAGCCCCTGCTGATCACCCGGACCTGGATGAGCAGCGGCACCCGGTACGCCGAGGACGCGACCGGCCGGAAGTGCCACCTGTGGGGCGCGGCCACGAAGTACTGGGTGACCCCGGCCGCCTGAGTGCCCGCCGCACGACCCGCCACGGACGCCCCGCCCCCGCCCAGGGGGACCGGGGCGTCCGGCCGTTCAGGGGTGTTCAGCGCTGGACGGCCGCGCCGCTGAACATCCCTGGTCAGGGGGTGTTCAGAGGTGTTCAGCGGCCCCGCTGAACAGCGCTGAACACGTCGCCGGCCCCGGCCCGGATGACCCGCCCGGGTGAAAGGACCACGCACCCCCCCTTTGCAACTTGACGTTGCATCCTCGTGTTGCAACACTATGGGTATCGGGAAGGGCGAGGGGCCTGGACCAGACGGAAGGACGACGCGATGACCACCACCGTTAAGACCGCGCAGATGATGGCCCGCCTCGCCGACGCCGAGACCGCCGCAAAGGTCGCCGGCCGCGAGGAGACCCGCACCGCCACCCGCGCCACCCGCGCCGCCGCCCGCCTGACCGACGCCCGCACCGCCCTGGCCACCGCCCGCCGGGAGCTGCGCACCGCCACCCGCACCGGCAAGGGCCAGGCCGCCGCCGCCCGCCGCGTGGAGCGACTGACCGAGAAGGTCGCCACCCTGGCCGCCGCCGCGAAGGACGCCCGCGCGGAGGCCACCGCCGCCCGCCGCGCCGCCCGCACCGCCGACCGCCGCCTGGACCGCCTCGCCGGCCGCGCCGCCCGCAGCGCCGCCCGCACCGTCGGGGAGATCGCGGAGCGCCTGGGCCGCACCGCCCTGGCCCCGGCCGCGACCGCCGACCAGATCCTCCCCGCCGAGGAGCTGCCCGCCGTCGAGGAGATCGAGGAGCACGGCGACCGGTTCGCGGAGCTGGACGCGAAGGCCAAGCAGTACGCGAAGGCCGCCGAGGTCGAGAAGAAGTGGCTGCGACAGCTCCCGGTCGGGACCTTCGGCCGCGTGACTGTGGCCCGGGTGCCCGGCGGCAGCGTCCTGGACGGCGACCAGGTCGCCCTGGACTACGCGGACCAGGGCCTGATCCCGCCGCGTAAGGCCCGGAAGGACACGTTCAAGGCCGCTGTGACCGCCGCCCCGGTGCTGGTCCTCGCCCCCGCCGCCTGACCCACCCCGCCCGGCCGGGCCCCCCACCGGGGCCCGGCCCCCCACCCCCCGAGAGGAAGCACCGCCATGGACACCCAGACCTTCACCTTCCCGTCCGGCACCGCCGTGGAGCTGCCCCAGGGCATGACCACCTGCCAGACCCCGGAGGCCGTCACCTACGACTGCGCCCGCGTGGTGCCGGTGGGCCGCACCGCCGCCGGACGCCCCGTGGTGACCGCGTTCTCCTGCGCCGCCTACGCCCGCGCCGCCTCCGTCCTGGACCAGCGCAAGGAGGTGGCCGAGCGGGAGCGCTACGTCCAGCTCGCGGCGAGCAAGGGCCGGCGAACGGACCGGCTGGAGAGCTACCGCGACCACCACCGCCGGGTCCTTGACCGCGCCCTCGCGGAGTACGTGAGCGACCCGGCCCCCTGCACCTGCCCCTGACCCACCCCCGCCCGGCCGGGCGCCCCCTCGCGCCCGGCCCCCCGCACCCCGAGGAACGGAGACACCCGCCATGTCGCACCTGCCCCGCACGATCCCGGCCGCCGCGCTGGAGCCCCTCGCCGCCGCCCTGGCCGCTGCCGGTCTGGAGCTGGGCCCGATCAAGCCCGGTACCCGGGTCACCCGCACCGTCCAGCACGCGGGAGCCTGCTGGGAGCTGACCTACCTCGGCACCCGCTACGGGTGGCGCCTCACCGGTCCCGGCGCGGAGCACGGCGTCGGCGTGCTGGACGGCGAGGAAGCCGCGGAGCGCATCACCGCCCCGCCGGCCGTCGAGCCCCCGGCCCGCACGGTCCACGTGCGCATCGGCACCCACCGCACGGCCTACCACCCGGACTCCGCCTGCCCGGCCCTGAACGGCAAGCCCGAGACGTACCGGGGCCAGGAGGTCATGCCCGAGCACCAGGCCCAGGCGCGCGGCCTGGAGCTGTGCGGCCAGTGCGACGCCCTCCTGACCACCGTCCCCCAGACGTACGCCGGAGTGCCGGTGCCGGCGCTCGTGCGCGGGGCCTGGACCACCCCGCTCGGGGACGGGTGGCGCCTGGGCGTCCGCTCGACCCTCGCCGCCTCCTGACCGCCCCTCACCCGCCCCCGCACCACCACCGAGAGGACCCACCATGGTTGCCGCCCTGTACTCCGTGAGCGCCGTCCGGATCGAGAACGGCGAGCGCGCCGCCCTGCTGCGCTTCGACACCACCGCCGACCTGCTGGACGTGCCGGAGCTGCTGGCCGCGTACGCCGCCGACTACGCGGAGCAGGACGACGTCCTCGTGGACGTGTCCGCCGCCCCCGCCGCCTGACCGGCCCCGGGCCGGGCGTCCCCTCCGCCCGGTCCGCCCGACACGCACCCTCATGTAGCAACTTGACGTTGCAACATGAGGGTGCAACTATGTGTGTGGAGGGAGGCACCGAGCCCCCCGGAACGAGGAGCAGCGCCATGACGCAGTACATCGACGCCCGTTACGTGTCGGCCGAGCTCAAGCGCCGACTGACCGCCGAGTTCCCCGGCGCGAAGTTCTCCGTCCGCCGGGGCAAGGGCACCGGCTCCGCGAGCATTGACGTGACCTGGACCGACGGCCCGACCGACACCGACGTCGCCGCCATCGCCCGCCCCATGCAGGGGTCCTCCTGGAACGGCTACGAGGAGCGTTACGAGAGCACCGGCAACGAGGTCACCGTCACGATCGACGGCGAGCGCGTCACCGGGAAGCCCGTGGTGGACCACATCAGCCTCCACCACGAGGTGTCCGACGAGGTGCGCGCCGAGGCCCTGGCCCTGTGGAAGACCGCCAACGGCGAGGACACCGACACCCAGGCCACGAACGGCGGCTTCACCTGCGAAGGGGAGTTCATCGGAGGGTCCTGGGGCGTGAACCAGGTGCTGGACATCGCCCGGAAGGTCGTCCTGCCGCGCCGCTGGAAGGCCGCCCAGGAGGCCGCGGCCGTCGCCGCGCCGGAGCCGACCGCACCGGCCGAGCCCGCCCCGGCCGCCCTGTTCGGCCCCGGCATCGACGTCACGCACACCGAGGGGGAGGGCGTCGTCGCGCGCGGCACCCGCCGGGGCGACGGGTCCGCGCCCGTACTGCGCGAGCAGGGCCTGAAGTGGCACCGGAAGGAGGGTTACTGGTACCTCCCCGGCACCCGGGGCGCGGCCGGCGCCTCGCGCCTGGAGGACGTCCGCGCCGCACTGCGCGCCGCCGGACTGTTCCCCGCCCCGACGGGGGTCCTCGAGGCGGCACCCGCCGCCGACCCGGGCGAGGAGGCCCCGGCCGCCCCGGAGGTCGCCGACGACCAGCCGACCGAGACCGCGACCGAGGAGCCGCGCGGCCTGGAGTGCGGCGCCCACCGGGTGAGGAACACCGGCGAGGGCATCGACGGGCCGGACACCGCGTACGCGTTCCTGTGCCTGACGTGCGACCAGCGGGCCCGCCTCGTGGAGTTCGAGGCCCTGCGGTGCACCGACAAGGCGGAGGACGCCTACCTCCTGACGGTGGCCGCCCGCCTGCTGGACGACGTCGGCCTCCGGGACGCGGACGTGTTCCACATCGTGTGCAACCTCGGAGACTGGGCCCCGCTGCAGAGCCGCGCGGAGGCGACGAGGTTCCTGGCCGCGCAGCTCCAGACGGGGGCCGCGCACCACTGGTACGAGGGAGAGCTGAGGCTGTCCCGGGGCGGGAAGACGGCCGCCTACATCAAGCCCGCCCCCGCGCCGCAGCCCTGCGACCAGCGGGCGCCGGAGACATACCGGGGCGTGCCGGTGCCGGCGCACGTGGCCGCCGCGTGGGGCGAGCAGTCCACCGGCGCCGCGTGGCGTGAGGGAGTGGACGCCGCCCTGACGTTCGCGGTCCTGGCCCAGGCCGGGAGCTGACACCCCCGACACTCCGACGCACCACGTTGCAACTTGACGTTGCAACGTGGTGTCGTCATTATGTGGGTGTGAGGACGCCCCCCGCGCCCCACCCCACCAGCGAAGGAGCCCCCGTGGCACTGATGACCGCCCCCCGCACCCCGGCCGTCGCCGTCGCCCGCGAGCTGCGCCACCTCGGCCTGACCCAGGGCGCCGGGAAGGACTTCCGAGTCGCCGGCCACTACGCCAACGGCGAGCGCACGCACACCTACGTACTGCTGCTCACCCGCCACGCGAACGAGGTGGTGGCCGCGAACGCGGACCTGATCGAGGAGCGCACCGCCGAGGGTCCGTTCCCCTTCCGGGTGTCGGTCCGGTACTTCGGCACCGACCGCCCGACGGCGAGCGTCGCCAACGCCGGTGACCGCGTCCGGGAGACCCCGGCCACCGCTGAGGAGCCCGCCCCGGTCGTCGAGGAGGAGCCCGCCGAGGAGGCCGAGCTGTGGGACGGCGTGGACGGCATCGTGATGCGCCCCGGCGTCCTGGTGCCCGGGGTGCACGTCGAGTGCCTGCCGGAGCACCGGCCCGGCCCGCGCACCCGCTACGCCCACGGGGGCGTGGTCCAGTCCGTGGGCACGACGTGCGTCCGGTGGCGCCCGTACGGCTACGACCGCGACGTCCGCACCCCCCTGGAGCACATGCGCGTGGACGCCTGCGCCCACCTGAACATGCGCGAGGACGTGAAGCGGAACATCGCCGCCCTGAACGCCGACCGCCCGCTGCCGCGCCACCCGGAGTGGGTCTACTGGAACCTCGCGCAGCACGTCGAGCACGCCGCCGCCCTGGCCGCCGAGGAGCCGACCGAGGCCCCGGCCGTCGAGGACGCCCTGGCCGCTCCCGGCCCCGTGGTGGTCATCCCCTGCGGCGCGGCCAAGCTGGACCGCCCCGCCCCGGCCGGGCAGCTCTACACCGGCAGCTATCACCGGGCCTGCGCCCGCGCCGCCGCCGCCCTGACCGCCGACGGCGGGACGGTCCTGGTCCTGTCCGCCCTGTACGGGCTCACGCCCCTTGACCGAGTGATCGACCCCTACGACCTGCGCATGGGCGAGGCCGGGAGCATCACCCCCGAGCAGCTCCGCGAGCAGGCGCGCACCCTCGGCCTGGACCAGGCCGCCGAGGTCGTCATCCTGGCCGGAGCCACCTACACCGCCGCCGCCCTGGAGGTCTGGCCGCACGCCTCCACGCCCCTGGCCGGTCTGGGAGGCATGGGCTACCAACTCCAGCACCTCGCCGCCGTCGCGGCCGGCGACCGCCTGCCCGCGCCTGCCGCCCCCGCACCCCTCCCGGTGAGCGAGACCCCCCGGGAGGAGCTGCCGACCCCGCACGCCCCCGCCGAGCAGCTCCAGATCCCGGCCCCGGCCGTCGACTACCGGGAGCAGCACCGGCAGGAGCAGCAGGCGAAGGGCCTGGGGTGGTCCACCCGGCACGCGGACGCCGTCCGGTGGGCCGCGGCCGGTGAGCTGCTGCGCGCCGAGGACGGCAGCGCGCGCCGCGTGGCCCCCGGCAGGTCCGGCCGCCGGGTGGCCGCGGCCCTCCTGCCCCCGCTGGTCGCGGCCGGGTTCCTCGCCGACGTCGAGCGGGACGGGGTGACCCGCGTCGAGCCGACCGAGGACGGCCGCCGCGCGCTGCTGGTGTGGGACCTCCACCGGCCGGAGCCCGTCGAGCGGGCGCGCAAGAAGGAGGGCCTGCCGCTGCGCCCCCTCCTGGGAGGGCGGGAGGCCGCGCGCCGGTCGGCAGCGTTCCGGGCCGACGAGGAGCGGCGCGCGGTCGAGCGGGAGCGCTGGTACGCGGAGTTCGAGCAGCGGCAGGCGGCCGAGGCGTGGGAGGACCGGTTGTGGGACGCGTGGGCGCGGGTCGCCGGCATCACGTACCGCCTCGGCCGCAAGCGCCCCCAGGGGTGGGCCCCGACGGACGAGGAGGTCCGCCTCCACGGCCTGGACGCGGAGGTCGTCGCCGCGCTGCGCGCCGAGGCGCCGGCCGCCGTCGAGGAGGAGCACCCGGCCGACGGGGAGCGGCCCCGGAGCCACCCCGACACGCCCCACGCCTCGCCCCGTTGCAACTTGACGTTGCAACACGAGAGTGCAAGTATCGGGGTGTCAGGGAGGGCAGACAGCCCGACCAGGAAGGGGAACGGTCATGAGCCGCACGATCCGGATTACCTGCACCGAGGACGCCGTCGCGGAGATCGCCGCACTGACGACCCGCGTGATCGCGGAGGGCGAGCACCCGGGCCACGACCTGGAGACGGTCGGCCGGATCATCACCTCGGACGAGGTCCTGGACACCATCCGGACCGCGTACAACCGGCGGACCGGCAACGGCGAGACCCCGAAGGACGCCGTGATCGCCGTGGGACAGAGCCTGATCGCCCACTACTGCAACTCGGCCGGCATCCCGACCGCCGAGGCCGCGCCCGCCGACCCGGAGGCGACCACCGCCGACCCGAACGGCGTCCCGCACCGCACGCACGGCACGTGCGCCGCCACGTGGCGCCGGGTGCCCGTCAGCCGGATGCGCCCGGAGCTGGGCACCACCAGCGAGTTCGGGCACCGCGCGTGCGGCGAGCCCGCCACCGTCGACGACTTCGTCAAGGTCGCCCAGGCCACCTACTACCGCCCGGTCTACGCCTGCCCGGCCCACGCCCGCAGCTGACCGCCCCCGGGCCCCGCCGCTCCCCCACCGGGGAGGGCGACGGGGCCCGCCCCCCACCGCACCAGCACCCACCAGGAGGACCCCCGTGCGCACCGTCACCGCCCACACCCTGTCCCGCTTCACCGGCACCACCGCCACCGGCATGACGTTCCGCGACGTAACGGTTCTCCTGGTGCGCATGACCGCCGCCCAGGTCCAGGGCTGGAAGTGGCTCGGCGACGAGCGGATCGGCGAAGACCCCGTCCAGGGGTGGGAGGTCCGCGACACCACCGGCGCCCTCCTGGGCGTGGTCCTGCCGCTGGGCCACCGGGCGACCCGCCTGCACGCGGAGTTCTACGACCCGGAGGCCGGCGACTTCTTCCCGGCCGGGGAGACGAACGCCGCCGTCACCACCCAGGGCCTGGCCCTCGTGCTGGACGGCTACACCCGGCACGTCGACACCGTCCCGGCCGGGGAGGGCTTCGACCTGGACGAGCCCCGTTACGTGCCCCCGTGCTGGGTCGGCGCCTGCCCGGAGGACTGCGAACTGTGCGCCTGCGGCTGGTGGGAGCGGCAGGGCGCCCGGCCCCGCCGCCTCCAGCGCGCCAGGGGCTAACCTTCCCCGCCCTCCACGCCGGGCGCGCACCCCGCGCCCGGCCCCTCACCCACCGCACCGCCACAGGAGGACCCGTGTACCGAGAGACCATCCACCACGCCACCGGAGTCACCGAGGGCACCGCGAGCGAGGGGCACGCCACGATGCTCCTGACCACGGCCCTCCGCCGGGAGTACGCGGTCGAGTTCACCCCGGCCGGGGGCGCGCTCATCACGTGGACCCGCCGCCTGTTCGGCACCGGGGAGGGCAGCGTCGTCCGCGCGGAGCGGTCCATCAGCCTGGAGCCGGAGATGCCGGTCGGCAACCTGTCCGCGACGACCCGCCTGGACCTGGACCTGATCGCCGGGGACCGGCACGCCCGCTACGCGGAGAAGGACGGCCGCCGGGTGGTCACCGGCCTCACGTGGCAGATCCCCGCATTCACCACCGCACGGCTGCGGGCGCGGGGCCTGGTAGTCGAGGACGGGGACCGGCTCCGCCTGTCCCTGACGGCCCGCCTGGGGCTCCTGGCCCAGCTCCACCGCACCCGCACGACCGAGCCGAAAGGCTGGTACCGGCCGTCCGCCGGCGACCCTTACGGCGCTGCCGGGCTCAACCGCCCCGGCGGCCGGGCCGGGATGCTGCGGGACGGCACCAGCGCGGCCACCTGCGCGTGCGGCGCCCTGTCCGCGTGGGGCGGGGACCGCGACGAGGCCCGTCGGCTGACGCTCGCTCACCGGCGCGAGGTGGCCGCCGCGTTCATCGCCGAGCACCTCGCCCGCGTCGAGGCACCGGGCGCATGACCGGCTGACCCGGGCCCCCGCGCGACGTCCTCCGGAACGTCACCCGTGTGCCCACTGTTGCAACTTGACGTTGCAACACGAGGGTGCAAGTATCGAGACATGAGGGAGGGGCACAAAGCCCGCCCCGGAAGGGACTGCCATGACCACCACCACCGCCGCCCGCGACGCCGCTTCCCGAGCCCGCGCCCTGGCCTACGTGATCCTCAGCCGCGCCGCCCTCCACCCCGCCCAGGACGTCCTGATGCAGATGGTCGAGCACCTGGACACCGCCGCCGTCGCCTTCGAGACCGACCAGGCCCCCGTCATGGACGGAGTGACGGTCACCAACACCACCCCGATCGAGGCCGGGATGGCCCTCATGCAGTGCATGGCCCTGGCCGTCGACAACCCGCGCGCCGGCATCGCGGACCAGGTCTTCTACTACGTCACCGCCCCGATCAGCCGCCGCGCCGTGGAGCTGCCCCAGCTCAACCCCGTGAGCACCCAGCTCGCCCGCCAGGAGGGCCGCCTGCGGACCGCGATCGCCCTGGCCGCCCACGACCTGGACGCCAGCAGCCCCGCCGACGAGACCACCCGCATCGCGTACCTGGCCGTCCTGGTGGACCACCACCGCAACTTCGGCCGCGTGGCCGCCGCCGTCGAGGTGGACAACGCCCGCCCCTGCAACCGCCGCTGACCCACCCCCCACCGGGCCGCCCCACCCCGGGGCGGCCCGGCCCCGGCCCCACCACCACGAACGGAGCAGGACCAATGCGCAACTACGCCACCGCCCAGAACATCGGCGGACGCGACGAGCAGTGCGACGCCACCGCCGTCTACACCGCCCCCACCGGCGCCCGCGCGTACGTGCTGCTGGACGGCATCGGCTCAACCCCCTCCGTACGGGCCTGGACCCGGGAGACCGCCGCGCGCCTCGCCCGCACCGCCGCCCGACACGGCGACGCGGAGACCGGCCTGCGCGCCGTGCACACCCGCCTGCGCGCCGAACGGGAGGACGTCCACCCCTACTCCCGGCGGTACCTGCCGAAGGCCTGCGCCGTGGTGGCAGTCACCGCCCCCGGCAGCCCCCTCACCGTGGCCTGGTGCGGTGACCCCCGCGCGTACGTCCTGGTCCGGGGCACCGCCCGGCTCCTGACCAACGACCACAACCTCCGCCGCGTGTACCCGCCGTGCGACATGTACCCGGAGGGCGGCAGCCGCCACAGGGTGACCACCTGCCTCGGGTCCAGCGCCGACGACGCCCAGGTGGCCGCCGAGTACAGGCACCCCGCGATCGAGGCCGTGACCGTCCCGGCCGAGAACTGCCGCCTGCTGCTCGCCTCGGACGGCGCGTACGAGCCGATCGAGGACAACCGCGCCGACGTGGCGACGTACCTGGTCGGCGCCCCCCGGGAGGCAGCCCAGGACCTGGTGACCACCGCCGTGGCGTGGGCCGGTGACCGCCCGGACAACGCGACCGCCCTCGTGGCCGACCTGCGCCCCTGACCCCTTGTCCGGACAGTGTCCGGGCCTGTCCGCCCCGGCGGACGGACAGGCCCGGTCACCTGCCCGAGCACCCCAGCACCGACGAAAGGCGCCACCCATGGCAACCATCGTGATCAGCCACACCGCCCCCGACGGCACCCTCGTGGACGGCGACACCGAGAAGGGCGACGGCACCGGCGACATCCTCAAGCGGTACGGGTTCCGCTGGTTCCGCTCCCTCCGGCAGTACGGCATCCCCCAGTCCCGCGACCGCGCCCCGCGCGTCGTCGCCATGGAGGCCGCGGCCGACGAGCTGCGCGCCGCCGGGCACGAGGTGACCGTCGAGATCGACGGGGAGGTCCGCGACAACACCACGGTGCGCGCGGCCCAGCACGAGCGGCTGGAGGACCGCCGCGAGGCCCTGGGAGCGAAGCAGGAGAAGCTGACCCAGGAGGCCGAGGCCCTGCGCCGCCGCTCCGACGCCATGGTCGAGCACCTGCCGCTGGGACAGCCGGTCATGCCCGGCCCGCGCGGGCGAGCACACCGCAACCTGCTGGAGCGCTCGGTGGACACCTCGATCCGGTCGGCCCTGACCGCCCAGGAGGCCGAGCGGATGCCCGCCCGGATCGAGGGTTCCCGCCGCGCCGAGGCGTACAAGGAGCGCCCCGACGTCACCGCGCGCCGCGTCGACCGCCTGGAGACCGAGCTGCGCGCCCTGGACCGCCGCATGGCCGGACTGTCCGAGCACAACTCCCCCCGGCTGCTGCGCCAGTACCAGGGAGAGCGCGCCGTCCTGGTCGAGCGGATCGCCGGCGACCGCGCCGTCCTCGACGCCGCCCGGGAGGCCGGGACCTTCGGCCGGTACTCCAAGGACAACGTCCACCGCGACGACCAGGTGAAGATCCGGGGCCAGTGGCGCACGGTCGCCCGCGCCAACGGCAAGACCGTGAGCGTGACGACCGGCTACTCCTGGACGGACCGCTACGGCTGGGAAGAGGTCAGGGACCTCCGCTGCCAGCACGCCCCGGCCGCCGAGGACACCCCGGACAACTGACCGGACACCAGGGCGGACAGTGCCCGGACACTGTCCGCCCCGGTTGTCCAGGACAACCCCGAACAACCCGCCCCGGACACCCCCTGTCCGGGCACTGTCCGCCCTGTCCCACCTGCGACGACACCCCCGCGCGGACACCCCGTCCCCCTGGTGTCCGCCCCTGCCCGGACACCGTGTCCGGGCCCCCACGAAAGGACCCGATCGTGACCCTCCTGACCGTCCTCGCCCTGGTCGCCGCCTGGTGGATCTGGCACCGCTACGGCGCCCGCCCGAGGACCGGCGCCGGCGCCTCCGCGAGGGCCCGCGTCCGCGAGCTCCGGACCCCCCTCGTCCGTGTTGCCGACCTCCTGAACATCGAGACTCACGCGGGCCGTCAGGCCCGCAACTACGAGGCCGGAGCGGTCGGTGAGGAGCGCGCGGCCGCCCGCCTCGCCCCGCTCACCCTCCAGGGCTGGACGCTCCGCTACGACCTCGCCCTCCCGCCCGGGGAAGGCGACGCGAACGTGGACGGCCTCGCAATCTCCCCGAACGGCGCCGTGTTCCTCTTTGACCCGAAGATGATGAAGCGCCGCTTCCCCGTGACGGTCAGCAACGGCCGGCTGTGGCACGGCCGGTATGACGTCACCGACCGCGTCACGAGCACCCGGCACGAGGCCGCGGCCGTGTCCCGCGCGCTCGGCGTCCCCGTTACTGCTATCGCCGCGATCGAGGGCGCTCCCCTCCACGGCCCCGGCGGTCAGCCCGTCGCGGAGCTGACCGTCTGCGGCGTCCGCATCGTGCCGGCGGAAGTCCTCCCGGCCGTGCTGCGGGAAGCCGCGCGCATCCCCGGGCAGCGCCGTGCCGTCGACCTGGTGGCCGCCGCCGACCGCGTACTGCCCCCGTACACCCGCCGCCGCTAGTCCTCGACCCCCAGGAGACCGACATGCCGACGCAGACGATCCAGGCCGACGACCTCAAGACCGGTGACGTGATCACCAGCACCCCGGAGCCCGTCACCGTCCGGGAGATCAGCACCGGCCCGGCAGGCATGGTGATCACCAACCCGACGGCCCCGGACGAGCTGGTCGGGCGCGCGTGGGAGTGGGTGACCGTCGAGCGCCCCTGACCGCCCCTCGCCCGCACCGCGCCCCGCGCCCGGTGCGGGCTTCCCCGTGCCTGACCTGCCCGGACACCCCATCCATGCAACTTGACATTGCAACCTCATGTTGCAAGCATGTGGGTGTTGGAGCACGCACCACCAGGCAGGGAGCAGCGCCATGGACTACCGCGAGACCACGGTCACCGTGTACGGCACCCGCCGCACCGTGCGCACCGAGCGCACCGGCACCGTCCGCCAGATGGAGACCGCCCACACCCGCGCCGTCCGCGCCACCCTGGAGGAGCTGCACGCCACCGGCAAGGCCGGCGCCCTCGCCGCCGCGAAGCGCACCGCCCGCGCCGCCGACGCGAAGGCCCGCAACCACCACAGCGGCCCGGACCTCATCGCCGCCCAGGACGCCCATCGCGCCGTCAAGCGCATCGAGAAGCGCAAGTTCGAAGCCCCCACCTTCCCCAACTTCAAGGCCATGACCCGCCCCCACCCCCCGGTGAAGTTCGACCTGGAGCCGACCGACGCCCTGTTCGACGGCCTCCACGAGTTCATCGACCCCGACGCCCCCACCGAGGAGCCCCCGGCCGCCGAGGAGCCGCGCGCCCCGATGGGCGCCCAGAACTTCCTGGCCTCCCTGCTCGCCTCCGTCCAGCCCGCCCCCGTCGAGGAGCCGCCCGCCGACGAGGAGATGGACCTGGAGGCGTTCCTGAACGACTTCTTCGACCCCGCGAAGTAGCCCACCCCCGAGGGGCGGCCGACCGGCCGCCCCTTCCGTCTGTCCGGACGCCAGACCGAGTGATCACACTCCCCGGTGGACCTGGTGCCGTTCCGCCCCCGGACACCGGCACCGGGTGAGAGCCTTCCCGCGCCCACCCGCGACGAGGAGCCGCCCACCGTGCCGAAGATCAAGACCCGCCAGAAGATGGGATGCCTCGCGGCCGGGTTCCACTGGACCATGATCGTGTGCACGGTCGGCCTGTGGACCCCGATCTACCTCTCCGCCCGCCGTAAGCGCGTCACCGTCACGTACATGCCCGACGGCCCGCAGTAGCCCGACCCCCAGGGGCCCGCACGCACCCGCGTGCGGGCCCCTCGCCGTATGCCTGGACACCCACCCCCCTCACAGGCTGCCGATCCGGCCACGGCCCGCCTGCCCGCGCCTGCCCTATCCTTCTGCGCCGCTCATCCGCCGCGACCAGGGGATACGCCCATGACCCAGGCCACCTACGTCCGCACCGACACGATCCCGCTCGCCCAGCTCACCCCCTTCCCGGGCAACGCGAAACGGGGCGACGTCGGCGCGATCCTCACCAGCCTCACCAGGAACGGCCAGTACCGGGCCCTCGTGGTCCGGGAGACCGAGCCCGGCCGGTACGTCGTCCTCGCCGGGAACCACACCACCCAGGCCATCGCCGCCCACGGCCCCGGCGACTGCGGCATGACCGTCAAGGCCGGCGACGAGGAACGCCCCTGCGGGGTGTGCGGCAACCAGGAGTGGGAGCCGTCCGCCCGCTGCGAGGTCGTCCACTGCGACGACGACACCGCCACCCGCATCAACCTCGTGGACAACCGGGCCTCCGACCTGGGCACGTACGACGAACAGGCCCTCGCGGACCTCATCGGCGGCCTGGACGACCTCGGCGGAACCGGCTGGTCGGACGAGGACCTGGCCGACCTCGTCAACGCCATCGAGGAGGCCGCGGCCGAGGAGGAGCCGCCCGCCGAGGAGCAGCCGACCGCCACGGCGCCGGCCGCGACCCCCGGCGCCCCGGACACCACCGGCACCAGCACCACCACGGCCGCGGCCGGTGACTCCTCGCCCCCGCTGCCGCCCCCGCCCGGCCACGTGCTCATGACGCTGACCTACCTGCCCCCCGACCGCGACGAGGCCGCGCGCCTGGTGGCCGCCGCCCGGGAGCTGTTCCCGGCCGAGGGCGCCCCGGAGATCGTGCTCCGCGCGCTGCGTGCCCTGACCGCCCTGCTGGACTCCCGGCACTCCCATGACGGGGTGGTGACCGTCTCCGCGCTGCTCAAGGCCGCCGGGGTCGACCAGCCGTGAGCGCCAACGTCCTCGAGGCGCCGGCCCTGCGCCGACGCGTTCGCCGGCCGCCCCGGCTGCTCACCCAGAACACGGAGCTGCGGGAAGAGAACATCTGGAACTGGACGATCCCGGCCCTGGCCACGCGCTTGTGGGACGGACGGGTCGTCAAGACCTGTCCGGCCGCTGGGGTCTGCGCTCAGGCTTGTTACGCGAGGAACGGGACCTACAACTTCCCCGGGGTGGTCGAGCGCCACCAGCAGAACCTGGCCTACGTGCTGGACAACCCGGGCGGGTGGCAGCGGCAGATGGCCGCCGAGCTCGCGCACTCTCGCCACCGTGGCGGCTGGATCCGCATCCACGATGCCGGCGACTTCTTCAGCGACCGGTACCTGTCCATGTGGCTGCGCCTGATCGCGTTCCGGCCGGGGGTGAACTTCTACGCCTACACCAAGGAGGTGTCCAGGTTCCGGCGCCTGGTCGAGCCCGCCCCGCCCAGGAACTTCCGCTACGTCTTTTCGTACGGCGGGAACGAGGACCACCTGATCCGGCCGACCGACCGGGTCGCGGACGTCTTCCCGGACGAGGCGGCCATCCTGTCCGCCGGGTACCACTCCCAGGACGCGAGCGACCTCCTGGCCGTCCTCGGCCCCGCGCCGGTCGGCATCCCCGCGAACAACATCCCGCAGTTCCGGCGCCGCATGGCCGGGCGCACCTTCCGCGAGTGGCAGGCCGAGCGGGACGCCAAACGCGCGGCACGCCCCCGCTGAGCCCCGCCACGGGGAACCCGCCACCGCACCGGCGGGCCCGTTCCGCTTCACCCCCGACGCCCCGTCAACTCCCCTTCTGATCACTGCCGGAGGCTGTCCACCGGGCGCCCGCTGAGCCTCCGCTTATCCTCTTGCGCTGCCAACACGCGAGAGGGGACGGCATTGACCCAGGCCACCTACGTGCGGACCGCGCTCCTGCCGCTGTCCGACCTCACCCCGTTCCCCGGCAACGCCAAGCGCGGGGACGTCCGCGCGATCCTGGAGAGCCTGCGCCGGAACGGGCAGTACCGCTCCCTCGTCGTCCGGGAGCTGCCCGGCTCCCCCCTCGTCGTCCTCGCCGGGAACCACACCGCCCAGGCCCTGGACGCCCACGGCGCCGGCGACTGCGGGCACAAGCCGTGCGGGGTGTGCGGAAACGATCCGGCCTGGACCCTGGCCGCGCGCTGCGAGGTCGTCGTCTGCGACGAGGACACCGCCCGCCGCATCAACCTGGTGGACAACCGGGCCGCGGACCTCGGGTCCTACGACCCGGACGACCTCGCCGAGTTGCTGTCCTTCCTGGAGGAGGACTACGGCGGCACCGGCTACCAGGACGCCGACGTCGAGCGGCTGCTGGCCCCGCCCCCCTCCATGGAGGAGCTGGCCGACACCTACCGCGACCCGGAGGACGAGGGCATGTGGCCCGTCCTGCGGTTCACCGTGCCGCCGGAGGACCGGGATCGGTTCTACGACCTCACCGCCTCGTGCTCGAACCCGGGCGATGACGCCACCCGCTTCCGGTACCTCCTCGACCGGGTCACGCCCGCGTCCTCGAGTCCCCCCGACCACCAGCAAGGGAGCCCCCGCCCATGACCGACCAGGCCACCTACGTCCGCACGGCCGCCATCCCCCTGGACCAGCTCACCCCGTTCCCCGGCAACGCCAAGAGGGGCAACGTGGAGACCATCGTGGAGAGCCTGCGCCGGAACGGGCAGTACCGCTCCCTCGTGGTCCGGGAGATCGAGAACGGGCCGCTCATCGTCCTCGCGGGCAACCACACCATGCAGGCATTCGCCGCCCACGGCCCCGGCGACTGCGGCGTCAAGGTCAAGACCGGGCGCGGCAAGCGGCCGTGCGGCATCTGCGGCAACTCCCCGGACTGGGAGACCGCCCCCCGCTGCGAGGTCGTCACCTGCGACGAGGACACCGCCCGCCGCATCAACATCGTGGACAACCGCGCCGCCGACCTCGGCACGTACGACTACGAGGCGTTGTCCGAACTCCTCGCCGGCCTGGACGACCTGGAGGGCACCGGCTACACCCCCCGGGACGTCGAGGACATCACCGCGCTGCTCACCGCCCCGCCGGACGAGGTGGTCCAGCTCGCGGACCACCACGGCGAGCCCAACGAAGACGTGTTCCGCCCGAAGATCAACATGGCCGTGGACGCGGAGATGTTCGACCGGTGGCGCCTGGCCCTGGACGCCCACCCCGGCAAGGACGACGAGGTCAAGCTCGGCCACCTGCTGGACGAGATCGAGGCCGGCCGCGCGAAGGCGGCCACGGCATGAGCCCGGCCCCGGTCCACCTCGGCCTGGACCAGGACTTCAAGGCCCTGTGCTCCTTCGCGTTCTGGCGCCCGAAGGACATGCGCGACTTCACCAACAAGCTGGCCACCCCGGTCAACATGATCTTCGGGGACTCCGGCGCCCACTCCGCGCGCACCATGGGCATCCACCTGACCCTGGAGGACTACGCCGCCTGGTGCCAGAAGTGGGACCGTCAACTCACCCTGTACGCCAACCTGGACGTCATCGGCGGCCCGGAGGCCACGTGGCGCAACCAGAAGGAACTGGAGCTCGTCCACGGCCTGGAGCCGATCCCCGTCTTCCACACCGGCGACCCCTGGCACTGGCTGGAGCGGTACATCGACGAGGGATACACGTACATCGCCCTCGGCAAGCTCCTCGGCAACCCCGTCAAGGAGGTGCTGCCCTGGATCGCGAAAGCCTTCCGCATCGCTGACGGCCGCGCGGTCTTCCACGGGTTCGGGCTCACCGTCTGGCGCGCCCTGCGGGAGTTCCCGTTCTACTCCGTGGACTCCTCGACGTGGGGCTCCGGCTTCCGCTTCGGCGTGATCAAGCTGTTCGACGCGGCCACCGGCACGTGGACGAACCTGATGATGCGCGACCGGGAGGGCCTGCTCAAGCACCGGGACCTGGTGCGCGCGCACCACATCAACCCCATGTCCCTCGCCACCCGGGCCACCTACAACCGCACCGACGCCACCGTGCTCGCCGCCGTCGCATGGCGCCGCGCGGAGGAGTACATCCGGGCCCGTCACGGCCCGATCGAGATCCCGCCCGGCGCCCACAACCCCGTCACCCGGGGAGGGCCACGGCCGGCGCCCCCCGGCCTCCACCTGTACCTCGCGGAGGCCACCACCACCAACCTCTACCGGGCCGCGGCCGGCATCCAGGCCGCCCGACAGGAAGCGAGCAACCCGTGACCGAGCCATCCCCCGAGACCGTCCCCGTCCCCGCCGCCCCGCCGGGCCTGGTGCGCACCGTGGACGTCGGCCCGTTCGGCATCTACTTCACCAACGTCAACCGGGCCATGGGCTTGCGCGCCCACTCCCACACCGGCGCCGTCACCGTCGTCTACGACACCGTCGGCCGCCACGGCTACCCCTCCTTCGCGGAGACGAACGCCGCGCTGGAGACCCGCATCCACGAACTGACCCGCAAGGTCTTCAAGGACGCCACCAACGAGGACATCGCCGACCGCCTGTTCGCCCACCTGGACGGCTACGTGGCCCCCGCCTGGGAGCCCTGGGGCGGCGAGTACCGCCTCCGCGCCGTCCACCTGGACGTCATCGGCGTCCACGACGACATCGGCCACGACAACTCCACCACCCGCTACACCGTCGCCCGAGGGGGCCAGGCATGAGCCACGGCGTGATCGTCCGGCACAACTTCGAGACCGGGCACCGGCTCCCGCACCTGCCCGGGAAGTGCCAGTCCCTCCACGGCCACTCCTGGTGGGCCGAGGTCACCGTCGAGGCCCCGGCCCTGGACAGCGGCCTCGTCGTGGAGTTCGGGCCCTTCAAGCGGCAGCTCCGCCGCTGGATCGACGAGCACCTGGACCACGGCCTCATGCTCGGCCCGGCCGACCCGCTGCTGCCCGTCCTCGCCCCGTACGGCATGAAGATCCACCAGGTCCCCGGGTGGCCCACCGTCGAGAACGTGGCCGCCCTCATCGCCCGAGTCGCCGGCGACGCCCTGTTCGACCTCGTCCATGCCCCCGGCGCCCAGGTCACCCAGGTCAAGATCAGCGAGACGCACGTCAACGCCGCCACCTGGACCGCCCAGTGAGCACCGTGACGCTGGACCTCGCCCACACCCTCGTCGTCCGGGAGGTGTTCGGGCCCACCGTCCAGGGAGAGGGCCCGTCGACCGGCCGCCGCTGCGCGTTCATCCGCCTCGGCGGCTGCAACCTGACGTGCACCTGGTGCGACACCCCGGAGACCTGGGACGCCCGCCGCTTCGACCTCCGGGCCACCCTCACGCGCACGACCGTCGAGGACATCGTCACCCGGGCCCTGGACGGACTGCCGGACCTCATCGTCATCACGGGCGGGGAACCCCTCCTCCACCAGCAACAGGACGGATGGCGCTCCCTGCTGGGCACCCTGCGCGCCGCCGGGGTGGAGACCGAGGTCGAGACCAACGGCACCCAGGAGCCGGACGCCCTCACCGCCCAGTGGATCACCCGCTTCAACGTGTCGCCCAAGCTCGCCCATGCCGGCGACCCGGAGGCCAAGCGGATCCGCCCGGAGGCCCTGGCCGCGCTCCACGCCACCGGGAAGGCCGCGTTCAAGTTCGTGTGCCAGAACCCCGCCGACGTCGCCGAGGTCGTCACCTTCGCCGACACCCACGCCCTGGACCCCTCCCGGGTGTGGGTCATGCCCGAAGGCACCGACAGCCCCGCCCTGTGCAACCGCCTCGCGCAGATCGCCGACCCGGCCATCGCCGCCGGATTCAACCTGACCACCCGCCTCCACGTGCACGCGTGGGGGGACGAGAAGGGCCGATGATCATGACCAGCACCGACACCACCCCGGCCGCGGCCACCCTCCCCGGGGACCAGGACGACGCGCCCGCCGATGTCCTCGCCCCGGAGCCGGCCGAGGACACCACCGCGCGCGGCTACACCGTCCGCCCCGGCGACCACGCCCTGGCCGCCCAGGCACACGCCCAGGGCCTCCGGGCCTGGATGGTCGCTACCGGCCTGGACCCCGACAGCCCCGCCCTGCGCGACACCCCGGCCCGCGTGCTGCGCGCCCTCGCGGAGATGACCGCCGGGTACCGCGAGGACCCGGCCGTCCACCTCGCCCGCACCTTCCCCGTGGACCACGACGGCGGCCCCATCATCGTCACCGGCGTCCCCTTCGCGAGCCTCTGCGAGCACCACATGCTGGTCTTCACCGGCCACGCGGACATCGCGTACCAGCCTCGCCCCGGGGAGCCGGTCGCCGGCCTGTCCAAGCTCCCGCGCGTCCTGGACGTCTACGCCCGGCGCCTCCAGACACAGGAGCAGCTGACCCAGCAGGTCACGGCCGCCCTGGACCAGCACCTCAAGCCCGTCGGCTCCGCGTGCATCATCCGGTCCGAACACGGCTGCCTGACCCACCGGGGGGCGAGGAAGCCCGGGTCCGTGATGGTGACCAGCAGCTACACCGGCGCCTGGAGGGAGAGCGCGGAGGCACGCGCCGAGCTCCACCGCCTCATGGGCCGTTGACCGGCCGACGTGCGAACCAATAGCGACGTGCGAACGGAGGCCCCCGGATGAGCGCGAGCAAGGCGAAGAGGGCCGAGGTCGCGGAGCGCCGCAAGAACGCGATCCAGATGGTCCTGGCCGGACTGGACTACGAGACGATCGCGGAGCGCCTGGGCTACGCGTCCAGGGGCGCGGCGCACACCGACGTGACCCGGGCCCTGACCGCCAACCTCGCGGACCTCAAGAAGGAGGCCGGGACGCTGCGGGAGGTCCAGGCACGCCGCTACCAGCGGCTCCTGGCCGCCGTGTGGCCCAAGGCGTTGAAGGGCGACCTCAAGGCCGTGGAGACGGCCGCCCGGCTCACGGACCGCGTGGTCAAGCTGTACGGCCTCGCCGAGCCGGACCGCCTGGACCTGGACGTCACCGGGCAGGTCACCGCCGAGGACCTGATGGAGATCATCCGCAACGCCCCGGCGGGGGACGATCTCGATGCTGACGCGTGACGCGGAGGCGGCATACAGGCAGCTCTCCCGCGCGGACCGGCTCCGGCTCGCGCGGGGGGCGCCGGCTGAGCTGCGCCCCCACCTCGCCGCCCTGGAGCGCCGCGTCCAGGCACAGGAGCGGTACATGTACCGGCCGGACGCCTGGGCCCGGGAGGTCATCGACTGGCAGGGCCAGGAGGGCATCACCGCGTACCAGGGCGACATCATGGGCGCGCTCGCCCGGTACCGGCGCGTCGCTGCGCGCGGTCCTCACGGCCTGGGCAAGACCGGCATGGCGTCCATGGTGGTGCTGTGGTTCGCGACGACGAGGGACGCGGCCGGGGTGGACTGGAAGGTCCTCACCACCGCGTCCGCGTGGCGTCACCTGTCCGTCTACCTGTGGCCGGAGATCCACAAGTGGGCCCGCCGTATCCGCTGGGACGTCCTCGGGCGGGCGCCGTTCTCCGACCTGTCCGAGCTGCTGACCCAGAACCTCAAGCTGGAGCACGGCGCGGCCTCGCCGGTCGCCTCGAACAAGGCGGAGCTGATCGAGGGCGCGCACGCGGACTCCCTGCTGTACCTGATTGACGAGGCCAAGATCGTCCCGGACGCCACGTGGGACGCGATCGAGGGCGCGTTCTCCGGCGGACGCATGGAGGGCTTCCCCGAGGCGTTCGCCCTGGCCATCTCCACCCCCGGCCCCACGACGGGCCGGTTCTACGACATCCACCGCCGCGCCCCCGGCCTGGAGGACTGGTACACCCGGCACGTCACGCTGGAGGAGGCGATCGCCGCCGGCCGTATCAGCGAGGACTGGGCCCGGCAGCGCGCCCGCCAGTGGGGCCAGGACTCCGCCCTGTACGCGAACCGTGTGCTGGGGGAGTTCCGGGCGGCCGACGAGGACAGCGTCATCCCCCTCGCGTGGGTGGAGGCTGCCGTCGAGCGCTGGCAGGCATGGGACGCGGCCGGGCGCCCGCCCGTGGACGGCCGGCGCATCCTCAGCGTGGACGTCGCCCGCTCCGGTGGGGACTCCACCGTGTTCGCCCGCCGCACCGGCCTCCATATCGCGGAGCTGGTCGCGTACGACCGGCAGGACACCATGCAGACCACCGCCCGCGTCCAGGCCGCCCTGACCGGCCAGGGCCAGGACGCGGAAGGCGAGGAGGAGGCCGCGGCCGGGATGGTGCCGGTGGTCGACTCCATCGGCGTCGGCGGCGGCGTGGTGGACCGCCTCCGGGAACTCGGCTTGCCCGTCCTCGCCTACACCGGGGCCGCGAAGACGCGCCAAAGGACCCGTGATGGGGAGTGGGGGTTCACGAACGTGCGCAGCGCGGCGTACTGGCGGGTGAGGGAACTCCTCGACCCCGCGTTCGGCGCGGAGCTGATGCTGCCGCCGGACGACCTGCTGCTCTCCGACCTCACCACCCCCACATGGGACGTCACCACCGGAGTGCCGCCGAAGATCAAGGTGGAGCCGAAGGAGGACGTCGTCGCGCGCCTGGGCCGCTCCCCGGACCGGGGCGACACGGTCGTGATGGCCATGTGGGCCGAGAACCTCGCGTACTCCTCGATCCAGTCGCCCGCGCAGCGCACTGGCCGGACGACCTCGGCGTCCCGGTACGGGCGCAGCCTCGGCGGCGGGCAAGGCGCCGGCCGCCCCGGTGCCCCTGGTCGCCGCTAGGACTCCTCGTCCAGCAGCGCGGCCGGTATGAACACCACCCCGACCACCTCGAACCCGGGGCCGGGGCCGTAGATCACGGCCTCCCGGCCCTCGTCGGTCTCCAGCTCCACCGTGGACAGGTGCTCGCCGCTGTCCAGGTCCGGAAGATCAGACATACCGTCACGGTACGAGCGCCGGCCCCTGCGGGGACAGGGCTTTGGTCGGCGCACCGTGGCGCAAGGGGCGTGTTCGCGGGGGCTCCTGGACGTGGCAGGGCCCCCGGGGGGAGTCATCCCCGAGGGCCCGCGCACCCGGCCGCACCTCCGGGCCCGGGGAGCGCCGCGCCTACAGGTTGCGTGACCCTGCGCCGTCCGGACGCTGCATCGGCATAGCCGCGGCCTCCCCAGGAGCGGCACCCTACCGCCCGCCCATGATCTGAATTGCCGTGCTGACCAGCGTGTTTGAGCCCAGGGGCGCCCGTCGGCGCGTGCTCTATCATGCTCCGCCGACCATCCGGAGGCCCGTGTTCCGCCAGGGGGCGACCATGATCACTCTTACCGAACTCGCCCTACTCGGCTTCGCCGGGTACCGCGCGACACAGCTCGCCGTCCACGACACCATCCTCGACCCCGTCCGCGACCGCATCCACGCCTGGCACGAGCAGCGCCCCGACTCCTCGGTCCGCTCGGCCGTGGTGTCGCTGATCTCCTGCGTCTACTGCATGGGCTGGTGGATCTCCGGCGCGCTCCTGGCCGCCTACCTGCTGCTCACCGACCAGTTCGCCGGCCTGCCGCTGCTGCTCCACGGCGTCGAGTGGTTCGCGGTCGCCGGGGCCGCCGTGTTCCTCAACCGCGTGGACGACACCCTGGGCCGGGTGGGCTGATGGCCAAGCAGCACCGCGTCATCACGGCTGCCGCCGCCCGCTACACCCAGCGCACCGCGAAGACCAGCGCGCAGAACCCCTCACGGGCCCGCCAGGAGCAGGCGTGGTCCTTCTACCGCACCCCCGAGGTCCGGTCCTTCGCGAACTGGATCGGCAACGCGATGAGCGGCCTGCGCCTGTACGCGGGCCGCATCGGGCCGGGCGACAGCATCATCAAGGCCCCGGACAACCACCCGGCTGCGGGCATCGTCGCTGAGATCGCCGGGGGCCGGGACGGACAATCCCAGCTCCTTCGGGAGTACGGCCGGCACCTCGCCGTCGCGGGCGAGGGCTGGACCGTCATCCGGCCCCGTGAGAACGCCTTGCCCTCCTGGCATGTCGTGTCCGTCCTGGAGATGACCGGCAAGGGCAAGGGCATGGAGGCCCAGATCGACGGCCAGCCCGTCGCCATCCCCCCGGCCGAGGACGACGCCGCCCCGGACACCGCGAACTCCCTGGACCCCGTGGCGATCCGGGTATGGGATCCCAGCCCGGAAAAGCACCTGGAGGCCGACAGCCCCGTCCTGGGCAGCCTCAACGAGCTGGAGGAGCTGCGCCTCCTCGGCGCCGCCGTCCGCGCGGTCACCCTGTCCCGCCTCACCGGCCGCGGCATCCTCATCGTGCCGAAAGGCACGAGGTTCCCCAGCACGCCCGTCCAGGGGTCGGAAGAGGACGACCTGATCGACGTGTTCATGGAGGTCGCGGAGACCGCGATCCGTGACCCGTCCAGCGCCGCCGCCACGGTGCCGATCATCCTGGAGGTGCCGGCGGAGATGGTCGGCGCGATCCAGCGCCTCACCTTCGAGAGCGACTTCGACGAGTTGGCGATCAAGCTCCGCGAGGAGAACATCCGCCGCTTCGCCACGGCCGCCGACATCCCGGCGGAGTTCCTGCTCGGCCTGGGCGACGTCAACCACTGGGGCGTCTGGGGCCTCACCGAAGAAGCGATTCGCCTGGGCATCGAGCCCCGGGCCAAGGTCGTGACCCACGCCTACACCGAGGGCTGGCTACGCCCCCTGCTGGAGAACAAGGTCACCGACCCCGACGAGTGGTCCATCTTCGCGGACTCCTCGCCCCTGCGCGTACGCACCAACCGGTCTGAGACCGCGCTGCGCCTGTTCGACCTCGGCGCGATCAGCGCGAAGGCCCTGCGCCGGGAGACCGGGTTCGAGGAGTCCGACGCCCCCGACGCCACCGAACGCCGCGACCGCGACCAGGACCAGGACCAGGGAGGCGAGGACACGCCCAGCACCGACGACCTGCCCGTGGACGAGACGACCGACGAGCCGGACACCCTCCCGGCCGCTGCCACCCTCGCCCCCGTGCCGGACGGCATCGTGGCCGCCGCCGACGCCCTGATCTGGGCCGCGCTGTCGGCGGCAGGCCGGAAGATGAAGAACTCCCCGGCCTGCCCGCGCTCCAACCGGGCCCGCGTCCAGGGCATCGACCTGGACCGCATCCACACCCAGGTCCCCGTCACGAGCGAACAGGTCGACCAGTGGCGCCTGCTGGACGGGGCATGGTCCCGCGTCCCGGAGATCGCCACCCGCTACGGCCTGGACCCCGCCTGCCTGACCGCGAGCCTGGACGACTACTGCCGGGAGCTGATCGCGGCCGGCGTCGTCCACACCTTCGACGTGGTCCCGGCAGCGATCGGCCGGTGCACGCTCCAGGCAGCCGTATGAGCCCGCGTAAACCGGCAGGCGCCCCGTACACGGCCATGACCCTGGTCGTGTCCACCGGCACCCCCGCAGAGGAGTGGTGCACGGCGTGCAAGGCATACACCTGTTTGTAAGGACTTCTTTGGGGACCAGTGTTCGGAGTTCTTTTGGCCCCAGCGGTGGGTCGTAGGGGGCGTGCGGGAGGGTGCTTCACGCCCCTGCGGCAAGTTGTTTTGGCCCCACTTCGATCGGGTGGTTTCGCTAGCCGGGGGTGGGGTGGTGGGCGGTAGTTTTGGGGTCTCGGACAGGCTTCGAAATCGCGCCCCCGACAGGTGCGGGAGTCTGCCGACCCGACTCGGCTCAGGTCGTGGGCATCCCAGTGCTCGCGGCGTCTGGATGAGATCGGGCAATGGACCGGCCGGCACTGGGACCTCGCGGCCGGGCCCAATATGGCTGCGGCCGGCACCCCGAAGGGGTGCCGGCCGCAGTGTTGTGACGGTCAGGTCAGCGACGTCGCTTCTTCTGAGTCTGGGCGAACCGGTAGGAGTCCGTGCCGGTCTCGACGATGTGGGCGTTGAAGGTGACGCGGTCGACGATCGCGGTGCAGAGCCGGGGGTCGGTGAAGGTCTGCTTCCACTCCGAGAACGGGGCGTTGGAGGCGACGGCGATCGCGCCCCGTTCCTCACGCTCGGTGAAGATCTGGAACAACAGCTTCGCTCCGGCCTTGTCCAGGTCGAGGTAGCCGAACTCGTCCAGGCAGAGGAGATCGACGCGTCCGTAGCGGGCGATCGTGCGGGCGAGTTTCTTCTCGTCCGCTGCCTCGGCCAGCTCGTTGACCAGGTTCACCGTGGTCGTGTAGCGGACGCGCAGACCGGCTTCCGCGATGGCGGTGCCGATCCCGATCAGCAGGTGGGACTTGCCGGTGCCGCTGTCGCCGATCAGGCAGAGCGGCTGGCCGGCCTTGACCCAGGCGGGATCGGCGAGGGTGCCCAGCAACTCGGGGGTGACGTTCGGGTTCTCCGCGAAGTCGAAGTCCTCGAGCCGCTTGGGCCGGGGGAAGTTCGCGTCCCTGACCAGCCGCTGCTTGCGGCGTTCTTCCCGCTCCGCGCATTCAGCTTCCAACAGGTCCGCCAGGAAGTCTTTGTAACTGGCCCGCTCGCGGGCCGCGGCGGCGGTGATCTCCTCGACTCGGCTGCGGATGGTGGGCAGGTGCAGAGCCCGGCAGGCCTCGTCGATGACCGTTTCGACCGCCCCTTCGGCTGCGGCGTCTCTGCGGGCCGGGGGAACGAGCCCGTTCGTGGAAACGGTGGGAGTACTCATGCGGTGCCTTTCGGATGGCGGCGGGACAAGAGCTGGTCGTAGGGGGCCACCGAGGGCAGGGGACGCTTGTCCTCGGGAAGCTGTGCCCGGCGGGCGGTCAGGGAGACGACTCCGCTGGGCTCGGCCCAGGGCGGCGGATCATCGCTGTCGTCGGTCGAGTCCTCGTGCGGGGAGGCATCGGCGACGGCCCTGCGGGCCTCGACGGCCACCACCTCGGCGTTGATGGAGCCCGCTCTGATCGCGGCCGCCAGGCCCAGCTGGATGGCGGGGGCGGGCATCCGCCGGTGCAGCAGCAGGACCTCGATCAGAGCACGGGTCCCGGCGGCGTCCCCGTGGCTGGTGCGGGCCGCCGCCCAGAACGCTTCGTGGACCTCGGTGAACGTGCCGTTCTCCCGGGCGGCTGCCAGCGCGGTCGACCCGGCCATCGCGCCGGGCTTGACCATCAGGATCTCCAGGTAGTGGTCGAGCTCGTCGCGGAACTCGCCCCGCCGGGTCAGACGCGGGTGACGGGCGACGATCTTGCGGCGTTCGAAGACCAGCAGTTCGTTGCCCCGCAGCAGGACCCGCACGTTCTGGCCGATGAAGCGGGCCGGCACCGAGTAGTGGCACTGGCGGACGCTGATCCGGCTGGAACGGTCCACTTTCGGAGTCAGCGTGATGCCGCACTCGAACTCCCCCAGGGGAGCGGGGCCAGCGAGTCGGCCTCGCTCACGAAGTTGAAGCCGATCGTCGTCAGCCTGCCCTGGAGCATCCGGTCGTCCTCCGCCGCGTCGATCGCGGCGATCTTCTCGTTCAGCTCCTCGAGCGAGGCGACTTCCGGAACGGGGACCAAGTGGGTGCGGCGGAACCGCCCTCCCTCCTGTTCCACGCCGCCCTTCTCGTGGGCGCCGTCCTGGCCCGGGATGCAATAGAAGGCATCGAAGCCGTAGTGCGCCCGGAAGGTGACCCATCGCTCGGACTCCACCCGGCTGCGGCCCGTGCAGATGCGGTTCACGGCCGGTTTCAGGTTGTCGTAACGGATGTGCCGGACCGGGACGCCGCCCAGCGTGTTGAACGCCTCGACGTGGCCCTGCATGAACGACTCCTGGGCCTGCGAGGCGAACACGCGGTGGACGGCCTTGCCCGAGTACGACAGCCGCAGCGTGAACAGGTGGCACTTGGTCACGGTGCCCGCGAGCCGCACCCACACGTCCGCGAAGTCCACCTCGGCTTCCTCGCCGGGGAGATGGACCTGCGGGACCATCCCCGCCAGATGCCGGTGCCCTTCCCGGGCCTCGGTCTCGATCTCCGGCCGGCGGACCGCGACGTAGTCACTGACTGTCGAATACGACACCTCGTCGAAGCCGTGTTCCTGCGCGAGACGCTGGTGGATCCGCCGGGCCGTGTGCTTCTGCTTCCGCGGCGCGGTCAGATCCTCCCGCAGCATCTCGTCGATCCAGCCCTTGGCCGGGTCCAAGACCGATCTGCGGACCACGGGTTCCTTGCGCGGAGGCGGGACGGCCGACTCCAGCGCCTGCCGCACGGTCCTTCGGTGCACCCCGTACTTCTCCGCCAGAGCACGTTGCGACAGACCCGCATCGAGACGCCTGTCCCGACGGATCGCAGCGAACAGTTCAACGCGCGACAAACCCACCCCGGCCTCCCGACACGACCGTGACCACAACACGGCCTCCGACAGACCGTGATCGACGGACACACCCTGACGGCGGACAGCGGATGGAGCACCGCATTCACTCCAAAGAGGGCACGGCGCCACCAAGCACCGGCGAGTGGAGCCAGATCAACTTCTTACGTCAGTGGGGCCACTTCACCCTCCCGCGCTGGAGCCCAAAGAAGCCCTTACAAACACATACACCCGCCTCGCCGGCCCCCTGCTGCTCCTCGCCCCCGGCGGGGTGTCCACCATCGGCACCTGGTCCTGGTGCGAGATCTGCGAGGACCCGGCCGACCGGCCCGGGAGCGCCCGTGTTTGACCCCTCCGAGTTCATCCGCGAGTTCATGCTCCAGATCCAGCGGGACGCCGCCCAGGCCCTCGCCGCCGCCCCGGCCGACCAGGACGCCGGGGTGCTCGTCACCCCCGTCCTCGTCGTGGGAGACCGGCAGGTCGAGCTGGACCCGATCGGTTTCTACCGCCCTGCGGAGGTGCCCGGTGGCTGACTGCATCCACCACATCGACCTGTGCCCGGACTGCGAGGGACTGCGCACCGTGCGCCTGGACCGGGTGCCCGGCATCACGAGCGTGACGCTCAACGGCCCGCCCTCGCCCTTCACGACGCGAGGGCCGGCGACCGTCTACCTCGGCCCCGTCCCCGGCCCCTGCCCCAACCTGCCCCCGGAGGCTCCCTGTTTGTAAGGGCTTCTTTGGGCTCCAGCGCGGGAGGGTGAAGTGGCCCCACTGACGTAAGAAGTTGATCTGGCTCCACTCGCCGGTGCTTGGTGGCGCCGTGCCCTCTTTGGAGTGAATGCGGTGCTCCATCCGCTGTCCGCCGTCAGGGTGTGTCCGTCGATCACGGTCTGTCGGAGGCCGTGTTGTGGTCACGGTCGTGTCGGGAGGCCGGGGTGGGTTTGTCGCGCGTTGAACTGTTCGCTGCGATCCGTCGGGACAGGCGTCTCGATGCGGGTCTGTCGCAACGTGCTCTGGCGGAGAAGTACGGGGTGCACCGAAGGACCGTGCGGCAGGCGCTGGAGTCGGCCGTCCCGCCTCCGCGCAAGGAACCCGTGGTCCGCAGATCGGTCTTGGACCCGGCCAAGGGCTGGATCGACGAGATGCTGCGGGAGGATCTGACCGCGCCGCGGAAGCAGAAGCACACGGCCCGGCGGATCCACCAGCGTCTCGCGCAGGAACACGGCTTCGACGAGGTGTCGTATTCGACAGTCAGTGACTACGTCGCGGTCCGCCGGCCGGAGATCGAGACCGAGGCCCGGGAAGGGCACCGGCATCTGGCGGGGATGGTCCCGCAGGTCCATCTCCCCGGCGAGGAAGCCGAGGTGGACTTCGCGGACGTGTGGGTGCGGCTCGCGGGCACCGTGACCAAGTGCCACCTGTTCACGCTGCGGCTGTCGTACTCGGGCAAGGCCGTCCACCGCGTGTTCGCCTCGCAGGCCCAGGAGTCGTTCATGCAGGGCCACGTCGAGGCGTTCAACACGCTGGGCGGCGTCCCGGTCCGGCACATCCGTTACGACAACCTGAAACCGGCCGTGAACCGCATCTGCACGGGCCGCAGCCGGGTGGAGTCCGAGCGATGGGTCACCTTCCGGGCGCACTACGGCTTCGATGCCTTCTATTGCATCCCGGGCCAGGACGGCGCCCACGAGAAGGGCGGCGTGGAACAGGAGGGAGGGCGGTTCCGCCGCACCCACTTGGTCCCCGTTCCGGAAGTCGCCTCGCTCGAGGAGCTGAACGAGAAGATCGCCGCGATCGACGCGGCGGAGGACGACCGGATGCTCCAGGGCAGGCTGACGACGATCGGCTTCAACTTCGTGAGCGAGGCCGACTCGCTGGCCCCGCTCCCCTGGGGGGAGTTCGAGTGCGGCATCACGCTGACTCCGAAAGTGGACCGTTCCAGCCGGATCAGCGTCCGCCAGTGCCACTACTCGGTGCCGGCCCGCTTCATCGGCCAGAACGTGCGGGTCCTGCTGCGGGGCAACGAACTGCTGGTCTTCGAACGCCGCAAGATCGTCGCCCGTCACCCGCGTCTGACCCGGCGGGGCGAGTTCCGCGACGAGCTCGACCACTACCTGGAGATCCTGATGGTCAAGCCCGGCGCGATGGCCGGGTCGACCGCGCTGGCAGCCGCCCGGGAGAACGGCACGTTCACCGAGGTCCACGAAGCGTTCTGGGCGGCGGCCCGCACCAGCCACGGGGACGCCGCCGGGACCCGTGCTCTGATCGAGGTCCTGCTGCTGCACCGGCGGATGCCCGCCCCCGCCATCCAGCTGGGCCTGGCGGCCGCGATCAGAGCGGGCTCCATCAACGCCGAGGTGGTGGCCGTCGAGGCCCGCAGGGCCGTCGCCGATGCCTCCCCGCACGAGGACTCGACCGACGACAGCGATGATCCGCCGCCCTGGGCCGAGCCCAGCGGAGTCGTCTCCCTGACCGCCCGCCGGGCACAGCTTCCCGAGGACAAGCGTCCCCTGCCCTCGGTGGCCCCCTACGACCAGCTCTTGTCCCGCCGCCATCCGAAAGGCACCGCATGAGTACTCCCACCGTTTCCACGAACGGGCTCGTTCCCCCGGCCCGCAGAGACGCCGCAGCCGAAGGGGCGGTCGAAACGGTCATCGACGAGGCCTGCCGGGCTCTGCACCTGCCCACCATCCGCAGCCGAGTCGAGGAGATCACCGCCGCCGCGGCCCGCGAGCGGGCCAGTTACAAAGACTTCCTGGCGGACCTGTTGGAAGCTGAATGCGCGGAGCGGGAAGAACGCCGCAAGCAGCGGCTGGTCAGGGACGCGAACTTCCCCCGGCCCAAGCGGCTCGAGGACTTCGACTTCGCGGAGAACCCGAACGTCACCCCCGAGTTGCTGGGCACCCTCGCCGATCCCGCCTGGGTCAAGGCCGGCCAGCCGCTCTGCCTGATCGGCGACAGCGGCACCGGCAAGTCCCACCTGCTGATCGGGATCGGCACCGCCATCGCGGAAGCCGGTCTGCGCGTCCGCTACACGACCACGGTGAACCTGGTCAACGAGCTGGCCGAGGCAGCGGACGAGAAGAAACTCGCCCGCACGATCGCCCGCTACGGACGCGTCGATCTCCTCTGCCTGGACGAGTTCGGCTACCTCGACCTGGACAAGGCCGGAGCGAAGCTGTTGTTCCAGATCTTCACCGAGCGTGAGGAACGGGGCGCGATCGCCGTCGCCTCCAACGCCCCGTTCTCGGAGTGGAAGCAGACCTTCACCGACCCCCGGCTCTGCACCGCGATCGTCGACCGCGTCACCTTCAACGCCCACATCGTCGAGACCGGCACGGACTCCTACCGGTTCGCCCAGACTCAGAAGAAGCGACGTCGCTGACCTGACCGTCACAACACTGCGGCCGGCACCCCTTCGGGGTGCCGGCCGCAGCCATATTGGGCCCGGCCGCGAGGTCCCAGTGCCGGCCGGTCCATTGCCCGATCTCATCCAGACGCCGCGAGCACTGGGATGCCCACGACCTGAGCCGAGTCGGGTCGGCAGACTCCCGCACCTGTCGGGGGCGCGATTTCGAAGCCTGTCCGAGACCCCAAAACTACCGCCCACCACCCCACCCCCGGCTAGCGAAACCACCCGATCGAAGTGGGGCCAAAACAACTTGCCGCAGGGGCGTGAAGCACCCTCCCGCACGCCCCCTACGACCCACCGCTGGGGCCAAAAGAACTCCGAACACTGGTCCCCAAAGAAGTCCTTACAAACAGGTGTTTGTAAGGGCTTCTTTGGGCTCCAGCGCGGGAGGGTGAAGTGGCCCCACTGACGTAAGAAGTTGATCTGGCTCCACTCGCCGGTGCTTGGTGGCGCCGTGCCCTCTTTGGAGTGAATGCGGTGCTCCATCCGCTGTCCGCCGTCAGGGTGTGTCCGTCGATCACGGTCTGTCGGAGGCCGTGTTGTGGTCACGGTCGTGTCGGGAGGCCGGGGTGGGTTTGTCGCGCGTTGAACTGTTCGCTGCGATCCGTCGGGACAGGCGTCTCGATGCGGGTCTGTCGCAACGTGCTCTGGCGGAGAAGTACGGGGTGCACCGAAGGACCGTGCGGCAGGCGCTGGAGTCGGCCGTCCCGCCTCCGCGCAAGGAACCCGTGGTCCGCAGATCGGTCTTGGACCCGGCCAAGGGCTGGATCGACGAGATGCTGCGGGAGGATCTGACCGCGCCGCGGAAGCAGAAGCACACGGCCCGGCGGATCCACCAGCGTCTCGCGCAGGAACACGGCTTCGACGAGGTGTCGTATTCGACAGTCAGTGACTACGTCGCGGTCCGCCGGCCGGAGATCGAGACCGAGGCCCGGGAAGGGCACCGGCATCTGGCGGGGATGGTCCCGCAGGTCCATCTCCCCGGCGAGGAAGCCGAGGTGGACTTCGCGGACGTGTGGGTGCGGCTCGCGGGCACCGTGACCAAGTGCCACCTGTTCACGCTGCGGCTGTCGTACTCGGGCAAGGCCGTCCACCGCGTGTTCGCCTCGCAGGCCCAGGAGTCGTTCATGCAGGGCCACGTCGAGGCGTTCAACACGCTGGGCGGCGTCCCGGTCCGGCACATCCGTTACGACAACCTGAAACCGGCCGTGAACCGCATCTGCACGGGCCGCAGCCGGGTGGAGTCCGAGCGATGGGTCACCTTCCGGGCGCACTACGGCTTCGATGCCTTCTATTGCATCCCGGGCCAGGACGGCGCCCACGAGAAGGGCGGCGTGGAACAGGAGGGAGGGCGGTTCCGCCGCACCCACTTGGTCCCCGTTCCGGAAGTCGCCTCGCTCGAGGAGCTGAACGAGAAGATCGCCGCGATCGACGCGGCGGAGGACGACCGGATGCTCCAGGGCAGGCTGACGACGATCGGCTTCAACTTCGTGAGCGAGGCCGACTCGCTGGCCCCGCTCCCCTGGGGGGAGTTCGAGTGCGGCATCACGCTGACTCCGAAAGTGGACCGTTCCAGCCGGATCAGCGTCCGCCAGTGCCACTACTCGGTGCCGGCCCGCTTCATCGGCCAGAACGTGCGGGTCCTGCTGCGGGGCAACGAACTGCTGGTCTTCGAACGCCGCAAGATCGTCGCCCGTCACCCGCGTCTGACCCGGCGGGGCGAGTTCCGCGACGAGCTCGACCACTACCTGGAGATCCTGATGGTCAAGCCCGGCGCGATGGCCGGGTCGACCGCGCTGGCAGCCGCCCGGGAGAACGGCACGTTCACCGAGGTCCACGAAGCGTTCTGGGCGGCGGCCCGCACCAGCCACGGGGACGCCGCCGGGACCCGTGCTCTGATCGAGGTCCTGCTGCTGCACCGGCGGATGCCCGCCCCCGCCATCCAGCTGGGCCTGGCGGCCGCGATCAGAGCGGGCTCCATCAACGCCGAGGTGGTGGCCGTCGAGGCCCGCAGGGCCGTCGCCGATGCCTCCCCGCACGAGGACTCGACCGACGACAGCGATGATCCGCCGCCCTGGGCCGAGCCCAGCGGAGTCGTCTCCCTGACCGCCCGCCGGGCACAGCTTCCCGAGGACAAGCGTCCCCTGCCCTCGGTGGCCCCCTACGACCAGCTCTTGTCCCGCCGCCATCCGAAAGGCACCGCATGAGTACTCCCACCGTTTCCACGAACGGGCTCGTTCCCCCGGCCCGCAGAGACGCCGCAGCCGAAGGGGCGGTCGAAACGGTCATCGACGAGGCCTGCCGGGCTCTGCACCTGCCCACCATCCGCAGCCGAGTCGAGGAGATCACCGCCGCCGCGGCCCGCGAGCGGGCCAGTTACAAAGACTTCCTGGCGGACCTGTTGGAAGCTGAATGCGCGGAGCGGGAAGAACGCCGCAAGCAGCGGCTGGTCAGGGACGCGAACTTCCCCCGGCCCAAGCGGCTCGAGGACTTCGACTTCGCGGAGAACCCGAACGTCACCCCCGAGTTGCTGGGCACCCTCGCCGATCCCGCCTGGGTCAAGGCCGGCCAGCCGCTCTGCCTGATCGGCGACAGCGGCACCGGCAAGTCCCACCTGCTGATCGGGATCGGCACCGCCATCGCGGAAGCCGGTCTGCGCGTCCGCTACACGACCACGGTGAACCTGGTCAACGAGCTGGCCGAGGCAGCGGACGAGAAGAAACTCGCCCGCACGATCGCCCGCTACGGACGCGTCGATCTCCTCTGCCTGGACGAGTTCGGCTACCTCGACCTGGACAAGGCCGGAGCGAAGCTGTTGTTCCAGATCTTCACCGAGCGTGAGGAACGGGGCGCGATCGCCGTCGCCTCCAACGCCCCGTTCTCGGAGTGGAAGCAGACCTTCACCGACCCCCGGCTCTGCACCGCGATCGTCGACCGCGTCACCTTCAACGCCCACATCGTCGAGACCGGCACGGACTCCTACCGGTTCGCCCAGACTCAGAAGAAGCGACGTCGCTGACCTGACCGTCACAACACTGCGGCCGGCGACCCCTTCGGGGTGCCGGCCGCAGCCATATTGGGCCCGGCCGCGAGGTCCCAGTGCCGGCCGGTCCATTGCCCGATCTCATCCAGACGCCGCGAGCACTGGGATGCCCACGACCTGAGCCGAGTCGGGTCGGCAGACTCCCGCACCTGTCGGGGGCGCGATTTCGAAGCCTGTCCGAGACCCCAAAACTACCGCCCACCACCCCACCCCCGGCTAGCGAAACCACCCGATCGAAGTGGGGCCAAAACAACTTGCCGCAGGGGCGTGAAGCACCCTCCCGCACGCCCCCTACGACCCACCGCTGGGGCCAAAAGAACTCCGAACACTGGTCCCCAAAGAAGTCCTTACAAACAGGCTCCCCGTGGATGAGGCCCTGCAGCGCGCCCTGGAAGCCGCGGAGGAGGACGTCGCCCAGGAGGTGGCCGACGTCCTCGCCGAGGTGGCCACGGAGTACGCGACCGCCCTGGACGCCGCGACCGAGCTGGTGGCCGCGCGGTTCTCCGTCTCCCGTATCGCCTCCATGTGGTCCGCGCGGGTGCCGCGCCTGGTGCGCCGCCTCCTCGGCGTCGCGGAGACCGCAGCGACCCGGGCGGCCGAGGACGTCGACGTGCCCCTGCCGGACGGCTGGGACGACCTCCCCGCCCGGTACGAGGACGACACCCTCCCGGCGCAGCTCGGGGACTACGTGGAGTCCACGGAGCACCTGTTGCGCGCCGTCGGGGAGCGCCTGGCCGCCGTGGCGGTCGAGGAACTGGCCGCCGGGGTGACCGACGGCGAGGACGTCGAGCAGCTCCGCGCGCGGCTGCGGGCCGCGTTCGCCCGCGAAGGGGCGCAGCTCGGGGAGGCACGCGAGGAGCGCATCGCCCGTACGGAGAGCGCACGGGCCTGGAACATGGCCACCCTCGCCGCCGCCCAGGCCCTCACCGGCCCGGACCGGCCGCTGGTCAAGCAGTGGCTGACCCGCCGTGACCCCCGCGTACGGGACGCCCACGACGACGTCAACGGACAGCTCCGCCTGCTGGATGAGCCGTTCACCGTCGCCGGGGTGTCCATGGCCGCCCCCGGCGACCCGACCGCCCCGCCGGAACTGGTCATCAACTGCCGCTGTGCCCTCGCACTCGCAAGAGCAGACCGGGCCGCAGCCTACGAACCGTCAGACCCCCAGCGGGGCCAAGCCTTCGATTCCGAGGAGAGCACCGTGCAGCCTGTGACGGCAGCAGCCGACGGCAGCCACCACACCGGCGCCATGATCGCGCTCATGCCCACCGAGGAGGACGCCGCGCGCCTGGCCCTCGATGGCGGGGAGGAGGCCGGCGAGCTGCACCTGACGCTGTACTTCCTCGGCGAGGGCGCCGACTGGACCGAGGACCAGCGCGCGGAGCTGATCGCCAACGTCCGCACCCGGGTCCAGGAACACGGCCTCGCGGACGGCCTGATCCACGCCCGCGCGTTCGGCGCCAACCACTGGAACGCCGGCAGCGACAGCCCCTCATGGGTGTGGGCCGTGGGCGACGACCGCGACGCCCCGGACGGTACTCCTCGCCTGGAGTCCGCCCGCTGGGCCGCCACGTACGCCCTGGAGGACCGGCACGGCCCGGACATCCCCGTCCAGCACTCCCCATGGCAGCCGCACGTGTGCGCCGCATACAGCGACGACCCCGCGCTCCTGGCCGCCCTGGAGGACCGCCTCGGCCCCATCACCTTCGACCGGGTGCGCGTTGCGTTCGCCGGCGAACACACCGATATCCCCATCGGCCCCACGGAGGCCCCCATGGAACCCGCCGAGACCACGGCCGCCGGGATGCCGACGCGCTCCTGGTCCACCCCCGATGACGCCGCCCTCGCCTTCGAGAACGAGGAGACCGGCGACGGCCGGATCTTCTCCCCCGGCTCCCTGTACTGGGAGTCCGGCCCCTGGCCCCTCCAGTACGCGGACGAAATGCTCCTCGGCCACGAGGGCGCGGAACTCGCCGGGTCCATCGACACCTTCGGCCGCGACGGCGACCGCATCACCGGCGCCGGGGTGCTCTACACCAACCGCGCGGCCGGAGCGGATGCCGCGATGCTCCTGGAGGAAGGCGCCCCGCTGGGGGTGTCCGTCGACCTGGACGCGGTCGACGTGGAGTTCGTGGACCGCACCATGTCCGAGGACGAGGACGGGTTCCTCGTGCTCGCCGCGTCCCTGTCGTCCATGAGCGTGATGCGCCTCCAGGACGACGCGTGGATGATCACCGCCTCCACCGCCCCGGAGTGGACGGCCTCGGCCGGTTCCCTGTCCCGCGCCCAGCACGCCGTCCAGCTCATCACCGGCCCCGGCGGCGTGGTGTCCGCCGACGCGCTGCGCGCCGCGTTCACCACCACCGGCGTCCTGCGCGCTGCGGCCGGCGACCCGGACGACCCGGACGGCGGGGTCGTCGTCCACAGCGAGCGCAGCGGGGACTTCCTGCTGCGCATCACGAAGGGCCGGGTACGCGGGGCCACCCTCGTCGCGATGCCCGCCTACGACCGCGCCCGCATCGTCCTGGACCCCCTGGAGGACGAGGAGGACCAGGCCGCGGCCGCCGTCACCGCCGCTGCGCCGAGCGAGGCACACCAGCGGGTCCTGGACTACGTGTCCGCCTCCCCCGTGCCGGTCGGCGCCCGGGAGGTCGCGACCGCCCTGGGCATCAGCATGGAGTCCGCGCGCGGCCACCTGTCCCGGGCCGTGGAGGCCGGGCGCCTCGTGCGCCTCGCCCCCGGCCTGTACGTCGGCTCCTCGACCATCCCGGAAGGCCCCGAGGCCACGGCTGCCGCCCTCGCAGCAGACGGAGAGGACCCAGGGCTCACCCAGCTCGTCGCGTCCGCCTGGACCGCGATGCAGGACCTTCCGCCCATGCCCTACGGCTGGTTCCAGGAGCCGACCGAGGAGGAGCTGCCCCCCGACAGCGGCGGCGTGCACTACGCGGCCGGCCGCATCTACGGATGGGTGGCCCAGGCCGGCGAACCGCACGCGGGTATGCCCGGCCAGAACCTGACGATCGAGAGCCTGGGCGAGATCGACACCACCCACTTCCTGCGGGCCCGCTTCAAGCTGGACGACGGCAGCATGGTGCGCGCGGGCGCCTTCACGATGAACGTGGGGCACCACCGCGACGGCGCCGAGTGCGAGACCAGTAGCTGCCAGTTCGACGACACGAGGACCGTCGCCGGCATCGTCACCGTCGGCATGAACGAGCGGGGCCTGTGGTTCAGCGGCGCCGCCGCCCCGTGGCTCGCGGAGTGGGACCGCACCGTGTTCACCGGCTGCCAGCCGAGCTACCACATGCGGCAGGGCTCCGGGGGTAAGTGGCAGCTCCGCGCGGTGCTGTCCGTCCCCGTCCCCGGGCACTCCTCGCGGCTCCTGGCGTCCGTCGCGGAGCGCTCGAACCTGGCCCTTGCAGCGTCGGCCGCCCCCGTCGCGGACACCCCTGCGGACACTGTCCCCGGACACCCGGACACCCTGTCCGCCCCTGCCGTGCCCGCCCCTGCTGACCAGCACGGACACCGCCCGGACACCCTGTCCGGACAGGACGGCGGGGAAGTCGTGGAAGCCGTGGCCGCGCTCCTCGTGAGCCCCGTGTTCCTGGACCGGTTCGCCGGCGCCCTCGCGGACCGTGAGGCCGTCCGCGCCGAGGAAGCCCAGGCCGAGCTGGAGCGGCTGACGGCCGCCCTCGCCCCGGCCCGTGAAGAGATCGCCGCCGGTGCCGCCGGCACCACCACGAAGGGACAGAGCTGATGGCGTGCGCGTGCCAGAAGAAAAAGCAGCAGTACGAGGTCGTGAGCAGCGCGGGGAAGGTCGTGTTCACCACGGCCTCCAAGCCCACGGCCGACACCGTCGCCAAGCGCTACCCGGACAGCACCGTCCGGGAGAAGGCCAAGGCCGCGCCCGCGACCGTGAAGTAGGGCGCGCCGCTTGACACCTGCCCGCCGGATCCTCGGCGGGCTAAGATTCCTCGCAGACGACTGCTGGTTTTGGGCCGGGTCTCAGTGACACACCACTGGAGATCCGGCCCATGGACCCGTTCGAGCTTCCCGAAGACATCACCGCACTCAACGACGAGGAGCTGGGCGAGCTCCTGGAGGGGGCGGTCGCTGCCTTCGACGCCCGGTCCACGTCGAGCGTCGTCACCCCCCGCGATCTGGAGCAGCTCCGCACGCTGGCCGCTGGTGTGGAGAGCATCCGCGCCGAGCAGGCCGCCCGCCACGAGGCAGCCACCCAGGCCGCGGCCGAGATCGACGCCCTGGCCGCCCAGGTCCGCGGAGGCGAGCCGGAGGCAGAGCCCGCCGCCGTCGAGCCGACGGAGCCGACCGAGCCCGCCGCCGTCGAGCCGGCCGCCGTCGAGCCCGCCCCGGAGCCGGAGCCCGTCACCGCGTCCGGTTCCCTCGTCACCCGGCCCGCGCTGGACCTCTCCGGTGTCCGTCGCCGGCAGCCCCGGGTCCTCCCGCCGCCGCCCGCGCCGACCACGCACATCACGGCCGCCGTGGACGTCCCCGGCTACACCCCGGGCAGTGACCTCAACTTCGACGACGTCGTGCGCGGCATCAACTCCCGCGCGACCGCGCTCAAGACCGCCGGGGGCGGCGTCGGACAGGTCATCTCCTACCGGCACCCGTACCCCCAGGAGACCATCGTCACGGACTCCTCCTCGGCGCCCGAGGGCACCACCGTGGCCATGACCGCCTCGGCGCAGAACCGGCTGCCGAAGGGCGACCTGGTCGCGTCTGGCGGCTGGTGCGCCCCGTCGGAGACGCTGTACGAGCTGACGGACACGAGCTGCCCGGACATGCTGTGGGACGCCCCGGAGATCCAGCTCGCGCGCGGCGGCCTGCGCTACTACAAGCCGCTCAGCCTGGACGTGTCCGCGATGACGTGGGTGCACACCGAGGCCGACGACATCGCCGGGAACACCAAGCCGTGTTTCCGGATCCCCTGCCCGGACCCGGTGGAGGTCCGCTGTGACGCGGTCGGCGTCTGCCTGGAGGCGGGCATCCTCACCGCCAGGCACTTCCCGGAGCTCATCGGCTGGTACCTGCGCAACGCCATGGTGGCGCACGAGATCCGCATCCGGCAGGTGCTGTTCCAGCAGGCCCTGAACGCCGCGACCCCGGTCGTCATCCCCGCGTCCATGGGCGCCCTGTCGGCGGTCTACGCCGCCGTCGCGCTCCAGGCCGCCGACATGATCGAGCGTCACAGCCTGTGTGAGAGCACGGCCCTGGAGGTCGTGTTCCCCTGGTGGAGCCGGAACCTCTTCCTGGCGGACATCGCGCGCCGGAACGGCTGCTGCCCCTCGGACCTGTCCACCCAGGACATTCAGGACCTGTTCACGCCGCTCGGGGTGCGCATCCAGTGGGCGCGCGGCCTGTCCCCGGCCGTCCCGACGGACATCGGTGCCCCGACCCCGGCGACGGACTGGCCGGCCACGCTCAACTTCCTCATCTACCCGGCCGGATCGCTGGTCATCGGCCGTGGCGAGGAGGTCAACCTGGGCGTGATCCACGACTCCAGCAAGTTCGTGACGAACGATTACACGGCCCTCTTCGCCGAGGAATGCATCGCCCTGGTGGACCGCTCCGTGGACACCCGCGTCGTCACCGTCCCGGTCTGCCCGACCGGCGAGACCGGCGGCCAGACCGTCCTGGCCTGCCCGATCGCCTGACGCCTCCGGCCCCCTACGGCGTGCCGGGCCCCTGTACCTGACTTGGGCCCGGCACTGCCCCTGACCACACTGGAGGTGCGCGATGCCGGCAGGGCTGCGCAGATACGTCGAGGCCATCCCGGGCACGCCTCTGCCGCACGGCATCCTCGGCGCCTCATGTACGACCGTCAACGACGTCACCGAGGACCGCATCCACGAACTCAACGGCGTGGAGTGGCTCGCGATGGGCTGCTGTCCGGTCCAGGACTGGCCGGACCCCTGCGAGGAGGAGTCCCCGGGCGAGGAGTCCCCGGGCTCCCCGCCGCAGAAGGAGTTCTGTCGGCCCGTCACCGAGCACGCGTCCCCGATCACCGTCTACGCGGGGGCGGAATGCTCGACCCTCGGCTGGACGTACGCGGAGGCACGGGAGCACGCGGAGGCCTCCCTTGCCCTGGGGGAGCAGCAGGGCCTGGAGGCCGCGTTCTGGCGCACGAAGCTGGCCATGGACGCGGTCGACCTGACGCCGGCCGCCGGGCCCGTGAGCGTGGCCCAGGGCGTGGCCGCGCTGGAGGGGTGCCTCGCGGAGACGTACGGCGGCGTGGGCACCCTCCACGTCCCGGCCGGTGTCGCCGCCCTCCTCGGGTGCTGCAACGTGCTGCGGGAGGACCCGGAGACCGGTGCGCTGCGCACCCTCGCCGGGAACTGCGCGATCATCGGCGCCGGTTACTCCGCGCTGAACACGGGGCCGGGGAACATCCCGGCCGAGCCCGGTACTGCGTGGCTCTACATCACGGGGCCGCTGGTCATCCGCCGCGGCCCGGTGGACACCGTCCCGGACACGGCCGGCGCCTCGGTGAACTACCGCACCAACGACCGGCGCGTGCTGGTCGAGCGGACGTTCGTGGTCGGCACGACGTGCACCGTGTGCGCGATCCAGGTGGTGACCTGTGACTGACCTCATCCGTATCCAGCCCACCCGGGCGCAGCGGCGTGCCTTCGCCCAGTGGGCGACCGCCCAGGAGCCGAAGGTGCGCACGGTCGGCATCAACACCTTCGCCGTCCCGGCCGCCCTGTTCGTCCACGCCCCGGAACACATCCTCGTCGGTGCCCTGGTCGACGGTCACCGCTACGTCTCCCCCACAGAGGACGCCCAGGAGGGGAGGGCGGCCCCGGGGGAGCTGCTGGGGGTCGCTACCCCGGAGGGTCTGGCCCAGCCCGGCACGCACCCGTACAGGGACGCCGTGCCTGGTGAGGCGCTGCCGGAGGTCCCCGCCGAGGCGTACGGGCCGGATGCCGTGCCCCTGGCCCTCGTCGGCGAGGAGGGGCCGGAGACCGTCGTCCCCCTCGCCGGCAGCGACTCAAGCGACCAGGCACCCGGTCATACCGGCATGTACGGGTGCGACCTGTGCCCGCGCGAGTTCACCACCGAGCGCGGCCGGGACAGCCACCGCCGCCAGGCACACCCGGAGGACTGAGGAATGCCGGTCGAGCCCCTTCCCTGTGCCGACGGCGGCGGCACCACGCCCGTGGAGGTGGTGACGTGCTGCGCGCCGTCGATCGCCTCCGCCCCGCTGTGCCGCGCCGACGGCACCACCGTGCTCCTGGTCGTGCGCTCCGGCTGTGTCGAGTGCGGGGAGGCAGCACCGGACCCCGTCGCGGTCGGCTGGATCGACGCCACGACCGGAGTGTTCACTCCCGGGCTGCTCCCGGCCGACGCCGGCCCCTGTGACGCCGGGTGCCTCGACACGGTCTGTCGGCAGCTCTGCGACGACACCGACGGCGACGGCCAGGCGGACGCCACGTACACAGAGCTGTGGTGCATCCGTCTCGACGGCACTGCCGAGCTGGTCCTCACCTACCAGGACGACCCGTCCGTCCCCTACACGCCGGTCTCCCCGGTGGAGTGCACGTACGGCTGCCCCGAGTCGGAGACGGTGACGCTATGCGACGAGACCGGGCCGTTCCTGCGCCGGTACACCTGGCTCCAGGGCACCGCGACGTTCGAGGACTTCGATCTCGACGGCGCCACCCCGCACGTCGTCACCGGCACCGTCGGAATCTGCGCCGGTAGCGGGGAGGCCGCGGCCTGCTGCGCCCCGTCCACCGCGACGACGCCCCTGTGCCGCGCGGACGGCTCCACGATCCTCCTCGTCGTCCGCTCCGCGTGCGGGGACTGCGGCGAGGAGCCTACGGACCCGCAGGTCGTGGGCTGGCTCGACACGGCAGGCGTCTTCACCCCGGGACCGGCCCCGGACGATGCAGACCTGTGCACCTCCGGGTGCGTGGACACCGTCTGCCGGACCCGCTGCGACGACACCGACGGCGACGGCGCGGCCGATGCCACGTACTCGGAGCTGTGGTGCGTCCAGGCCGACGGCACGGCCACCCTGGTCCTCACCTACCAGGACGACCCGTCCGTCCCGTACACGCCGGTCGCCCCGGTGGACTGCGAGTACGGCTCCACGTCCTCCGAGGTCGTGCCCCTGTGCGATGAGGTCGGGCCGTTCCTGCGCCGCTACTTCTGGCTCGGGGACGCGGCCTCGTTCGAGGACGTCGCCCTGGACGGCACCACCCCGTGGGTCGTCACCGGTGACGTCGGTGTGTGCTCCCCGGCCCAGGAGTGCGAGGCCCCGACTACCCCGGCTGCGACGCTCGGCCTGTGCCTCGCCGACGGAACCCCGATCGCGGTCCTGGTCACCCGAGACTGCGAGGGCACCGTCACCCAGGACGGATGGCTCAACCTCACCACAGGCACCTACGCGGCCGGCGACCCGCCTGTCGGCACCATGGCGTGCGGCAACCCCCGCTCGATCTCGACCACGGGAACGTTCTGCGACGTTGACCCGGGCACCGGCGACGTCCTCGGCCTGGTGCTGATCGAGTACACCTACGGCGCGGACGGCGCGGTCACCGCCGTGCGCCTGGTGGACGCGACCACCGGCACCAACTACGTCCCCCAGGGTGAGGTGACCACCTGCCCGGCCGGGGTCGCCCAGCCGGAGCGGGACATCGTCCAGCTCTGCGACGTCGCCGGGGACGGCACGGTCACGGAGTTCGTGCGGGACTACGCCCGTGACGAGAACGGCGCGATCGTCGGGCACACGGATTACCTCCTCGACGGCACGCCGTACGCGGTCGCCGGAACGGTCGGCGTGTGCTCCGCCCAGTCGACGTGCCTGGACTGCACCAGCCAGGTCCTTTGCGACAGCGCGGAGATTCCGGCAGCCACGATCACCGGCGCCGCTGCGTCCGGGACGCTGTCCAACGGCGTCGCCTACGCGGTCACCGGCCCCAGCGCCTTCCCTCCGACCACGCAGAACGATGGCGCGGCCTGGTGGGGTGTGGCCCTCTTCCCGAACCCCAGCGTGCCCCTGACGACGTACACGTTCGACCAGCCGGTCACGGCGGAGTTCAGCGTCGTCATCGTTCACACGACGAGCGGCGCCACGACCGGACGGAACCAGGTCCAGATCCCGGCTGGCGCGGTCCCGATCAGCCTGCCGACCGGCTACTCGTACAACGCGGTCACCCGCGTCCTGACCGGGGACGCCTCGCTCGTCGCCTGCCCCCCGCTCCAGACCCCCACCCGGGCGAACAGCGCCCGGTTCCGCATCAGCGGAGTGTCGACCTTCGCGCTCCAGTACATGGGCCCGCGCGTGCTGCTCCTCCAGTGCCAGCGGTTCGGCAACTGGGTGTTCGGCGCCGTGGACGTCACCCTCGGCGGTCAGTTCCTCCGCACGGTGTGCCGGGACTGCACCGGCGCGGTCACGTCGACCACGGACACGCTCCTGGACGGCAGCACGCCGTACACGCCCGTGGGCGCGGTCGGGGTGTGCCCCATCGAGGAGGAGGGCGCGGAGCCGGTCGAGCCGGACACCGAAGTCGTGCAGCTCTGCGACCTGGTGGATGGCGTTGACCCGGTGCCGTTCCTGCGCCGCCTCACCTTCCCGGCCGGAGGGGGCACCCCCACGGTCACGGACACCACCCTGAACGGCACCACCCCGTACGCCCTCACCGGAACCGCCGGCCTGTGCACGGCCGCCGAGGACTGCCCGGCGCACACCGTGATCCAGATGTGCCGCTGCGACGACGCGGACGGCGACGGCATCGCAGACACCGACTACGTCGAGCTGCTGGCCCTCGACTGCGAAGGCGTCCTCACCAGCATCGGTACGTACACGGCCGAGCTGGACGCCCCATACGTCCCGGTCGCTCCGATCGACTGCGCGGAGACCGACGAGGGCGCCGAGTCGGTCATCGGCGTCCAGGCCCGCCGGATCGAACTCGCCGTCGGGGCCAACCCGTGGGACGCCGAGGTGTACCCGACGCTCCAGTCGGTGACGGCAGTCGCGCACGGCGGCACCGGCACGGTCACCACCACGGACGGGCCGAGCACCCTGCACTCCGGCGAGGCCGCCACCTGGAGCGTCGGCCGGGACGTCGACGCGGCCCTCACCGGCCCGCTCACCATCACCGCGAACAGCGGAACCGTCACGATCACCTGGACCCAAGGAGTAACGCTGTGAGTGGATGCTGCGGGCAGGGGCCCGTCATCGTGTCCGGGGCCGCCGCGACGCCCCGTGTCGACGTGGAGGCCGTGCTGCTGTGCGATGTCCTCCCGGACGGCACGGTCGCCGGCGTCGCCCTGGTCGAGCCGATCTACGACACCATCAGCGGCGACCGGGTCGGCACCCGGACCGTGAACCCGGCCACCGGCGCCGCGTACGTGCCGACCGGCACGCTCGGCCCGTGCTCGCCTGACGGCTGCAACGCCACCACCACCGCCCTGGTGCTCTGCGACGTCGCCGGGGACGGCACGGCCACCGCGTTCGTGCGGACGACCACCTACGACTGCGAGGGCGAAGTCCTCGGCACCCTCGACCGCGACCTGGCCGGGGCCGAGTACACCCCGACCGGCACCGTCGGCGTCTGCCCGGCCGCCCCCGACTGCGAGTCCCCGACCACCCCGACCGCGACGATCGGCCTGTGCCTGGCCGACGGAACCCCGATCGCAGTCACCGTGATCCGGGACTGCGAAGGCGTCGTCACCTCCGAGGGCTGGATCAACCTGACGACCGGCACGTTCAGCGCGGGCGCGCCGCCGGTCGGAACAGCGGCGTGCGGCGGCGACTCCCAGTCCGTGCAGGTCTCCGGGACGTTCTGCGACGTCGACGGGGCGGGTGAGGTCGTCGGCCTGGTCCTCATCGAGTACAGCTACGCCGCCGACGGCACGATCGACTCCGTCCGCCTGGTCGACGCCACCACCGGCGACACCTACGTGCCCGTCGGTGAGATCACCACCTGCCCGGCCGGGACCAGCCAGCCGGAGCAGGACGTCATCCAGCTCTGCGACGTCGCCGCCGACGGTACGAGCACGCCGTTCGTTCGGGACTACCGGCGCGACGAACTCGGCGCGATCAGCGGCCACTCCGACTACCTTCTCGACGGCACCGCGTACGTCCCGACCGGCACCGTCGGCATCTGCGGGCCGGAGCTGTGCCGGAACAGCTCCACGATCCTCGTGTGCGACGTTCCGGCGGACGATTCCACGGAGATCACGCCGACGATCGTTGACGGGGTCGCGGCCGACATCGCGCAGACCCAGTTCACGAACCTCCCCGGCCCGTACACGTCCCTGTGGACCGGCGGCTCCCTGGTCTACCCGGCTGGCGCCGGTCCGGCCCAGGAGCACCGGATCGCCGTGGGGCAGGTCACCGGCGACACCACCGGCTGTGACGGCGCCACGGGCACGGTGACGGTGTCCGTCCGCGTCACCCAGAACGGGCCGGGGACCGGGCAGCTCTGGGACGGCGCGCTGCGCCTGTTCCGGGGAACGACGCTCCTCGCGGACGATCCGGTCGAGCTGTACGCCCCGCCGGGGCACGTGCAGACCCTCACCGTGTCCGCGCCGATCACGGCGGCCGACGTCGCCGCCGGCGACATCCGGTTCGGCCTCGCCCTGGAGACCTTCCACGGCACCGCCAAGGCATGGACGGCCGACCAGTTCACGGCGACGGTCGAGCTGGAGGGCTGCGAGGCGACCGCGTCCACGCAGTTCCTCCGGACCCTCGTCACGGACTGCGCGACCGGGGAGACCGTCACCACCGTCGACACGACCCTGGACGGCGACCCGTACACGGTCACCGGCACCGTGGCCCAGTGCGCCCCCGCCGAGACGCCCGCCGAGTGCCGGGACTGCGAACAGCTCGTCCTGTGCGACGTCGTGGACAACGTCTCGACGTCCTTCCTGCGCACCGTGTGCCGCGACTGCACCGGCGCGGTCATCAGCACCCTGGACACCGCCCTCGACGGCACCACCCCGTACGCGGTGGCCGGCACCGTCGGTCAGTGCTGCGCCTGGACGGTCCTGGACGAGTGCACCTACAGCCTGCCGGACAGCTCGGTCGGATTCAGCTTCACGAACCCGGCCTACCCGGGCTGCTGGGTGGGTGTGGCCGGCGCACCGAACTACACCTTCGGGGATCGGGTCACGTCCTGGGAGGGCGTGTACCAGTCCGACACGGGCAGCGCCTCACTCGTCCGGTTCTCCAGCCCTGACCTGGGGGGCTTGCTCGACTTCTCGGGTCTCGCCCCGGTGCTGGCCCTCCAGCCTGCCAACTCCTCGCCGACCTACGTCGGGACCATGGTCGTCGGCGGGGTCACGGTCACGCTGACCGCGACGGCTGGTGACGGCCTGTCCCGCTGGACCGGCGGAGGGACCGCTATCGCCCTGGGGGGCGGTGACGGGCTCCGGATCGAGTTCTCGGAGCCGGTGCGACTCACTGTCCTCACGGCCGCGTTCGCTGACCCGCCGTCGACCAACGAGCGGTTCTGTGCCGTCACGTACACCACCGTGCCGTGGCCGGTGGTCCGCCTCTCCGACTGCAACGGCAACGTCGTCGCCCTGGACCCCGACACCAGGGAGCCGATCCCGGACGGGGTGACGCTGGACTGCACCCCCCTGTCCTCGACGTCGGACGCGTGCGGGAAGCAGATCATCGAGCGGTGCGGCTGCGACGACACCGACGGCGACGGGATCGGTGACGCCTTCTACACCGAGCTGTGGGCCATCGACCCGTGCGGCGGCGAGGCCCCCGTCCTCGTCGGCACGTACGAGGACGGCGACCCGTCCCTCCCTTACACCCCGGTCGCCCCGGTCCTGTGCTCCGTCGAGGAAGACGACACCGACACGCCACTGAACACCGGCGTGCGGGCCGTGACGGGCACGGCGGCACAGGACCTCGCCGCCGCCTTCCCCGGCCTCCAGAGCGTCACCCTGACCGTCCTGGCGGGCACGGTGAACGCGACGATGACCGACGGCGCCGCAGTGCCGATCCCGGCCGGGGTCACCATGACCTGGTCCATCGCCGCGTGCGAGGACACGGCGCTCGCCGCGGCCTCCTTCGCCGGGGCCGCAGCCGGCTCCCAGTACCTCCTGAACTACACCTACCACTGACCCGCCCCGGGGCCGCCGCCTGCACCCGGGCGGCGGCCCCTCCAGCAACAAGGAGGCTCCCCGTCATGAGCGACGAGGCCAAGAACCCCCGCTACTTCACGAAGGAGGGCGAGGGCGTCCAGGTCGTCTACAACCTGCGGGACGCCGCGCCCTACGCCGAACTCGGATACGAGGAAGTGGACGAGGCCGCCTACCTGGCGTCTCTGCCCGCCTCCGACGCTCTCACTGTGGAAGGTGCCTGATGGCTGGCAAGTGCTGCGGCGGGCCGATGATCGTCCGCTCCGGTTCCTCGGCGGAGGTCACCGTCGACCCCGCCTCCTGCAACGCCCTGACGGAGTCTGCGGCCGGTCTCCTCGTCCCGACCGTCACCGTTGCGGGCCTGGCCCCCGGCGGTGCGGTCTCGACGGAGCGGTCCGTCGACGTGGACGTGACCGCCCCTGCGGCCGACGCCTGCCCGGCCGCCTATACGGTCGGGGCGCGACTGACCCCGGTGTTCGGGGAGACGCTCCTCGCCGCGTTCGTGGACCTGGTGGCCACGCCGAGCGGCACCTGGGTCACCAGCACCATGTCCGTCGTCCTCCCGGAGTCGGGCGTCTACGACGTCACCGCGACCCTGCACACCGTGATCGCGACGAACCCGTCCAGCGGCAACTACAACATCGCCATCGCGGGCCGGTTCTTCAACGTGACCAACGGGAACGCGGTCGGCGGCTCGCAGTACACGATCCAGCAGAACGCCGACAACAACCCCGGGAGCTTCATGTCCGACTCGGACATGGGGACCTTCCACCGGTTCATCACGGCCGTCGGGCCGACGACGATCCGCGTGGAGGTCATGCGCCTCGACGCCAGCGGTAGCCCGGTCGCCACCACGGGACTCCAGACCGCGAACTCTCGCCTGGCCTTCCAGAAGATCAGCGACTGATGACCGGTACCGCTGCCACGCTGCGCCCGCAGCACCCGTCTGTGGAGACCTATGCCACCTCCACGGACTTGCTGCCCCTGGCGGACGACACGTACGGGCCGGTCGCCGGGTCCACGCTCGTGCTGCCGTCCGCCGGGCTGTGGGCGGTGACCATGGTCGCCCGGGGCGTCTTCAGCTTCACCGGGGTCGCCGGCACGTTCATGGTGGCCCGGATGTTCAACGTCACCGCCGGGGCCGCCGTCGCTGGCACAGAGACCTTCGTCGTCCAGGTGCGGCAGAACGTCGCCGGGGCCGGGCAGACGACCGGCGACAACGACACCGCGACCATGCTCAAGTACCTGCGGGTCACGGGGCCGACGACCCTGCGCATGGAGGCCAAGACCACGTTCCAGCTCGGAACGCAGCCGACCCAGGCCAACCTCGTTTCCGACTCGAACGGGCGTAGCGGCCTGTTCGCCCACCGCGTGGGGGACTGATGACCGGAACCAGCGCCAGCGTGCGCCTGGTCGAGCGCGGGTTCGCCGGCCTCCCCGCCGTCGTCAACCTCCAGCCGACGGCCTCCGGAGCCTGGACGGACACCGGGCTCCAGGTGGTGCTACCGGCCGCCGGGACGTACCAACTCGACGCGACCGTACGGGCGTCCCTGGCGGGGACCTCGCCCGTCAACACCTTCGTCTCGGTCCGCCTGTTCGACGTCACGGCCGGGGCCGCCGTCCCGGACAGTGAAGTCCTCGTCCACCAGGTCAACGTGTCCAGCGCGACCGCCGTGAACGTCGGCAACAACGTCTCCGGCCCGATCCAAGTCGAGTACGCGATCCCCGGGGCGCGCACCGTCCGCCTCCAGGGCCGCCGGACCAACGTCACCGGCGCCAGCACCACGGCGCAGATCAACGACAACACCGACGGCCGCACGACCCTCCGCTTCGCGCGGATCGCCTGATCAAGGAGATAGCCCATGTCCGGTACGAACGGGTCCGTAGCGATTGCGCGCCCCGACAACGAGTACGACGTCCTCTGTGACGACGTCGGCCAGTTCCTCCGCCGGTACACCACCGAGGACGGCGCCCCGGTCACGACGGACACGGCCCTGGACGGGACCACGCCGTACGTGCCGACCGGCGTCGTCCACCGCTGCGAGGACGCGGCCACCGCGAACCCGGTGATCGACTCCACGATCCAGCGGCAGACCGGCGTCGGGAACATCACGATCACGGCCGGGGCGAGGTCCGTCACGGTCAACGTCTACGCGGGCGCTCCGACGGTCGCGATCGGCGGCGGGACTGCGGTCGCGCTCCCGGCTGGGACGTCGCTCACCTGGTCCGTCGACCGGGGCGGGGACACCGGGGAGACGTTGCAGGACGCGTTCGTCTTCACGGGCGCGGCCGGCCACGACTTCATCGTCACCTCGACCAGGGAAATCTGACCGGAAGCGACGGCCTGACCGATGCCCACCAGAGGCCACTACACGCCGATCTCCGGCCGCGTGGAGCGCGCGACCGGGGTCACCGATGCCAACGGCAACGTGACCTTCAACTGGCCGGCCGGGACGTTCTCGGTCCCGCCGGTCGTGACCGTCGCGCTTCAAGCGGCGGCCGGGTTCCGGTCGGCCACGGTCACGGCCAACTCGGCCACGGCCACGACGGTCAACGTGCTCGGCGCGCCGGTCGTGTCGCTCCTCGGTATCCAGATCCTCGCGGCGTCCATTCCGGCCCCGAGCATCACCGTGCACGTCCACGCCACGGCCCCGTAGCGGGCAGGCGCACACCTAGACTCGATCACGCCGCTGGTTGTGGGCCGGGCGACATCCTCCACCCCTGGAGATAAGGCTCATGGCTGCATGTTGCGGAGTCCCGCGCTGCTCCTGCTCCGTCATCGCCGGCCCCGGCGTCACCGTGGACGGCAACGGGTCCGCAGCGGCGCCCTACACCATCACGGTCGACCCGGTCCCTACCGCGATCCAGGCCGGGGACACGGCCACCGTGGACAACACGGTCACGGGCACGGGAACGGCCGGTGACCCGTACGTCCTCACGTCGGACGTCATCCTCGACCCGGCCCCGCCCGGCGGGGGAACGAACCTCCTGGCGTCCGGTCCTGACGGCCTGTACGTCGAGTGCGCCCAGGTGCGTACCTGCTTCACCGGCGGGGACGGCATCGCGTACGACGAGGCCACCGGCGAGATCGCCGCGCTGCTCTCGGCGGACGCGGGCAACACCACCGTGTTCGGGACGGACGGCGGGCTCTACACCCCGGCCGCGTCCACCGCCCTCCAGGCCGCGGACTCCCCGAGCGTGGACGTCACCGTGTCCGGCACGGGTGCGGCCGGCGACCCCTACGAGGTGTCGGCCGTCGTCATCCTCGACCCCGCTCCGCCTGGTGGCGGGTCCAACCTGCTGGAGAGCGGGCCGGACGGGCTGTACGTCGAGTGCGCTGACGTCCGTACGTGCTTCACGGCCGGGGACGGCATCGCGTACGACCCGGCCACCGGCGAGATCGCCGCCCAGCTCTCGGCGGACGCGGGCAACACCACCGTGTTCGGCACGGACGGCGGGCTCTACACCCCTGCTGCCTCGACCGCCCTCCAGGCCGCCGACTCCCCCACCGTGGACGTCACCGTGACGGGTACGGGCGCGGCCGGTGACCCGTACGAGGTGGCCGCGGCCGTCATCCTCGACCCGGCCCCGCCTGGTGGCGGGAGCAACCTCCTCGAGGCGGGAGCGGATGGCCTGTACGTCGAGTGCGCCGACGTCCGGACCTGCTTCACGGCCGGCGACGGCATCGACTACGACCCCGCCACCGGGGAGATCGCCGCCCAGCTCTCCACGGACGCCGGGAACACGGTCGCCTTCGGTACGGACGGCGGGCTGTACGTCCCGCCCGGCAGCGGCACCGCGCTCCAGGGCGGGGACACCCCGACCGCGAGCAACACCGTCACCGGCACCGGGGCGGCCGGCGACCCGTACGTGGTGAGCACGGACGTCGTCCTCGACCCCGCACCTCCTGGAGGCGGTTCCAACCTGCTGGAGGCCGGGCCGGACGGCCTGTACGTCGAGTGCGCCGACGTCCGCACCTGCTTCACGGCCGGCGACGGAGCGGCCTACACGGCAGGCACCGGCGAGATCGAGGCGCGTCTGTCCACCGACGCCGGGAACCTGGTGGAGTTCGGTACGGACGGCGGCCTGTTCGTCCCGCCGACAGAGGTCGGCTGCGGCCTCCAGGGCGCGGGTACGACGGCCTCCCCGTTCTCCGTGTTCCCGGTCGCCGGGGAACGGCCCTGGGCGGACGACTGGGCCTGTGACGCCACGCTGTACTCCACGCTGCACTGTGACCCGGACACGGGCGCCCTGTGGACGCCGCCGGACCACTACAGCGCCATGGATCAGATCTACGTCGAGCACTTCGCCGGGGGCTTCCTCACCCCGATCGGTCCGACCGGCGGCTGGGTCATCATCGACCCGGGCGCGAACCAGCAGTTCAACATCCCGGCGAACTTCCTGGGGAACCAGTGCCGGACGTGGGGCTACGAGATCACGAACTCCGGTACGTGGGACATCGAGCACAACGCGACCGCTGTGTTCGAGGTCGGCCTCGTCGTGCAGCAGGACGGCGGCCCGCTTCAGGTCCGCCCGCTGTGGGGCCACCTCACCGCTGTGGGCCAGGCGCACCGGGAGCGCGGCAACGGCACGGCGAACGAGGCCCTGTGGAACATCCCGGCCGCCTCCGGTGCCTCCTGCATCATGTGGCCGGCCATCAACGTGTCGGCCGGGCAGGTCACGGCCATCCACTCGTGGATCTCCGACGCCACGATCGACACCCAGACGAACACCCCGTAAGGAGAGCCCTGGTGTCCAGCTACTACGCCTCGCCGTCCGGTACGTCGCTCATGCGCACCGGGGGCGTGCTGCCGCCTCCGGAGGACTGGACGGAGATCACCGAGGAGGAGTTCCACGAGCGTCTCGCGGAGCACGGCCAGGACTACGAGCGGCAGCCCGTGAGGAACCTGTCCGACGTCCAGCCCCCGGCCGAGGAGCCGACCGGCTGAGCGGACGCCTGCCGCCCTGCCAGCGCGCGGTGCTCCCGGGACCCCTCCGGAGGGCACCGCGCGCTGCTGTACCCCCGTGGCTCCGCGCCTGCCGCCGCTATGCTGATTACGTCGCCGCTGGTTCTGGGCCGGGCCGACCAACACGCGAGACTGTTGGAGGCCCCCAGTGCCCTGTCCCCTCATCGCGAACGCCGACACCATCCGCGTCACCCGGGTCGACGGCTGTGGCCGTCCGGTCTGTGGCGAGGACAACGGCTTCGTGTTCGACTGCTTCGCCACCCTCGCCATGAACCCGAACACGGAGGAGGGCGAGGACGTCGAGTACCGCGCGGCCAACGGGCGCGTGTGTGGCTTCAAGCGCGGGTGTCCCTCGTTCCGGGGCTTCGACGTGGAGCTGTCGTTCTTCTCCGTGAGCCCGGAGTTCATCGAGATCACGACGGGCAACCCGGTGGTCTACGGCTTCGACGGCACCCCCATCGGCTACGACGACTGCTCGGTGCAGTGCAACAGCGGTTTCGCGATCGAGCTGTGGGCCGAGGTGCTGGGCGACGACGTCTGTGAGGCAACGGGCGGTGACGGCGCCTGGATCTACTTCCTGATGCCGTGGGTCACCAACGGGCAGCTCGGCAACATGGAGATCGGCAGCGAGGCCGTGTCCCTCACCCTCACCGGCGCCACCCGCGCCGGGGGCGGCTGGGGTGTCGGCCCGTACGACGTCATGCCGGTGGACCTCGCCGGTACCGCTGGTCCGCTGCTCACCCCGCTCGGCTCCGCGTGCCACCGGCGGACCTTCGTCACCAACGTGGCGCCGCCGGAGGCCACCTGCGAGTACACCGCCGTCACCGGCGACCTGTGCCTCGCGAGCTGACCGTGGACGCGCCGGACCTCGTCGTTCCGGTGCGGGAGGGGGCCGTCAACGAGCCGTTGCGCTACGCGCTGCGGTCGTGGGCGGCCAACCTTCCGCACGGCCGGGTGTGGCTGGTGGGCCACCGGCCGCGCTGGGCCGTCGGCGTCGAGCACATCCCGACCGTCCAGGGCGGGACGAAGTACAAGAACACGACGGCCGCCGTGGAGGCGGCCTGCCAGCACCCCGGGGTGTCCTCGACGTTCCTGCTGGCCAACGACGACATGTTCGTCATGCACCCCGTGGTCGGCGGGATGCCCGTCCTCCACAGGGGCACCGTGCGCAGCGTGGAGACCTACTACGCCGCCCGCTCGTCCGGGGCCTACCTGCGGGGGATGCGGGAGACCCGTGACCTGCTGGAAAGCCTCGGGATCGCCAACCCGCTGTCCTACGAGCTCCACGTGCCGATGCCTGTGGACAAGCTGGGGATGATCACCGTCCTGGAGTACGGCCGCCACCTGGACGTGCTGCACAAGCGGACGGCGTACGGCAACGTCGCCGGCCTCGGGGGCGAGGAGATCCGGGACGTGAAGATCCTGCACCGCGCCCCCCAGGGCTACGGCCCGAACTCCCGGTTCCTGTCGACCATGCCGGACTCCTTCGCGTTCGGGCACGTCGGCCAGTTCATCCGCCGGTCCTTCCCCTCCCCGTCCCCGTACGAGCGTCCCGGGAGTCGCTGATGCCGCTGCAAGTCGGGCCGTGTGACCCGTGGGAGGTGGAGCTGTGCTGCACCCTGCCCGAGGACCTGGACGAGGCGGTCATCGACCGGTGGACGCGGGTTGCATCCCAGACTCTTTGGCGGCTGTCCGGGATGCGCTGGGGGCCGTGCCCGGTGACCGTACGGCCGTGCCGCCGGGCGTGCCTCGACGCGGCGCCGATCTCGTTCCAGGCCGGGGTGGGTACCGGGCCGTGGGTGCCGTACATCGGGACGGACGGGGCGTGGCGCAACGCGAGCGTCTGCGGCTGCGGCTCCTCGTCGGACTGCTCCTGCGGGGAGCTGTGCGAGGTGAAGCTCCCCGGGCCCGTCTACGACGTCGTCAGCGTCAACGTGGACGGCGTGGACCTGGTGCCGGAGGCATACCGCGTGGACGCGCCGGGCCTGCTGGTGCGCACCGACGGGGAGTGCTGGCCCACCTGCCAGGACATGGCCGCGCCGGAGGGCTCCCCGGGCACCTTCACCGTGACGTACCGCTGGGGGTTGCCCCTGGACGAGGCCGCGATCGCCGCTGTGTCGGAGCTGACCTGCCAGCTCATCCTGGCCTGCCTGCCCGCCGGGACGAAGGGGTGCGGGGAGTGCCGCCTGCCGGGCAACGTGACGCGGGTGGTGCGCCGGGGCGTTGAGATCGAGATGGCCGATCCCACGGTGATCTTCGCGGAGGGACGGACCGGGCTTCCCCTGGTGGACCTGTGGCTGTCCACCGTGAACCCGCACCGCCTTGCCTCGCCGTCGCGCGTCTTCTCCCCGGACTACCGGCGGCCCCGGGTGACGACATGGCCATGAACCCGCTCGCCATCCACGAGATGGCCGAGACCGTGCTGGCCTGTGTGTGCCAGTCCCTGGACGAGACGGCCGCGACGGTCGAGGACCACCCGGGTTGTCCGTGCCGCGCGTGCGTCGTCCCCGGCCCGCCCGCGTGGGACGGCTGCAACGACCCGTGCGGCGTCGACGGCAAGGGCGCCGGCGGTCAGCTGACCGTCCATGTGGCCCGGACGTACGCGACGTCCTCGTTCCCGGTGGATGACCGGGTGGTCCAGGGCGTGAGGAACTGCCAGCCGCCGGCCGCGATCGCCGTGGAGCTCGTCGTCACGCTGCTGCGCTGCGCCCCGGTGATGGACAGCGGCGGGTGCCCGCCGACGTGCGAGGAGTTGGCAGCCGCGGCCCGGACGGTGCACGTCGACGGGGCCGCGATCACGAACGCGCTGCTGTGCTGCCTGCCGACGACCGGCACCAGGCGCCGGGGCCCGGTGTTCTTCCTCGGCGCGCAGCGGGTCCTGGAGCAGGAAGGCGGTTGCATGGGGGTCGAGCAGCGGGTGACCGTTGCCCTGTCCGCGTCGTGCCCGTGTCCGAGTGAGGAGAGCCCGTGAGCGTTGAGGTGAGGATCGATCAGGGGCGGATCGCCCGTGCGCTGCGGGCGCGCGGCGGGATCGCGGAGCGTGCGCTGCGCCGCAAGACGCGGAGGGTCGCCGGCATCGCGGAGCGGCGGGCGCCGGGCTCGATGGGGGACTACGTGTCCTGGACGATCGAGGAGGGGCCGCGCGGGCTCCAGGGCGTCATCACGTGCGACCACCCGGCCGTGCTCTACGTGCTGGACGGCACGAGGCCACACGTCATCCGGCCGCGCCGGGCGAAGGCGCTGCGGTTCGACATGGGCGGGCGGACCGTGTTCGCGAAGAAGGTCAACCACCCCGGGACCAGGGCGAACAACTTCCTCGGGGACGCGCTGCGCGAAGGCCGCTGACCCCGGACAGCAGGACGGGCCCCCGCCGACGGTCGGCGGGGGCCCGGTCGCGTGCTGGGGGTCAGTCGCATCCGCCCCCGCCGCCGCTGTCCGACGAGGAGGAGCAGGACGACGACGAGGAGCTGGAGGAGCTGGAGGAGTCGCACGAGCCGTACGAGGGGGCCGGGCTGGTGTCGTAGTAGACGGTGCTGTCGGTCGCGCGGGGCGCCGGGGCCGGGGCGGTCGAGGAGCTGCCGGTGGACTGGGTACGGCGCCGGTTGCGCCTGGGGAAGATGCTCATGCCGGGAGCATGGCCCCACTGTGGGCCGGTCCAACCGCATTTGAGGTAGATCAGCGGTTTCGCCCGTGCTCTACCCTTCCCCCCTGACGCCGCTGGTTCTGGGCCGGGCGACCGCACGGGAGGGGAGAAGGGCACCACCGTGGCCACTAAGAAATTCGCGATCAACACGCGACCGCACGAGGCCGAGATCGGCGACGACACGACGCTGCTGTTCCAGCCGGAAGTCCTCGGGGATGACTTCCTGGACTCCTACGGGCGGCTCCAGGAGACCACCAAGAAGCTGAACGTGGACCTGTCCGACGCCGCGAACGTCGACCTGTCCCAGGTCCGGGAGGCGAACGTCGCGCTACGCGTGTTCCTCGCGTCCCTCATGCTGCCGGAGTCCGCCGAGGAGTTCGCCCGCTGGGAGGTCCGCGCGGGCGGCAAGACGGTCAGCTCCCACTCCACGCCGGATGAGGCGAAGGAGGCCGCGGAGGGCCGTAAGGGCGGCAAGGTCGTGGACGCCGGTCTCCGACTGCCGGACCGCGTCCTCGTGGAGCTGATGGAGTGGGTCGTCGAGCTGTACGGAGGTGCCGGCGGGCAGCGCCCTCCTACGTCGTCCAACGACTCTGCGACAGCATCGCAGCGTCCTACACCGCGTGGGAGGGGCGCCTCGCCCTCCAGGGGGTCGACATCCACGCGTGGCCGCTGAGGGTCATGCTCGCCGCCGCCGAGGCCGCGATCGAGGACTCCGCCGAGGACCAGGCCGAGCGGGACCGCAACCGCGCGAAGCTCTACGCCCCGCCTCGACCGGCCGGTCCCGGGGGCCGGCGGATGCGTCCGCCCCCGGCCGCCGGGCTTGACCGGTCCGGGGCTCAAGCCCTGATGGCGCAGCTCGCCGCCGAGGACGCAAAGCTCGCCGGACGGCCCACCGGCTAACCTGGGTCCTGCCGCTGGTTTTGGGCCGGGCAATCCACCGCACTGCGTGGGGTTGCCTTGGCCGAGGAAGAGGATTACGGCGTCGGCCGCATCCGTATCGAGCTGGACGATACGGACGCGGTCGCCGACGCTCGTGCTCTCGGTCAGCGGATCCAGACGGCACTGGACCGCAGTACGCGCACCGTCGGCGCGACCATCCGGCGGAACATCCAGCGGAGCCTGACGGCGGCCGGGGCCGTCAGCGTCCAGGTCGAGCCGGACACGCGCCGGTTCAGCCGACTCCTCACCACCGGGCTGCGCGGGCTGTCGGCCACCGTCGCGGTCGCCCCAGACGTCACCCGCTTCCGCACCCTCCTGGCCGCCGGGCTGCGCGGCCTGGACGCCGTCCCCGTGGCGGTCACCCCGGACGTCACCCGCTTCCGGCCGCTCCTCGTCGCCGGCCTCCGGGGCCTGGACGCCGTCCCCGTGGCGGTCACCCCGAACCTGTCCCGGTTCCGGCCCCTGCTGGCCACCGGGCTCCGCGGCCTGGACGCCGTCCCCGTCCCTGTGACGCCGGACCTCACCCGGTTCCGGACGCTCCTCGCCGCCGGGCTGCGCGGGCTCACGGCCGTCCCGGTCCCCGTCACCCCGGACGTCTCCCGCTTCCGGACCCTCCTCGCCGCTGGGTTGCGCGGCCTGGACGCCGTCACGGTCGCGGTCGCCCCGGACGTCTCCCGGTTCCGTACGCTCCTGGCCGCCGGGCTGCGCAGCCTGGACGCGGTCCAGGTGGCGGTCACCCCCAACGTCACCCGGTTCCGTACGCTCCTCGCCGCCGGGCTGCGCGGGCTGGACGCCGTGGCGGTCGCGGTGACCCCCAACGTCACCCGGTTCCGCACGCTCCTCGCGGCCGGGCTGCGCGGGCTGCCGGACGTCGCGGTCCGCGTGGCCCCGGACCTGTCCCGGTTCGAGTCACGCCTCGTCGCTGGCCTCCGAGGACTGGACGGGATCAACATCCCGATCCTGCCGGACCTCTCCCGCTTCGACCGCGCGCTGGTCCGGGGGCTGCGGGACCTGGACGGGATCAACATCCCGATCCTCCCGGACCTCGACCAGTTCGCGGAGCGGCTCCGGGCGGCCCTGGCGGGCCAGGAGTTCGAGGTCACCGTCGTCCCGGACCTGGACGGCCTGGACGCTCGTATCCGGGCGCACAACCCGCCGGACATCAACGTCAACGCGGACGTTGACACCAACCGGTTCAGCCGCGCCCTGGGCGCCCTGGGCGGGATCGCCGGCAGGGTCGCGGGCGCCCTCGGAGGGCTGCTGCGGATCGGCGCCATCGGCATCGCGGCGGCCGGCGCAGCGTCGGCGGTCGGCGGACTGGCCGCGGCCCTTGCCCCGGCGGCCGGGATCATCGCCGCGTACCCCGCGCTGATCCTCGGTTTCCAGGCCGCCGCAGGAACGCTGCGCCTGGCCCTGGTCGGCGTCGGTGACGCCCTGTCGGCCGCCTTCGGGGACAGCGCGGAGAAGTACCAGGAGGCCCTGGAGAAGCTGGCACCAGCCGCCCGGGAGGCCGTCACGGCGGTCCGCGACCTGGCACCCCAGCTCAAGGAAGTCCAGCAGGCCGTACAGCAGGCGTTCTTCGAGCAGTTCGCGGGCCAGATCGACGGCGCGATCCGCAACCTGCTGCCGCTGAAGGCCAACCTCCAGAACATCGCGGCGGCTTTCGGCGCGGCGGCCGACGAGGGGCTCAAGTTCGTCCAGTCCCAGCGGTTCCTGGACAACGCCCGGACGATCCTCCAGGGCACCCAGGAGGCGGCCGGCGGCCTGGTCCGGGGTATCCAGCCGCTGATCCAGGGCTTCACCGATGTCGGCGCGGCCGTCGCGAAGGCCTTCGGCGCGGAGCTGGGCTCCGGCATCGCCGGGGTGATGGAGCGGCTCGGCGGCTTCCTCACCCGCATCTCTGAGAGCGGGCAGGCGGTCGCCTGGGTGGACGGGGCGCTCACCGCGTTCGCCCGCCTCGGGGACCTGCTGGGCAACGTCGGCTCGATCATCGCCGGGGTGTTCCGGGCCGGTGAGCAGTCCGGGGGCGGGTTCCTGGGCAACCTCCAGGAGATCACCCGCCAGATGGCGGCCTTCGTCAACTCCGCGCGGGGCCAGGAGGCGATCAGCAACCTGTTCCGCACGGTGGCCACCGTCGCGGCCCAGGTAGGCCCGATCCTGGCCGCGCTGATCACGCAGGTCGGCGCCATCGCTCCGGCCCTCGCCCCCATCTTCACGGCGCTCGGTCCCGCGATCGTCGGGCTGGTCAACGCCCTCGGTCCCGCGCTCGCGCAGATCGCCCCCGCGCTCGCCGTGGTCGGCTCCGCCCTGGCCGAGGCGTTCGCGGCCATCGGCCCATCACTGGGCCCCGTCGGCGCTGCCATCGCCTCGGTGCTGACGGCCTTGACGCCGCTGCTGCCGCTCGCCGGTCAGCTCGTAGCCACCCTGGCCGGAGCCCTGGCCCCCGTCCTCCAGGCCCTGGCCGCAGCCTTCGCCCCGATCATCTCCGCCCTGGTCGGCGCGCTGATGCCGATCCTGCCGCCCATCACCCAGGCGTTCGTGGCCCTGGTCCAGGCGATCACCCCGCTCGCGGTCGCCCTGGGTCAGCAACTGGCCGCGCAGATCGGGGTGTTGGCGCCACTGCTGGCGTCCGTCGCGGACGTGCTGCTCCAGGTGGCCCTGGCCCTCGTCCCGGTCATCTCGGCCCTGACGGACGCCCTGCTGCCCGTCCTGCCGCCGATCATCGAGGCGTTCACCGCCGTAGTCGCGGCGGTCATGCCGCTGCTGCCGCCGATCGTGCAGCTCGTCGCGGCCCTGGCCCCGCTGGTGGTCCTGGCCGTGCGGCTCCTGGCCCCGCTGCTGGCCATCGCCGCCGGGTTCGCCTCCTGGCTCGCGATCAACCTGGTGGTGCCGATCCTCGCCGGGGTGGTCGGCGCGCTCGCCGGCCTCGTGTCCGGGCTCGCGTCCGCGATCACCTTCGTGGTCGAGCTGCCGGGCCGCATCATCGCGGCCCTGGGCTCCCTGGCGTCCACGATCGGCACGTTCTTCACCAACCTGTTCGTGTCCCTGGGCACGACCCTGACCAACGGCTTCAACACGGTCGTCACGTTCTTCACCCAGCTCCCCGGGATGATCCTCGCCGGGCTGGCCGCGCTGCCTGGGCTGCTGGTCGACCTGTTCGTCAACGCCGTCGCGGCCGTGGGCATCGCCCTGCTGACGGCGGTAGCGGCCGTGATCTTCATCTTCACTGAGCTGCCCGGACGGGTCTACAACGCGCTCGCGTCCCTGGGCTCCCGGATCCTCGCCGCCTTCACCAACGCGTTCAACTCCGCGCGGTCGGCGATCTCCTCGTTCCTGTCCCAGGCCGCGACGTTCTTCTCCCAGCTCCCCGGCCGGATCGCCTCCGCGCTCGCCGCGCTCCCCGGGCGGGTGCGGTCCGCGTTCACGTCGGCCGGCTCCTCGGCGCTGTCCGCTGCCCGGTCGGTCGGCTCCTCGGTCGTCAGCTTCTTCTCGCAGCTCCCCGGCCGGATCGGGTCCGCGCTGTCCTCGGTCGGCTCCCGGATCGCGTCCGCGTTCCGCCGGGCGATCGGGTCCGCCCGCAGCGCCGTGTCCTCGCTCATCTCCTCCGTGGTCAGCCTGTTCTCGACGCTGCCCGGACGGATCGTCAACAGCCTGGGGAACATCGGCTCGCGGATCGTCTCGAAGATCAAGTCCGGGCTGCCCAGCGCGGTCCGCAACCTGCTGCCCTTCGCGAACGGCGGCATCGTGAACCAGCCCACTGCCGCGCTGATCGGTGAGGCCGGTAAGGAGGTCGTCCTGCCGCTCACGAGGCCGGCCCGGACGGTGGAGCTCGCGGAGAAGTCCGGGCTGCTGGACCTCCTCGCCGCCCGTGGCGCCATCGGGCCGCGCGGAGGCGGCGGCGGGGGCTCCTCGGGTGGGGAGCGGCACATCACCCACAACTGGAACATCAGCACGCCGGCCCAGGACTCCCGGGTGTTGGCGGAGCACCTGTACGGCCAGATGGCCCGAGCGGCGGGGGTGTGACGACGTGATCGTGGATTACGCCGACTTCGGGTGTACGGAGATCATCAACTCCGCGCGGGCCGCGGCCTACGCGGAGCCGGTGTGCCTGCTCACGAGCTGTGACCCGTGCCCGGACATCGCGACCGCGCTGAACGATGCCCCGTACGCGGACCCGGTGAGCGACCCTGCGCCCTGGTACGACTCGGCCGTCCCGGAGTCCGCGGACTTCCTCGGCGTCATGGGGTTGAGCGTCTCCGGGTTCTCGCGGTCCACCCTGTCCCGTGACCCGGTGCAGCTCGTCGGGGACGGCGCCGCGCTGGGGGTCGCGCGCCGCTCCCACCGGGAGATCTCGTACACCGTGCTCCTGCTGGCGCTGGACGAGTGCGCCCTGGCCTACGCGCTGGAGTGGCTCGCCTCTGCGCTGCGCGGTGCCCCGTGTGAGGGGAGCTGCGCGGGCGAGGAGCTGGGGGTGTTCGCGTGCTGCCCGACCGGTACCGGCCTGGGGGAGCTGCGGCACCTGTTCGGCGTCGGGCTGCTGTCCGGGCCGGAGATCACCACCACCCGGTACTACCCGGAGGGGATCATCGCGGAGGCGACGTTCACCCTGGCCGCCGGGGTGCCGTACATCTTCCGGGAGCCGCTGCAGACCCTCACGGACTGGGTGGACCTCGCGGACGGCGCGCTGATCACGTTCGACCCGGATGAGATCTATGGGGACTGCGTGGAGGCAGACCCCTGCCTCGAGGACCCGCTGTGTCCTCTGCCGCCGCTGCCGATCCGGGCGCCGGTGCCGGTGGACGCCTGTTACCCGACGGGGCCGGCGGAGTTCCGGCGGTCCGTGGTGGCACTGTCCCCGCAGGATCAGCCGGAGTGGCTGGAGGCAGTGCCGGTCCTGGAGCTGGAGACCGGCGCCACGGCGCTGCGTCGCCTCGTGGTGCGTTTCTGGGCGAACCCCCTGGGCGGGGACTGCATGGACGTCGCGGACCCCTGTAGCGCGTGCACAGACATCCAGATCCCTTACCTGCCTGCCGGGGCGAAGCTCATCGTGGACGGCCGGACGCAGACGGCGGAGGTCGAGTGCTCGTCCGGGTCGCTGGACTCCTCGACCAGCGCGCCGATCCTTTACGGGCCGCTGGGCCAGTCCTTCGAGTGGCCGGTGTTTTCGTGCCCGACCGGTGTGTGCATCGAGATCCTGTCCACCTCCGCGACGACGGCCGCTGACGCGCGTGCCCGGGTGCTCCTCGTTCCGCGATCGGATGTGGGCTGACGTGGCTGTCCTCGGGTGCCCGCAGGAGTACCGGGCCGTCATCCACTGGCGCGGCGGGTCGCTGCCGTTCACCTCCCCCGGGGTGTCGTCGCTGACGGCCGTCTCCTGGAACCGGACGCTGAACGACACGAGCGAGGCGTCCATCACGATCGCCAAGGGAGCGGCGGGGGCGGAGTGCTGCGGCCTGCTGGGCAAGGTCGAGCCGTTCGCCCATGAGCTGTCCATCTACCGGGACGCGGAGCTGGTGTGGCAGGGGCCGGTGTTCCGGGTGACGGAGAACCGGACGCGGTTCGTGATCGAGGCCCGGGACGTCACGGAGTGGCTGGCGCGCACGGTCAACACCACGCTGCTGCGGTACGTGTCCGCCAACCAGGCCGACCCGAAGCACCAGGGCCCGATCCAGGAGATCGCGGAGGCCATCATCACGGAGAACCTGGCCGGTGGACTGTTCGCGTCCCAACCGGACTGGCCGGAGATGCTGCCCTACATCGTCCGCCAGGACGACACCGTGAACGCGCGGTTCGAGAAGGACGGCAGCCTCGATAACGAGATCTGGATCGTCCCCATCCTGCGCATCCTGGACGACGAGCTCGTGCCTCGTGGCCTGGAGTACACCACCGTGGGGCGCGCGCTGATCCTCGGCCGGCCGCAGACGACCGCCGACCCGGCCCAGGCCCGGCTGACGCTCGACTCGTTCGCCGGCGACGTCGAGATCGTGCGGGACGGCACGAACGCGGCCTCCCTGGTGTGGGTGTCCAACCAAGAGGACCAGGACATCACGGGCTCCCAGTTCGGGGTGTCCGGTGTCGTGTCCTCGGTGTACGGGCGGCTGGACGTGCTGATCCGCACCACGGCCGAGGGCCTGACGGCCTATGACCTGTGGCAGATCGCGCGCGGCTCCTACACCGGCCGCAACCCCGTGCCGACGTCGCTGCGTATCCCGGACGGCGCCGGCCTGGCCGTGACCGCCCCGGTGTCCATGAGGCAGCTCGTGCCGGGGGTGCGGATCGACGTCGCCGCGACCGGCATGTGCATGGGGGCGTCCCAGCCGTACCGCCTGTCCGACGTGGATGTCGACTGGGGCGACAACGGCGAGAACGTCGGAATCAGCCTCATCCCGCTCGGCGACCCGTTCGTAGGAGACCCCCCGTGAGCGCCCTTCCTGGACAGCGTGCAGCGCAGCGCACCGTGCGCGCGATCACCTCCACCCAGCGGGCCCTGGGCCGCTCCGCGCAGGCCTCGCCCGGCGGCCTGAGCGCCTTCACCGGGTGGGGGTGGATCGACGGTCAGCAGGTCGACGTGGACCTCTCCGCGCCCCCAGGGCAGCAGGTCCGCCCGTCGCGGCTGCCGTGCGGGTGCCTGGGCCGTTGCCGGGGGCAGTGCCCGCCCCTGGACGAGGTCGACGAGGACCAGGACGACGAGGGCCAGGACCAGGACCAGGGCGACGAGACCGAGACACCGGAGAGGCAGGGATAGGCGTGGCCAGATGTGGATGCCAGGGGGGATGCTCCTGCGCGCTTGAGGGCGCGGGGGCGGTCAACGTCTCGGGGAACGGGTCGGCGTCCTCGCCGTTCGTGGTGAGCGTGGACCTGGAGGAGCTGATCCAGGCCGGGCCCGGGATCACCTTCGACCCGGCGAGCGGGACGATCAGCATCAACCTGTCGCTGGACGGGGGCAACGCGGCGACCTTCGGGTCCGACAACGGGCTGTTCGTGTTCAGCGGCGGCGGTGACCCGATCGCCCTGTGCACCGAATACTTCACGACCAACGACGAGGGCGACATCTGCCTCAAGCCCGGGACGATGGGGCTGCGGGAGGTCGTCACGTACGGCACGCCGGGGACGTACCAGTTCGATCCGGCGGCGTACCCGTGGCTGGCCCGGGTCCGGGCGAAGGTGCAGGCAGGCGGGGGCGGGTCGGCCGGGGCCGCTGCTGCGGCGAACCAGTCGATTTGGCGGGCAGGCGGCGCGGGCGGCGGCTACGGGGAGGGCCTGTACGAGGTGGCCGCGCTCGGGGGCCCGGTGACCGTGACGGTGGGGGCGGGCGGTGCCGCTGCCGGTGCCGTGAACGGTGGTGGCGGGGCGGGCGGTAACTCCAGCTTCGGGGCGCTCTTGAACGCCCTCGGCGGTGCCGGGTCTCCGGCGTCGATGCCCTCGGGTTCGACCGGGACGACCGCGACCGGGACGGCTGGCCCTGCGGCCGGGTCCGGCGGCTACTACAACTCGGGCGGCGGGTCCGGGACGGGCGCCATCCGGCTGACCGGCAGCGCCGGTATCGGCGGCGCCGGTGGGGAGTCCCACCTCGGCCACGGCGGTGCGTCGCGGTCGACTGCCGGTGTGGGCATCGTGCCGCGCGGCTTCGGCGGAGGCGCGGGAGGCAGCAACTCGGCAAACGGCGTCGCCCAGGCGGGCCGTGCTGGGGGCGGCGGCATCGTGATCCTGGAGCTGTACGGATGAGCCGGCTGACCTGTCCCCGGACACCGGAGGACACCCCCGGACACCCCTGTCCGTGCAGTGTCCTGCCGGGCGTCGAGGACACCCCAGCGGGGACACCCTGCGGACACCCCTGCGCGGACAGTGTCCGCCCGGTGTCCGTGCAGGTCACCGGCCTCGTGTCCGGGCCTGAGACCACCAGGGCGGACACCTGTCCTCCCTGTCCTAACCCAGTGTCCGGACAGTGCCCGGACACCCCTGTCCGCACCCTGGAGATGCCCATGTCCCAACCAACCGCGTCCGTAGGGCGGACCGTCCACTACGTGTCCCACGGCACCCCCGTGCGTAGCGACGGCTCCCAGGCGTTCCCGCCCGCGTGCCGGGCCGCGACCGTGACCGAGGTCGACCAGGAGGACCCCGGTCGCGTCGGCCTGGTCGTGCTCAACCCCACCGGGCAGTTCTTCCACCCGCTCGCCGCCGGGGGCTCCGTGTACGCCGACGAGGCCGGGATGCTCGCCGGGTCCTGGCACTGGCCGGAGCGCGTCTGATGGCCCCGCCGATCGGAGCGGACCAGCTCCTGCGCGCGCTGCGCGGCGAGGGCCTGCACGTCGTGGAGGTCGGGGCCTGGCGCTCCCGGAACCGGAACCACATGGGTCCGTGGGGCGCGGTCCACGGCGTGATGATCCACCACACCGTGACGCGGGGCACCGCGCACACCGTGGCGATGTGCCGGGACGGGTACTCAGGTCTTCCCGGGCCGCTGTGCCACGGGGTCATCGCGAAGGACGGCACGGTCCACCTGGTGGGCCACGGGCGCGCGAATCACGCCGGACTCGGTGACCCGGACGTGCTGCGGGCGGTGATCGCTGAGACGCGCCTGCCGAAGGACGACGAGGCCACTGTCGACGGCAACAGGGCGTTCTACGGGTTCGAGTGCGAGAACTACGGGGACGGCGAGGACCCGTGGCCGGACGTGCAACTGGACGCGATCGAGCGGGTGTCTGCCGCACTGTGCCGGTTCCACGACTGGGGCGCCGGGTCCGTCCTGGGTCACCTGGAGTGGCAGCCCGGGAAGCCGGACCCCAAGGGATTCGGCATGGACTGGATGCGGGAGCGGGTCGCCGGCCGCCTCGGCACGGCTGTGCCTGGCCCTCTGCCGGTCCCGCAGCGTCCCAGGGTGGACCTGTCCCTCCTCGTCGCTGCGGCCCTGGCAGACCGCTACAGGCCGGGTGCCCCGGTGTCCTACGCCGGGACGCGGATCGTGGAGACCGCCCTCGTGGACGAGGGGCTGCTGTCCAAGAGGTGGAGCGACGGGCATTACGGCTGGGAGACCGTGGCCGCCTACAGCCGGTGGCAGGAGCGCCTGGGGTACAAGGGGCGGGCGCCGGGTCAGGCGGCCGACGGCACCCCGGGCATGACCAGCCTCAAGCGCCTCGGCGACCGCCGCGGCTTCGACGTGGCCGCGTAAGGGAGGTGACGAGGTGGGCACAGGAATCGGGTGGCTGGACACCGTCCTGGTCTGGGGCGGGGCGGTGACGCTCCTCGCCGGCCTGGGCGGCATAGCGTGGCGGGCCGGGCGAGGGGTCGCCCGGATCGGGCGCCGCGTGGACCAGTTCATGGACGACTGGTACGGGGAGCCGGAGCGCCCCGGAGTCCCGGCCCGGCCCGGAGTGATGGAGAGGGTCAGCGGGATCGAGACCCGGCTGAACGGCGTGGTGCACGAGCTCCACCCCAACGACGGCGGCAGCCTCCGGGACGCCGTGGACCAGGCGAACACGCGGCTGCGGCGGCTGTGCCCGGACCACACGGAGCCGGACTGCCCGCCCCCGGACCCCGGCGCCCCGTCCTGAGACCGGGCGTCCCGCTCCACGGCTCCGGGAGCGGGGCGCCCTCTGCCTCGTGTCGCAGGAACGTCCCTGCACACGCGGCGTACTGTGGGCCCGTCAGTTACCGAAGCTGATGCTGCTGAAGTGCTACGCGCCCCGACGGAGACGCCCCGCTCACCGGAACGGCGGGTTCTAATGATCCACGCAACACCCTGGAGTTCAGGGAGTTGCGGGGATCGTGGATTTCGAGGTGCTGAAGGCGAGGTTCTTCGAGGCGCTGGACAGGGAGAACGGCAGCATCACTGCTGCGGCTCGTGCAGTCGGAGTGAACCGCAACACGGCGTTCGGGTGGGCACGCCGGGCCGGAGTCCGTGGTCGCGGCAAGCCTCGCAGGCCCGGCCACCCCGGTCGGGCGGAGTACGAGCGGCTGCGTGCTGCGGGAGTCCGGCGCCGTGATGCCGCCGCGCAGGCCGGCGTCCATGAGCGCACCGCTGAGGACTGGGACCGCGGTATCCGGCAGATCGGCCACTCGCGCCTGCATCCTGACGGGCGCCGCATCGACTACAAGACCGGTGTGACCACCATCGCCGCCACCTCTTCAAGGTCGTCCCTCGCAACGGTCGAGGCCGAACTGCACCCCAGGTTTCTCACGGTGACCGAGCGAGAGCTGATCGCTGATCTGCACCGTGAAGGCCGGTCGCTGCGCGCGATCGGACGGGCACTGGGCCGACCGGCGTCCACGATCAAGCGCGAGATCGACGCCCGGTCGGTCGATGGCGTCTACCGGCCGCACCGGGCCCAGCGGGCATGGGCGAGGAGCCGGTCGCGCCCCAAGGACTCCAAGCTCGCCCAGGACGGCCCGCTCCGCCGGTTCGTCGCGGAAAAGCTGCAGGAACAGTGGTCACCCGAGCAGATCTGCCACGCTCTGGTCATCGAGTTCCCCGACGACGAGAGCATGCGCGTGAGCCCGGAAACGATCTACCAGGCGGTCTACGTCCAGGCCCGTGGCGGACTGCGCCGCGAAGTCGCGGCCGCGCTGCGCACCGGGCGCACTCGCCGCAAGCCGCACCGCAGCCCGGACCAGCGCACGCGCCGGTTCGTCGACGAGATGGTGATGATCTCCGAGCGTCCTGCCGAGGTCGAGGACCGGGCAGTGCCCGGTCACTGGGAGGGCGATCTGATCGTCGGCCCCCGCAGCGAGAGCGCGATCGTCACCCTGGTCGAGCGCTCCACCCGCTACGTCATGCTGGGGCATCTGCCCGGCGGGCATACGGCCGAGGAGGTCCGCGACGTGCTGGTGCCCTTGATCCAGACCCTGCCCGGGCACCTGCGCGGCTCGCTGACCTGGGACCAGGGCTGCGAGATGGCCGCGCACAAGCAGTTCACCGTGGCCACAGGCGTGCCGGTCTACTTCTGCGACCCGCACTCACCCTGGCAGCGCGGATCGAACGAGAACACCAACGGCCTGCTACGGCAGTACTTCCCCAAGAGCACCGACCTGTCCGTGCACAGCCCCGAAGACCTCGAACACGTCGCCCAGCAACTCAACGGCCGGCCCCGCAAAACGCTCGGCTGGAAAACCCCAGCCGAGCGCCTGCGTGATCTACTGACGAGCACGTAGACCGTCAGGTGTTGCGAGGACCCCAAGAATCCGCCAACCCGAGCGGGGCGTTTTCGTGTGCCTGGGTCAGGCGTGGGCGAGTTGCCAGGAGCGGGCCCGCTCATCGAGGAGCGAGGCCGCGCCGACTCCTCGCCGCCCGAACACGGTGAGCTGCCGGCGGATGGAGCCGACCTGCTTGACCGCGCGGTCGGAGTACACCCCGGTGAAGTGCGTGAGGGCCTGGTCCCACGTGCCGCACGCCTGCTCCAGGTGGCCCTGGGCAGCCTGCTCCTTGCCGAGAGAGGCGAGGGACAGGGCCGTGATGCGGGACAGGCCGCCCTGTGCTGCGGCGCCGTAGCTGCGGCCGGCGGACGCGTACTGCTTGGCCGCGTTGGGGTGGTCCTTGAGCGCGCGGAACACCTTCGCGGCGTGGGAGGCCACGGCCGCGCGGGGGGAGCCGGACAGGGTGAGCCAGTACGGCAGAACGTCGTCCTCGCCCCGGATGGCGAGGTCTTGGGCCCGGCGGACCTCTGCGACGGATTCCGCGCCCCGGCCCGCGACGGCGAGCGCGCGGGCCCGGCAGACGACGAACATGGACAGCATCCCGGGCTCGGCGCGGCCGGTGGCCAGGGACAGGGCGGCGTCCGCGAGGTCCAGCGTGTGCTCGGGGCGGGCGATGTCCATGCCGTTGTGGGCCATGATCCGCAGCACCCACGCCTCGTGGAGCGGGTTGTCGGCCTCCCGGGTCAGGCCCAGGCTCTGGAGGTAGTAGCGCTGGGCGAGGCCGTGTTCGCCGGCGTCGTATGCCTTCCATCCGGCGAGGAACGCGAAGGCGGCCGCGGCCGTGAGGGCGTCCCCGCGTACGGACTCCTTCGGGAACCGTGCCCGGGTGAGGTCGGCGACGTCGCTCCGGAGGTACTGGACGACGGCGGACCGGCCATGCAGTCCGCCTTGGCGCTCGTCGATCGCGGTGAACGCCTTGAGCATGGAGCGGACGGCGTCGATGTCGCCCTCCCCAACCATGCGCCCCTTGGCGCCTGTTGCGCGCTCCTGTGCTTCCGCTGCCTGGACGAGGCCAAGGGGCAAGGCAGCGGCGGCGACGCTGTACGCGGCTCCCGTAAGGATCTTGCGGCGGTTGATGTCGGCCTCCCCGATTCGCCGTACGATGTCCACTGGATCGGGTCCGATGCCCAACCCAAGCCGGGCGTCGGACCCGTTGCCATGTCCGGGCACCTGCCAGCCGAGATCGGCCGGGGTGAGGTGCCGCGCGAGGCGGCGGGACAGGGCTTCCGCAATGTAGGCGGCGGTCTCAGGGGACGGTGGTCGCCCGGCGACCCAGTGGGCCACGGCGGACCGGTTTGTGCGGAGAGTTTCGCCGGCCTCGGCCGCGATGTGGCGGACGTCGGCGGCGAGCTGGTCGTACGTCAGGCCCGTCTGCTGCAAGGCGAGTCGGAGACGTTCATTGCGCGCGCGAGAAATCGTCACGGTGTGTGCACCCTCCCAAGCAGGGCGTTAAACCCGGTAAACGCATCGGGCGCTGACCGGTGCTGTCCCTGCCACGGTAGCGCCGGTTCCATGACGTAGGTCACAACGATCCAGATAAATGCCGCTTGGGGGCATCCATGGAACAGAGCGCGGAGGGGTCGATCACTTCGCTGACGACCTCCGGCGAGAGAGCGTTCGCGGGAGGGACGTGGCTCCTGCCGTCCGCCCCGTCCGTTCAGCAGGCCGTCGCGGAGTGGAGGAACGCGGGCGCGGCGTGGCTGCGGCCGGGCGTCCTGTTCGGGGCAGTCGTCATCCGTGAGGACCTGGTCCACGCCGCGCTCGCCCTGGACGACCCGGAGTTGTGCGCGGCCCCGCTCGCGGAGGGCCTGGAGAACGGCCCCGTCTTCTACAGCCGCGAGGGGTTCGGCAACCAGGGCTCCTACACCGCCCTCGTGCCGGCGTCTGTGGCGTTGACGTGGCGGGTGGGCGGCTCGATGGGCCACCACTACCGCGCGCTGCTCCTCGTTCCGGCGCCGGACGTGGTCAAGCCCCCGGACGACGGCGGCCCGTGGTGGGTGGTGCCCATGGACGGCCCCGGCCTGCTGTGCCCGCCGGACCGTCTCGCCGCCCTGGTGCGCATGGGCCGGGCTGCCGTCCAGCCCGCCGAGGGCGAGGCCGGTGACGCGGATGCCTGAGACCCTGACCGGCCCGGCCCCCTGGAGATCCCGAGCCCTGGAGGGCGGCGGTGCTGCGCGCCGCGCGAGGAACGGAGCGCGCTGGGTGAGCGAGACCCTTATCGGCGGGAAGCCCGCGTTCACCCAGTGCCTGCCGCGCGTCGCGGAATCCGCGCGTGCCGGTCGGCTCCTGGTCGACCGCGCGCTCGTGCACTGGGGCCTGGGGGACCTGACCGACTCCGCGCACCTCGTCGTCTCCGAGCTGGTGACGAACGCGGTCGAGCACGGGCGCCGGGAGACGATGCGGGTGACCGTGACGCGCCTGGACCGGACCGTGGTGCAGGTGGCCGTGGTGGACCTGTCCCGGCTGCTGCCCTCGATCCGCCGGCGCCCCGTCGCGGACCTCGCAGAGTCCGGCCGCGGCCTGTTCATCGTGGATGCCTTGTGTCCCGGCCGGTGGGGCGTCGAGCCCCTGCGGTGGGGGAAACGCGTGTGGGCCGACCTGGACGCGGCAGCGGAGGCGCCCGGTGAATGAGTTGGCGAGGCAAGTCCTCTACGTCGTGATCCTGGCCGCGTTACTCGGGGCCCTCGTCCTCGGGATCAACACGAGGTGAGCGCCGAGGAACGCGCCTGGGTCATCGGCCTGTGCTGGCGCTGCGACGCCGACGGCGTCCCCGTGATGTGGCTCGGCCCGGTCCAGAGCCTGGACGTCGGGCACGGGCCTTTCCACGCGTGCGAGCCGTGCGTGCGTCGCCTGGAGGCCCTGGTGCTGGCCTACAACGGCCGCGGCGCGGTCTCCGCTTGAGACTCCCGCCCCGGTCGCGCTGCCCGTGCGCGCCCGGCCGGGGCGGGTCACCACACCCCTTCGACCGTGGAGGTCTTCGTGACCGGACGCGCCATCATCACCGGGGAGCAGGCCGCATCCTGCTACTTCCGGACGACCGTGGACGCCCCCAACCGGAAAGCCCTCGTCCAGATCTGCGAGCCCTGCAACGCCTTGTGTGACCACTGCTTCGTGGTGGCGACGAAGCGCGGGAAGTACATGGCCGTGGACGACGTCCGCGACCGCCTGGTCCCCCAGCTCGCCCAGGCCCGGGTCACGAAGGTGACGATCACGGGCGGGGAGCCGTTCATGCACCCGGACCTCCTGGAGGTCATCGCCCTGTTCCGCGCGGCCGGCATGTCGGTGGGCGTGTGCACCAACGGCACCATGTGCAGCGACGAGCAGATCGCGGCCCTGGTGGAGCTGGACGCGCACATGAACGTGTCGCTGGACGGCTTCGCCGAGGAGTCGCACAGCGTGTTCCGTAAGCTCCCCGGGTGCTTCGCGGAGACCGTCGACACGATCAAGCGGTTCGCGGCGGCCGGCATCCTCCAGGGCCTGCTGTGCACGCCGAACAACCTCGCGGAGGACGAGGAGTACCGCAAGCTCACGGAGTTCGCCCGGGACCAGGGCGCCACGTACGTCCTGATGAACCCGCTCGGCTCGATGGGCCGGGGCGCGTCGAGGAAGGCACAGGGCAAGCTGCGCACCCCGGACGACCAGATGCGGCACATCGCGGCCATGACCGCCCCGTTCGAGGCGGACGGCCTGGAGATGGTCAACATCCGGTTCCCCAACGAGGACAAGCCGCTCGCGGGCTGCGAGGCCGGGAACATCATCTACGTCTTCACGGACGGCGCGGTCGCGATCTGCCCGTACCTGGTGTTCGCGGCCAGGACGAACGTCTCCCAGCACCCGGACACCGACTTCCTTGTCGGCAACGTGTGGGAGCACGACGACATCGCGGCGAGGCTGGACGCGTACGGCAAGTTCTCGGACCGGTGGGACCTGGGCGGTAACCCCACGTGCGGTGGCTGCTCCATGTCCGCCTCGTGCGGCAAGGGGTGCCCTGCTGCCGTGGTCGCGGCCGGCGAGCGGATCGGGGCCGTGGACAGCGAGCAGTGCCCGGTGGTGCCCCGGCAGTCCCGCGTGCTGCCCGTGGTGGCCGTCTCATGACCGGCCTGTTCGTCACCATCGACGGCCCCGGCGGGGTGGGCAAGTCCACCGTGACCGCCCTCGTCGCGGAGCTGCTCCGCGCGGACGGGGTGGAGGTGTGCCAGACACGGGAGCCCAGTGACACCCCGCTGGGGAACATGGCCCGGCACGGCACGGAGGAGTTCCGCGGCCTGTCCATGGCGTGCCTGATCGCCGCCGACCGGTACGCGCACCTGGACCACGAGATCCGTCCGGCCCTGGCCCGGGGCGAGACCGTGGTGTGTGACCGGTACGTGGCCTCCTCCCTCGTGCTCCAGGTCCTCGACGGTGTGGGCCGGGACGTGGTGTGGGAGCTGAACCGGCACGCCGACATGCCGGACCTGGCCGTGTTCGTCAACGCGCGGGCGGACGTGATCGAAAAGAGGCTCACCGACCGAGGAGCCCACAGCCGCTACGAACGGGAGCCCGGCAGCACCCAGCGGGAATGCGCCGGGTTCCTGGAGGCCGCTAGGTTCCTCATGGCTGCCGGTGTGCGCGTCCTCCAGCTCGACGCGAGCGAGGTCGGCCCGGACGAGGTCGCCCGCGCTGTGGTGGCGGCCGTCAAGGACTCATGGATGAGGGGCGTTGGATGACCAGGGGTGGCACGGTGGACGTGCTGACGTTCAACCTGAACAACCCAGGGCGGGAGCGGGCGGCGCGTCAGCTCGCCTACCTGGCCGCGCGCCCGGAGCCGGTGCTCGTGCTCACGGAGACGGCGAACAGCGCGGGGTGCAGCTACCTCGAGGAGCGGTTCACGGCGGCCGGGTACTCCGTGACGTTCCCCCGGCCCGAGCAGCGCGGCGAGCGCGGCGCGATGATCGTGAGCCGCCTGGCCACCAGGCCGCTGCCGACCGGGGTGGACTACCTGCCGCACCGCGCGGTCGGCGTCACCGTGGACAGCGACGAGGGGCCGGTGGAGGTCATCGGCCTGTACGTGCCGTCCCGCGACGCGACGGAGGTGAAGACGGACCGGAAACGGGCCTTCCTCCAGCAGTGCCGGCTGAACCTCCCGGGCTCGGAGAGGGACGGGCACCGCGTCGTGCTGGGGGACTTCAACGTCCTGGAGCCGACGCACGTCCCGCGCTACCGGTTCTTCGCGCCGTTCGAGTACGAGTTTTACAACTGGTTCGAGGAGGCCGGATACGTGGACGCATTCCGGCACCTCCACCCGGACGTGCTGGACTACTCGTGGGTCGGGCGGACCGGGGACGGTTACCGGTACGACCACGCCCACGTCACCAGCGGCCTGGCCGACCACCACCTTCGCGGGTGCGCGTACGTCCATGAGCCGCGCACCATGGCGGACCGGCTGACCGATCACTCCGGGCTGGTGGTGGAGCTCGGCGTGCGGGCGACGGCGCCCCTGACGGTGACCGACCCCGTCCAGGCCGCGGAGCCCGTGGCCGCTCTGTTCTGACCCGACCCGTACGACCAGCAGGAGCGCTAGATGAGCAGTGAGCAGTGGGACCAGGTCGACCGCATCCGCCGGTGGCTGGACGAGAACGCCGGCGAGCTGAGCGAGCGGGAGCGCGTGATGATGCGCGTGCTCAAGATCGGCGAGGAGTTCGGGGAGGTCTCGGAGGCCCTGCATGGGGTGTACTCCGCGAACCCGAGGAAGGGGGCGTCCCACTCCTGGGAGGACGTGCGGAAGGAGCTGGTGGACGTGGCGGTGACGACGCTCGTCGCGCTCGCCACGCTCGACCCGGAGGGCGGGGGCAAGGAGTTCGAAGCGCGGCTCCAGTTCCTCGTGGACCGGGTCATGCCCCCGGCTGAGGGGGCCGGCGACTAGCCGCCCCGCCGGACCGGCGCGGCCACCTTCCCAAGGGGTGGCCGCGCCTTCGCGTTCCGGGTGTGGCACCCAGTTCTGGGGGCGACACCCGGGGTGTGGGCGGTAGCGTTGCACGCGCTCCGACCTGGGGATACGTCTGCGGTACCTCTGCCGATTCTGGGTGCGAACTGGGTGTGATCTTGAAGAACCGAGGGGTGTGCGAGAGGTGTCCCAGACGTACGCGAGGCGCAGCGTCACGAGGTGTCCGGGTTGAACTCGCGCCGCTGACCTGCGCGTTTGTCTGGTAAAGGTGCAGGTCATAGGGTCAGGGCTCGCGGACAGGCTTCACAGCGTCCCTAATTCGGGACGAAGAGGTCGTGGGTTCAAATCCCGCCACCCCGACTTCGTAAGACCAGGTCAGGGGCCTGATCCACTCAGTGGATCAGGCCCTTCCTGCGTCTCCGGAGACCGCTCGGGAGAACCTGGGAGACGGGCTTGGCCGGCTTCTCCGGGAGCCTCGGGCGACCTCGCCCTTCGTGTCTTCTCCGCGCGCCCGCCTGCCGGTTCGGGTGTGCCCGAGCCCGAGGTCTGTGCCCCGTGTCTGCTTCCCCCGCGCCCCTGTCCGCGCGGCTGCGCGCCCTCCTTCGTCCGACGCGGCCGGCCTGGCTCTCGCCGAAGGTGTTCCGGACCGAGGTCCTCGCCGGTCTGGTCGTCGCGCTGGCGCTGATCCCCGAGGCGATCTCGTTCTCGATCATCGCCGGAGTGGATCCGGCGATCGGGCTGTTCGCCTCGTTCACGATGGCCGTGGTCATCTCCGTGGTCGGCGGCCGACCCGCGATGATCTCCGCCGCGACGGGCGCCGTGGCTCTCGTGATCGCCCCGCTGAACCGGGAGCACGGGCTGGGCTACCTGGTCGCAGCGGTGATCCTGGCCGGCTTCTTCCAGATCCTGCTCGGCGCGCTCGGCGTGGCGAAGCTGATGCGGTTCATCCCGCGCTCGGTGATGGTCGGCTTCGTCAACTCGCTGGCCATCCTGGTCTTCATGGCCCAGGTCCCCGAGCTGCTCGGCGTTCCCTGGGCCGTCTACCCGCTGATGGCGGCCGGGCTGGCACTGATGGTGTTCTTCCCGAAGGTCACGAAGACGGTCCCGGCACCGCTCGTGTCCATCGTCATCCTCACCACGATCACCGTGGCCGCGGGCATCGCCGTCCCGACCGTCGGCGACAAGGGCGCCCTGCCGTCCGCGCTGCCGGTGCCCGGCCTGCCGGAGGTTCCGTTCACCCTGGACACGCTGACCCTCATCGCGCCGTACGCGCTGGCCATGGCACTCGTCGGGCTGATGGAGTCGCTGATGACCGCGAAGCTGGTCGACGAGATCACCGACACCCGGTCCTCCAAGACCCGGGAGTCCGTCGGCCAGGGCGTCGCGAACATCGTCACCGGATTCTTCGGCGGCATGGGCGGCTGCGCGATGATCGGCCAGACGATGATCAACGTGAAGGTGTCGGGCGCCCGGACGAGGTTGTCGACCTTCCTCGCCGGCGCCTTCCTGATGGTGCTGTGCATCGCCTTCGGGCCGGTCGTCTCCGACATCCCGATGGCCGCCCTCGTAGCCGTCATGGTCATGGTCTGCTTCGCGACCTTCGACTGGCACTCCGTCACGCCGAAGACCCTCAAGCGGATGCCCGCCGGTGAGATCACCGTCATGGTCGTCACCGTGGTCTGCGTGGTCGTCAGCCACAACCTCGCCGTGGGCGTCGTCGTGGGCTCCGTCTGCGCGATGGTCATCTTCGCCCGGCGCGTCGCGCACCTGGCGAACGTCACCTCCGTGCTCGACCCGGACGGCGGACAGGTCGTCTACTGCGTGACCGGCGAGCTGTTCTTCGCCTCCTCCAACGACCTCGTCGGGCAGTTCGACTACGTCGGCGACCCGGACAGGGTGGTCATCGACCTCTCGGCGGCCCACGTCTGGGACGCCTCCTCCGTGGCCGCGCTCGACGCCATCGAGCACCGGTACGCCCAGCGCGGCAAGAGCGTGGAGATCAGCGGCCTGAACGGCCCCAGCGCCCGCCTGCACGGAACGCTCAGCGGCGAGCTCTCCGCGGGGCAGTGACCCCGGTGCCGTCGGCGAGGAGGGAGAGGGCGGCGGTGCGGGGGAGGAACCGGGTCGCCGCGACGGGGAGGGCGTTGGCCCGGCCGGGGACGACGGTGGGGCGGCGGCGTCGGCGCAGGGCGGTGACGGCGGTGACGGTGCGGCCCTCGGCGGCCAGCGCGAGGACGAAGGCGCGGCCGATGCCCTCGGTGGCGCCGGTGATCATGGCGGTCACCTCTCCGCCTTGGGGGCCATGGCGGGCGAGTAGAGGAAGGAGAAGCGCTCCATCAAGGTCGTGGTCGAGGCGGTGCCGGACGCGCTGGCGGGCGTCGAGGCGGCCGTGGGCCCGGCCCGCAAGCGGATCGGCGAGGTACTCGCCGGATACACGCCGGACCAACTGGACCTGCTCTTCGACTACTTCTCCCACGCGGCCCCCGCGTTCCGCGAGGCGACGGAGGAGATCCGGGCGGCGACGCAGGAGCGCAAGGGCGGCCGGTAGGAGGGGAAGGCGGAGCGCGCGGACGCGGCTTCGGCGGCCGGCAGGAGGGGCGGCCGGGCGCGGGGGCTGCCGGGCGCGGGGGCGACCGCGGCGGCCGGGTTTACGACGCGGCGCGCGGCGCGACCGCGACGGCCGGCTCCGGCGGAGCGCACGGGGGGTGACCGCGGCGGCCTGCTTTCGACGCGTCGCGCGGGGCGTTGCTGCGGTCGGCGGAGCGCCCCGGCGCGACCGCGGCGGCCGGACCTCGACGCAGCGCCCCGGTGCAACCGCGACGGCCGCACTTCGACGCAGCGCGCGGGGCGGCGGCCGGAGCGGCGGCAGCGCGACCGCGGCGGCCGGATTTCGCGGGGCGGGGCGCAGGGGCGGCGGCCGGTCGTCAGAAGGGGCGGGGCTGCATGGGCTGCGGGTCGGCGGCCGGGCTCTCGAAGACGCACGCGGGCACCGGACCGGCGGTCGCGCGCACCGACACGGGCGTCGGCGGCTCCGTCGGCAGCTCGACGTGGACGGTCACGGGGTGGTCGGCGTGCGTCGTGGCATGGCCCGTCTCCTTGCCGTCGACGAGCACCTCGACGACGGTGGTGTGGCCCGTCTGGACCGTGGCACTGACCGAGTGCCCGGCGTGGTCGATGTGGAAGTGATGGCGCCGCCTCATGAGACCGCCTCCCGCCGTGCCCCCCTCACGACAAGCGTAGCCAGCAGAGCCGGACACGGCCTGGGAAGGCCCGGTACCGCGGTCTAGAACGCTCCTGAAAATCTTGTCTGAGGGGCCGTCCGGTGTTGGGCTGGGTGGCTCCTCGCGTTATGCGGTGGCCGGGGTGATCGTCCAGGTGCCGCCTGTGCGGGTGAGTCCGAGGTTGATCAGGCGGCGGAGGTTGAGGGCGGCGGCGCGGTTGTGGAGCCAGGTGTTGTTCTTGATGACGCCTCGGTAGGGGACGCGGCGGTTGCCTTTGGCGACGAGCCAGGCGATGGCACGCTCGACCGGTGGTCGCCATCGGCGGTACTCGGCCTGCCAGTGGGGGTCGGTGGCGGCCTGGTCGCGGGCGGCTTTGAGCAGGTCGTACTGGGCGTGGACGCTGAAGACACGGCCGGTCTTGGAGCGGGTGCAGCGGTCCTTGAGCGGGCAGGTGGCGCACAGTTTCTTGAACTGGGCCTGGCGTGCGCCGTTGGCCAGTGGCCGGCCGAGCCGTGCGGTGTGTCCGGCGGGGCAGGTGACGTGTCCCTGTTCGGTGTCGACGGTGAACTCATCGGCGGTGAACCCGCCGGGGACCGCCGGTTTGAGCGGTGGGGGCTTCAGGACCAGGTCGTGGCCCAGGTCCTGGAGGTGTTCGCGCAGGTCGCCGGTGCCGTAGGCGGCATCGCCCAGGGCGGTGACCGGCGCGTCCTCGTCGGCGAGGAGGTCGCGGGCGACGGCTGCCTCGTGGTTGCCGGCCCCGCTGCCGGCGGTCAGCGCGACCTCGGTGAACACTCCCGCCTCGGGCTAGAAGGCCACGTGGGCGCGGAATCCTTCCTGGTGGCGGGTCCGGTTCTTGTGGATGTGACGGGCTTCGGGGTCGACCGTGGACACGGTGCGGTCGCGGACGGTGCCCCGGGCGATGCGCCAGCGCCCGTCGCGGCCGTCGGAGTCGTCGGCGGGCTCCACGTCCTGGCCCGCGACCAGGGCCAGCAGCCCGACGGCGTTCGCCGCGGCTTCCCCGAGTTCCTGCTCGGGCAGGCGGCCCAGCAGGTTCAGTGCGTCGGTGACCAGGGCGTCGACCAGGCGGGTGCGGGCCTGCTCGTCGTTCCACGCGATCTTCGGCTTGCCGGGGTCGGTGTAGTCGTGGGCGGTGCACCAGGTCGCGGCGGTCCGCTCGGCGTGGGGGACCTCGCGGATGACCCTGCGGATCGCGGCGATGAGCTGGGTGACGGTGTCCTGGGTGGCGACCGCGTCATCCAACACGGTGGAGTCCAGGGCACGGCGCTGCTTGCCTTTGAGGACGCCGGTGGCCGCGATGACCTCTCTGACCTTGTGGAACAGCCGGTTCGGGTCACTGGAGCGCTGCAGGCGGCGGCGGAAGTAGGTCAGAAGGGACGGATCGAACGCAGTGTCGTGCAAGCCGAGCCCGCAGGCGGCCTTCCACCGCAGGTCACAGCGCAGTTCCTGAACGACCTCGAAGTCGGAGAGCCCGTGCAGGCTCTGCAGCACCACCGTCACGGCCAGGACCTGCGGCGGCAGCGACGGCCGCCCGTTCGTGGACGGGTACATGTCCGCGAACATCGACCCGGGGAACAGCACCCCGCGGTGCTCGGCCAGGAACGCGAACACACCCCCGGCCGGGATCAACTCCCGGCAGGTCTCCCACACGTCCTCGCCGACGCTCTCGCCATCCCATTCCCCCTGCATACACAGCAGTCTGGCCCCGCGTCAGCACACGCGAGGCCAGAACCCAGATTTTCAGTGATCTTCTAGGGGGTGTCGGGTGCGGAGAGTGCGGCGAGTTCGGTGCGCGCCAGGGCGAGGAGGGCCGTGGACGGGCCGGCCTCCACGGCGTGCTGCGCGGCCAGTGCGTCGAGGTGGTCCAGGACCGCGCCGACGGTGGCGAAGGGGCCGACCGGGCGGAGCAGCCAGAGGCGGCCCCGGGGGCGGGGCGGGAGCCCGAGGCCGGCGAGGGCCGCGTCGGTCTCCTGGTCGAGGTCGTGCAGGTCGGGCTCGGCGAGCGGGGCGCACTCCACGCCGGTGATGTGGCCGTGGCCGTCGAGCGAGGTGTCCACCGCCCAGTGGGTGGAACGGTCGGGGATCCAGGTACGGGCCGCCGGGGGCCACATGTACGGGAGGAACACCCAGCGCAGGTCCTCGGGCGCGGGCTCCCAGCCGAGCACCTCCAGCTCCCGGATCTCGGGCAGCCGGTCCGGCTCCAGTTCGCTGCGGCCGGTGCGGCGCAGTGCGAGCGGGTGCGGCGTTCCGTCCTCGTCCCACGACATGCGGGCACGCTATCCGACGCGGTGGCGGATGTGCGTGACCTCCGCGGTGGCGGCCGTACGGTCCGGGGTGAGGCGCAGAACGCCGCCGTCACCTCGGCCGGGGCCCTGACGCCGGCCTTCACGCCCCCAGAGGGTTGGCCGCGATGCGGGCCGCGGCGCCGCCCGCGACGTAGGCGGCCGCCGCGCAGTCGGGCTTGCGCTTCGCCTGGTCCTCGACCAGGGCGGTGAAGGCGGCGCCGAAGCCGGCCCGTGGGTGGTCGGCGAGCAGGGCGGCCGTGAAGGCCGGGTCGAACTCGGAGAGGCGCAGGCCCGAGACGTCGGCGCTCGTGCCGACCTGCAGGAGGTGGCTCTCGACGTCCTCGGCCGACGTCACGTCGTCCCGCATGTGCAGGACGATCACCTCTTCGGCGCGGGCCCGGCGGTCCGCCGGCCAGCCCAGGCCCGCCGTCAGGACCCGCGCGACGTGGCCGCCGGCCTCCTCGAAGGGGAGGGTGTGGCTGTCGAAGGGCACGGTCAGGCCCAGATCGTGGAGGAGGGCCGCCACGTAGAAGAGCTCCTCGTCGTACGCGAGGCCGTGCTGGTCCGCGTACTGCGCGCCGAAGGCGTAGGAGCGTACGGAGTGGTTCAGCAGCGCCGGGTCCGCGTACTCCGACGCGATCTGCAGGGCGGTTCGGGCCGAGTTGGTGTCGAGGGTCCACGTCATGGGGCGTCAGCGTAGGCGGCGGCTGAAGTCCACCTCGGACGGGGGCTCCCCCGGCCAGTTCAGCCGGGCCGGGGCGGGCGGGGTCTCGGCGAGGACGGAGCCGCGCGAGACGACGTACCGGGGCCGGACCTGACGGCGGATCGCCTCCTCGGGCGACGGCGCCGGGAGCAGGACGAAGGAGGCGGGGGCGCCCTCCGTGATGCCGTACTCCGCGTCCGACAGGCCCAGGACGCGCGCCGCACGGTCCGTCACCATCGAGAAGGCCACCGGGATCTCGTCCGCGCCGGTGAGCTGGGCGGCGTACAGCCCGACGAGGGCGGTCTGGAGCGGGTTGGCGGTGCCGAGCGCGTTCCAGGGGTCCATCACGTCGTCGTGGCCGAACGCCACGTTGACCCCGGCCGCCAGCATCTCCTTGACCTGGGTGAGGCCTCGCCGCTTGGGGTAGGCGTCGAAGCGGCCCTGGAGGTTGAGGTTGGCGAAGGGGTTGGCGACCAGGTTGATGCCCGAACGGGACAGCAGCCGCTGGAGTTTGAAGCTGTACGCGCCGTTGTAGGAGCCCATGGCCGTCGTGTGCGAGGCGGTGGCGCGTTCGCGCAGCCCCGAGCGCAGGGCCAGCGTGGCCAGCACCTCCACGAAACGGGACTGCTCGTCGTCGATCTCGTCACAGTGCGCGTCCACCCGCAGCCCGTGCTCCTCTGCGAGCGCGAAGGCCGTCTTCAAGGAGGCCACCCCGTCCTCACGGGTGTCCTCGAAGTGCGGGATCGCCCCGACGACGTCCGCCCCGCGGGCCACCGCCTCGCGCAGCAGCGCCTCGCCGTCCGGGAAGGAGGCGATGCCCTCCTGCGGGAAGGCCACGATCTGCAGGGTCATGACCTCCCGCACCCGGTCGCGCACTTCGAGCAGCGCGTCGAGGGCGGTGAGGTCCGGGTCGGTGATGTCGCAGTGGGTGCGCACGTGCAGCACGCCCTGGGCCGCCTGCCAGCGCAGCACCTCGGTCGCCCGCCCGATCACGTCCTCACGGGTCAGCGTCCGCTTGCGCTCGCTCCAGCAGGCGATGCCCTCCCAGAGGGTGCCGGAGGCGTTGGGACGCGGCTCCCCGGCGGTCAGCGCCGTGTCGAGGTGGATGTGCGGCTCGACGAAGGGCGGGCTGAGCAGGGCGCCGTGGGCCTCGACGAGGATGCCGGTGGCCGGTGGTTCCTTCTGGTCGTCGTGCGGGATCACGCGTGCGATCCGGCCGTCCTCCGCGACCTCGACGTCGGACAGGCCAGAGGTGTGCAGCAGCCGGGCGCCCCGGACGATCATCCGCATGGCGCCAGCCTACGGGCCTGCCCGGACCTGCGGACTCAGCCGCGCTTGGCCTGGGCCTTCTGCTGCATGCCGCGCGTCTTCGCGGCGGACGACTGCATGTCCCTGGCCGCGGCCTTCGCGCGGGCCTCGGCGGCCGTGTTCTTCGCCAGCGCGCGCTCGGAGTCCTGGTGGATGTGGTGGCCGCTGTGCGCCTTCTTGGCCATGATCGTTCCTCCTTGGGCTACGGGTTCCACTCTGCGCCCGTTCGGAGCAGTCGGCATCCCGGGGACCACTGCGGCCACAATGGGGCGCATGACCAGCGACAGCGAGATCACCCCCGAGACGCCCGAGTGGGAGAAGCGGTTCCGGGCACCGCGCGTCGGGCTGCCCGACTGGGCCGAGGACGCCCCGGACCGCTCGCTCTTCGTCTCGAACGCGACCGGAACCTTCGAGCTCTACGCCTGGGACCGCGCCACCGGCGCCCAGCGGCAGGCCACCGACCGCCCGAACGGCACCACCGACGGCGCCCTCTCCCCCGACGGCGAGTGGATCTGGTGGTTCTCCGACACGGACGGCGACGAGTTCGGCACCTGGGTGCGCCAGCACTTCGGGGGCGGCCCGGACGAGCCGGCCACCCCCGGCCTGGAGCCCTCGTACCCCGCCGGTCTGGCCATCGGCCGCGACGGCACCGCGGTCGTCGGGCGCTCCACGGACGAGGACGGCTCGACGGTCCACGTGGTCCGCCCGGACGGATCCGCGCCCACCGTGATCTACCGGCACCGGGAGTCGGCCGGCGTCGGCGACCTGTCCCACGACGGGACGCTCGTGGCCGTCGAGCACACCGAGCACGGTGACGCGATGCACTCCTCCCTGCGCGTGCTGACCCTCGACGGGTCCACCGTCGCCGAGCTGGACGACTCCTGCGGCGGCACGCAGGAGCTCGGCCTGGAGGTCCTCGGCTTCGCGCCGGTTCCGGGCGACACCCGCCTCCTCGTCGGCCACCAGCGGCGCGGCCGCTGGGAGCCGATGGTGTGGGACGTGGCCACCGGCGCCGAGGAGGAGCTCGCGATCGACCTGCCGGGCGACGTCAGCGCCGAGTGGTACCCGGACGGATCCGCGCTGCTGGTCGCTCACAGCCACGAGGCGCGCAGCGAGCTGTGGCGCTACGACCTGGCCGGGCGGGAGCTCGTACGGGTGGACACGCCGCCGGGGACGGTGTCGGGGGCCGGCGCGCGGCCCGACGGGACCGTGGAGTACCTGTGGTCCTCGGCCGCCGAGCCCTCGACCGTACGGTCCACCGCGGGCGGGGTCGTCCTGGACCCTCCCGGCTTCAAGGCCCCCGGGTCGGTGCCGGCGGAGGACGTCTGGGTGGAGGGCCCGGGCGGGCGGATCCACGCCCTCGCGCAGCGTCCCGCCGGCCACGGCGAGGGCCCCTTCCCGACGGTCTTCGAGATCCACGGCGGTCCGACCTGGCACGACAGCGACGTCTTCGCGGCGACCCCGGCGGCCTGGCTGGACCACGGCTTCGCGGTCGTGCGGGTCAACTACCGCGGCTCGACGGGCTACGGCCGCGAGTGGACGGACGCCCTCAAGCACCGGGTCGGCCTGATCGAGCTGGAGGACATCGCGGCGGTCCGGGAGTGGGCGGTGGCCTCGGGTCTCGCGGACCCGGCGCGCCTCGTGCTGTCGGGCGGGTCCTGGGGCGGGTACCTGACGCTGCTGGGCCTGGGCACGCAGCCCGACGCGTGGGCGGTGGGCCTGGCCGCCGTACCGGTCGCGGACTACGTGACGGCCTACCACGACGAGATGGAGGCGCTGAAGGCCCTGGACCGCACCCTCTTCGGAGGCACCCCGGAGGAGGTCCCGGACCGCTTCGAGGCCTCCTCGCCGCTCACCTACGTCGACGCGGTGAAGGCTCCCGTCCACATCGCGGCGGGCGTCAACGACCCGCGCTGCCCGATCCGGCAGATCGACAACTACGTGGACCGGCTCGTGGCCCGCGGCGCGGAGCACGAGGTGTACCGGTACGACGCCGGGCACGGCTCGCTGGTCGTGGAGGAGCGGATCAAGCAGGTCCGGATGGAGCTGGAGTTCGCGCTGAAGCACCTGCCCCGCTAGTCCCGCTCCGGTGCACCCCCCGTACGGTGGTGGGGTGCACCGGTTTCTCCTGACCCCGCGCTGGTGGGGGATCAACGTCTTCGTCGCGCTCGCCGTCCCCTTCTGCCTGTTCATGGGGTCCTGGCAGCTCGGCCGGTTCGAGGACCGTGTCGACAGCCACCGGGAGGCGACGGCCGAGCGGCCCGACGAGCAGGTGGCCGCACCGCTGGACTCGCTGCTTCCGGTGGACACGAAGACCTCCGGCCGACTGGCTTCCACGGCCGGGGAGTACGCCGATCAGATGCTGGTGCCGGAGCGGCGGCTCGACGGCGAGTCCGGTTTCTACGTGCTGACGCTGCTGAAGACCGACTCCGGCAAGGCCGTCCCGGTGGTCCGTGGCTGGCTGCCGGGAGCGGCGGACCCGGCGAAGGCCCCGGCCCCGCCGACCGGCCGGGTCGAGGTCACCGGCGCCCTGCAGTCCTCGGAGAACTCCGGCACGAAGGGGGTCCACTCCCGGGGCGGCCTGCCGGCCGGGCAGCTCGGGGTGATCGGGGCGGCCTCGCTGGTCAACATCGTCCCGTACGACCTGTACAACGCCTGGCTGACCGTGCAGACCCCGGCGGACGGGATGATTCCGGTGCCCGCGCAGGCGCCGACCAACACCGGGCTCGACCTGAAGGCCTTCCAGAACCTCGGCTACACCGGCGAGTGGTTCGTCTTCGTCGCCTTCGTGCTCTTCATGTGGTTCCGGCTCTACCGCCGCGAGGTGGAGACCCTGCGCGACGCGGAAGCCGGGCTGGTGCCGGAGGCGGCTCCCGCCGCCCCCGCGCCGGAACCCGAGCCCTCGGGCGGCGCGGCCTCACGCGCGTAGGGCGCGGGGCGGCCGTGTCAAGTCCCGGCTTTCCGGGCCATGACCGCGACCCCCTGCCCGGGGCCCAATGGAGTCACGGCCGCATCCGCGGCTGGCCCTCCAAGACCCGGTAAGGACCGCCTCCCCACGGCCATCACCAGGACCCGCCGCCTCGCCCCCCTCATGATCGCCACCACGCTGGCCGTCGGAGGCGTCTCGCTCGCCTCCACGTCCGCGTTCGCCGCCCCCGCCACCACCGCGAGCGTCACGACCGACGGCGACACCCCCGGTGCCAACAGGTTCGTCGGAATGCTCGGCAAAGTAGGCAAGCTCAGCAAGATCGGCTCGAACGACGCCAGGGGCGGCGACACCGAGCCGCCCGGCGGCGGCAGCGCCGAGACCCGGCAGCCCCCGCAAACCCCGCAGACGCCCAAGTGGAAGCTCCCCGTCATGACCGACGAGCCCCAGGGCAGTGGGGGTTGGATCAGCGGTGGGGTCGGCGGCAAGGGCGGTAACGGCGGCAAGGGCGGTGACGGCTTGCTCGCAGGTGGGGGAGGCGGCAACGGCGGCTACAGCGGCAGCGACGTCGGCCCCCGCCAGGACAGCGACTACGCCATCTGGACCGACCCGGGCCGCCCCTCGGGCCCCGTCGTCAACTGAACCCGCGAACCCCGGGGTATCCGGCCCCGGGGCCGCCTTCGGCACGGAACGCATCCGAACCCGCCACCCCGTCCGGGAGGGCTACGGCGCGGCGTCCACCGGGATCGCACCCGTCCGGTAGACCGTTCCGCCGCAGGCCTCGGGGAGCGTCGTCCGCGTGGTCGAGGACCCCGGCTGCGGGGTGTGCGAGACCGAGACGCCCGCCGTCACCGGGGGCGCTCCCGTCTGCGGCTCGGTGACCGCCCCGTGCGCCGGGGCGCCCGAGCCGCCCGCGGAGTCGGTCTGCGGCGGCGTCCCTCCCGCGTCCGGGTTCGTCGGCGTACAGGCCTCCCCCGACGGCACCCACGCGAAGCGGACCTCGTACGCCGTGTTCGGCGGCAGCACCAGCGCCGGAGCCTCCGCCGACGGATCGGGCAGCAGCCCGCTCGCCGGGTCCCCCGCCGTGTGGCCTACCACCGCGACCGAGGAGCCCTGGCCGGCCGGCGCACCGGCAGCCGGGGCCGCCGAGACGGCGTCCTGGCCGGTGACGGCGCAGCCCTGCGCCGAGACGTTGGTGACCCGGAAACTGCCGTACACCTTGCCGTCGGTCTCCGGGGCGCGGGCCGAGCCCACCACCCCGAGCTGGTCGGCGCCGCACCCGGGCACGCCCGGCGCGGCCACCGGGGGCATCGGGCCCGAGCCCGCCACCGAACCGGCCGTGCCGGCGGACGCGCCCGCGCTGCCGGTGCCCGAGGGGCCCGCCGTCAGACCACCCAAGGGGGAACCGCCCAGCGTGGCGTCCGGCTGCCCGGTGGCGCGGCCCACGGCCGGGGCGCCGCCGGAGGAGCGGTTGGACCTGGGCTGGTTCCCGGATCCGTTCTGGTGCGGGTCGGACCCGACCGCGCCCGGCTTGTCGCCGGTGTGCTCGCCGTGCCCGGCCATGGCCGCGTGGTCCGTGGCCGCGCCCTCGCGGCCCGCCAGGTGCATGAGGGCCGGGATCGCCGTCCCGGCGAGCAGGGCCACCGCGGCGGCCCCGAGCAGGGCCTGGCGCTTGCGGGCCCGGCGCGCGGGAACGGCGTGCCGCAGCCGCTCCAGGGCGCCCGCGGAGGGCTGAAGGCCCTCGACGGCACCGTGCAGCAGGCCCCGCAGCGCCTCTTCCTCGCTCGCTGCGCCCGGCTGAGTGTGATCGTCCATCATGACTGCGCAGCCTCCATCGCCACCCGCAGCGCGGCAATCCCCCGCGATCCGTACGCCTTGACCGAGCCGAGCGATATCCCGAGCGTCTCGGCGACCTGGGCCTCCGTCATGTCCGCGAAATAGCGCAGCACCAGCACCTCGCGCTGACGGCGCTGGAGTCCGCGCATCGCCTTGATCAGATCGTCCCGCTCCAGTTGGTCGTACGCGCCCTCTTCCGCGCTCGCCATGTCCGGCATCGGCTTCGACAGCAGCTTGAGGCCGAGGATGCGCCGGCGCAGGGCGGAGCGCGAGAGGTTCACGACGGTCTGGCGCAGGTACGCCAGGGTCTTCTCCCGGTCGCGCACCCGGTTCCGCGCCGAGTGCACGCGGATGAACGCCTCCTGGACCACGTCCTCGCAGGAGGCGGTGTCGTCGAGGAGCAGGGCGGCCAGGCCGAGCAGGGAGCGGTAGTGCGCCTGGTAGGTCGCCGTGAGGTGGTCGACGGTGGTCCCGGCCACCACTTCGACCGTCACCTCGGCCGTCGCCTCCAGCGCCACCACGGCCGTCGTTTCCGACGCCACCTCGGCCGGCTCGCTCCGGTTGCTCCCCGCCGCCTCAGCGCTGTCGCGCGGCGGGGGCACGAGACCGCCCGGGATCGGTACGGCAGTCAGTACGGGCGCCTCGGAGGGCCCCGCCGGCGGGACGGGCACGATCACGGGTGGACCGCCGCCGGACGCACGGAAACCCCGGCGCGCCGGGATGATCCCGAGGTGCGCCGGGAGGAGGGTCGATTCGAGCAGTGCCTCTGCCACGCCTGTAGGACACGCGTCCCCCCGTCAGGGTTGTACGCGCGAGGCGGCCTCACCAGCCATATCCCCATTGCCCTCATGCGTACCCGCTCTTCCCGATTTGCCCCGTCTTATCGAGACGGCAGTCGGGCCATCACCTTGATCAAGGGATCAGCACCGATCCTACAAAGCGAATTACGCAAATTCACCTGCGATCAGTTCCGCGATCAGCGTGGCATTCAGAGCGGCGCCCCTGCGGAGGTTGTCGGCGCACACGAAGAACTCCAGGGCGCGGGGGTCGTCGAGCGAGGCCCGCACCCGCCCCACCCAGGCCGGATCCGTCCCGGCGGCGTCCGCGGGGGTGGGGAACTCCCCCGCCGCGGGATCGTCCACGAGCACCACGCCGGGCGCGGCGTCCAGGATCTCCCGGGCGTACGGGGCCTCCACCTCATTCTCGAACCGGGCCCGCACGGTCAGCGAATGCCCGGTGAGCACCGGCACCTGGACGCAGGTCACCGACACCGGGAGCCGCTCCAGCTGCAGGATCCGGCGCGTCTCCGCCCGTACCGCCAGCTCGTGCGAGGACCAGCCGTCCTCGCGCAGCTCTCCGGACCAGGGCACGACGTTGAGCGCGAGGGGACCGGCGAAGGGACCGGTGTCCTCGCCCACGGCACGGCGGACGTCCCCGGTCTGCTCCCCGAGGGAGGTCCCGGCGACCAGCGACAGCTGGCGGCGCAGCGCCTCGGAGCCGGGGCGGCCCGCGGCGCTCGCGGCCTGGTACGAGGAGACCACCAGCTCGGTGAGGGCGTACTCGGCGTGCAGCGCGCCCAGGGCCGCGATCATGGCGGCGGTCACGCAGTCCGGGCCTGCGACGATCCCGCGCGGGCGGATCCGTACGGCGTGCCCGTTGACCTCGGGGACCACGAGCGGGACCTCGGGGTCCGCCCGGAAGGCGGCGGACTGGTCGACGACGACCGCGCCGCGCGCGGTGACGACGGGCGCCCACCGGGCCGAGACCTCGGCCGGGGTCAGGAAGAGTGCGACGTCGCCCGGACCGAAGCCGTCGAAGGCGTCCTCGGTGAGGGCGAGCACCTCAATCTCCTCCGCGCGGACGGCCAGCGTGCGGCCGGCCGAGCGCGCGGAGGCGATCAGGCGGATGTCGCCCCAGACGTCCGCCCGCTGGGACAGGATCTGGAGCAGGACGGAACCGACTGCTCCGGTCGCCCCGACCACGGCGAGTGCCGGGGCGGAGGACCGGGTCGCGGTCATCGTCCGGTGCCTCCGTAGACGACTGCTTCGTCGCTGTCGGAGTCGAGGCCGAAGGCCGTGTGCACGGCGCGGACGGCCTCGTTGACGTCGTCCTGGCGGGTGACGACCGAGATGCGGATCTCGGAGGTGGAGATCAGCTCGATGTTGACGCCCGCGTCGGACAGCGCCTGGAAGAAGGAGGCGGTGACGCCCGGGTTCGTCTTCATGCCGGCGCCGACCAGGGAGATCTTGCCGATCTGGTCGTCGTAGCGCAGGGAGTCGAAGCCGATCGCGCCCTTCGCCTTCTCCAGGGCGTCGATGGCCTTGTGGCCCTCGGTCTTGGGGAGCGTGAAGGAGATGTCGGTGAGGCCCGTCGAGGCCGCCGAGACGTTCTGCACGATCATGTCGATGTTGATCTCGGCGTCCGCGATGGCGCGGAAGATCGCCGCGGCCTCACCCGGCTTGTCCGGGACGCCGACGACCGTGATCTTGGCTTCGGAGACGTCGTGAGCGACTCCGGAGATGATGGCGTGCTCCACCTGCTCGTCCCCTTGCGGATTCTCGTTGCTGACCCAGGTGCCCGGCAGTCCCGAGAAGGACGACCGGACGTGGATCGGGATGTTGTATCGGCGTGCGTACTCGACACAGCGGTGCAGCAGCACCTTGGAACCGGAAGCGGCGAGCTCCAGCATGTCCTCGGAGGAGATCCAGTCGATCTTCTTCGCCTTCTTCACGACACGGGGGTCCGCGGTGAAGACGCCGTCGACGTCGGTGTAGATCTCGCAGACCTCGGCGTCCAGCGCCGCCGCGAGCGCGACGGCCGTGGTGTCCGAGCCGCCCCGGCCGAGGGTGGTGATGTCCTTGGAGTCCGCGGACACGCCCTGGAAGCCGGCGACGATCGCGATGTTGCCCTCGTCCAGCGCGGTGCGGATACGGCCCGGCGTGACATCGATGATGCGCGCTTTGTTGTGGACCGAGTCGGTGATCACACCTGCCTGGCTGCCGGTGAACGACTGGGCCTCGTGGCCCAGGTTTTTGATCGCCATGGCCAGCAGGGCCATGGAGATCCGCTCTCCGGCGGTCAGCAGCATGTCGAACTCACGCCCGGCAGGCATCGGCGACACCTGCTCGGCGAGATCGATCAGCTCGTCCGTCGTGTCGCCCATCGCGGAAACCACGACGACCACCTGGTGGCCGTTCTTCTTGGCATCCACGATCCGCTTGGCGACACGCTTGATGCCCTCGGCATCGGCTACGGAGGAGCCTCCGTACTTCTGCACGACAAGGCCCACGTGCGCTCCTCGCTCAGTCCGTCTCATTGCTGGTGCAGTCTAACGAGCGACCGGGATCCGACCGCTTCGTACCACATCATGAGACGAAAAGATCAAAGAATGGGTTCCCGCGCCGGGCGCTCACTTACGGCCGAGGCCGCCGAGCTCCTCCGCCATCACCCGTCCCGCCTGCTCCGCGAGGTCGTCCTCGGTCATGTCCTCGTCCGTGTCCAGGCCGTCGAGGGCCTCCAGCGGCTGGTTCAGCCGGACGTGCGAGATCAGCGACTGGAGGGCGCGCAGGGTGGCCGAGGCCGTCGGGCCCCAGTTGGTGAAGTACGAGAACTGCCACCACCACAGGGCCTCCGTGATGCGGCCCGACTGGTGGTGGATGAGCCCGTGCCGCAGGTCGGCGACCACGTCGGCCAGATCGTCGGAGATCCGGTGGGCCACCGGGGCCTTGCGCGGCTCGTACGGGTCGAAGACCTCGGAGTAGACGTCGACCGGCTCCAGCATGACCGCGAACCGCTCGCGCAGGTCGTCCACGTCCGGCTCCGGGCCGAGATCGGGCTCGTAGCGCTCGTCCGGCAGCACGTCCTGGTACGCGCCCAGCCGGCCGCCCGCCAGCAACAGCTGGGACACCTCCAGGAGGAGGAAGGGCACCGCGCTGTCCGGGTCCTCACCCTTGGCGACCTCGGTGACCGCAACGATGAACGACTCGATCTGGTCCGCGATCGAGGCGGCGAAGTCGTCCGGATCCTGGCCGAGAGCGTGCAGCATTGCGTCAGACATCGAGAAGTCGCCTTCCTTCAAAGGCCCGCCCGAGCGTGACCTCGTCCGCGTACTCCAGATCTCCCCCGACGGGGAGCCCGCTGGCCAGGCGGGTGACCTTGAGGCCCATGGGCTTGATCATGCGGGCGAGGTAGGTGGCGGTCGCCTCGCCCTCCAGGTTCGGGTCGGTGGCGAGGATCAGCTCGGTCACCTCGCCGTCCGCCAGGCGCGCCAGCAGCTCGCGGATGCGCAGGTCGTCCGGACCGACGCCCTCGATCGGGCTGATCGCTCCGCCGAGGACGTGGTACTTGCCCCGGAACTCGCGCGTCCGCTCGATCGCGACGACGTCCTTCGGCTCTTCCACGACACAGATGACCGTGAGGTCGCGGCGCGGATCGCGGCAGATGTTGCACCGCTCCTCCTGCGCCACGTTCCCGCATACCGCGCAGAACCGGACCTTGTCCTTGACCTCCAGCAGTGCGTGCGCGAGGCGGCGGACGTCGGTGGGCTCGGCCTGCAGGATGTGGAAGGCGATCCGCTGCGCGCTCTTGGGCCCGACGCCGGGCAGCCTGCCCAGTTCGTCGATCAGGTCCTGAACCACGCCTTCGTACAACGGACTGCCTTCTCTCTCTGTGTGTATCTGTGGGGTACTGCGGGACTAGAACGGAAGGCCGGGGATGCCGTTGCCGCCGCCCAGCCCCTGGGCCAGGGGGCCCAGCTTCTGCTGCTGGAGCGCCTGGGCATTCTCGTTGGCCGCTTGGACCGCCGCGACCACCAGGTCGGCCAGCGTCTCCGTGTCCTCGGGATCCACGGCCTTCGGGTCGATCACCAGTGCCCGCAGCTCGCCGGAACCGGTGACGGTCGCCTTCACCAGGCCCCCGCCGGCCTGGCCCTCGACCTCGGCCTGCGCGAGCTGCTCCTGGGCAGCCGCGAGATCCTGCTGCATCTTCTGTGCCTGCTGGAGCAGCTGCTGCATGTTGGGCTGGCCACCACCGGGAATCACAGGGCACTCACTCCGTTCGTCGGGACCATCGGGCCGTCGGGACCTCGCAACGCTTGGTCAATCTGAGCCTACGTGCTCCCCGCGCGCTGCGCCCTACGCCGTGAGGACCAACTCTTTCGAGTGAGAGACGGGGCGTACGCGTACCTGATGGAGACCTCCTTGCGGGCGGAAATCCCGGGATTCGGCGCCCACCGCCCGTCAATCGAAGGTAGGAAGAGCATGCGCATCATTGCGCACACGCGCACCACCACACGTCAGCGCAGGCAGAGGGAGTGCCGGGTGAGCCAGCCGGAGATGCAGCCCGAGGGGCCACCCCGGGATCCCCGGGAGGAAGGCGGCGGACCGATGGCGGCGGGCGATCTGACCGGCCGGCCGTTCCCCCTCGGGGACTGGGGCGAACCCGCGGAGCGGCTCGACGAGCTCTACCGGCGGGTCGAGGCCGATGCGCTGCGCACCGCCGAGTGGTACCTCTCGGACCGGGCGTGGAAGCGCCGGGGCGCGCGGGTGCTGCGCGTCGGCGCGGCCGTGGGCGCCGTCACCGGCGCCGCGATGCCTCTGCTGGAGCTGACGGGCTCGGCGCCGGGCGCCTCGACGTACGGGTACCTGGCGCTGCTGCTGGGCGCGGCCGCGCTGGCCTGCGACCGGTTCTTCGGACTGACGTCCGGCTGGATGCGGGACGTGGCCACGGCGCAGGCGGTGCAGCGCCGGCTCCAGACCCTCCAGTTCGACTGGGCGTCGGAGAACGTGCGCGAGGTGCTCGGGCCCACCGAGGGCACGGCCAGCGAGGCCGCCGAGCGCTGTTTGACCGTGCTGCGGCGGTTCTCGGAGGACGTGACGGAGCTGGTCCGCTCCGAGACGGCGGAGTGGATGGTCGAGTTCAGCTCCGGCCCCGCTCCCCTGGTGATGCAGTCCCTGGGCGCCTCCGGGGCCCGCGCGGACGCGAACATCCCCCCGGCCCGCTTCCCCCTCCCGCCGGGCACCCGCCCGAACATGCCCCGCCAACGCCCCCCGGAACAACCCCGCTGAGGACCGCACCATCCAGCCCCGCCGGCGTTTGAGGCGGGGGGTTCGGGGCGGAGCCGCGAGAAACGGAGAAAGGGCGGGGCGGGGACCGGCTCCGCGCAGCGGCACCCGCACCCACCCCACCCGCCCGACCCGGCCCGGCGTCAGCTGAAGATGATCATCGAGCCCTGCCCCAGACTGCGGGTCGCCGCCGCGTGCAACCCGAGCCACACGTGCCGCTCACGCGCAAAGGGACTGTCGTCGTACGGAATCGGCCCCGCCGGCTCCTCCAGCGAGGTCGGCCGCCCTGGCGGAGCCGGCGCGGCGGGCGGGTTCCCCGGGTTTATCCCGATCGCGGGAGCCACGAACGCCAGCTCCCGCAGCAACCCCTGCGCGGACCCCAGCGGACCACCCCCGGCCAGCAGCTCCTCGTTCGCCAGCGGAGCCGCGAAGTCCACCGGCACGTACGCCCCCGCGTGGTCGTAGTGCCACACAAGGTGCGACTGCTGCGCCGTGGGCTCGAACATCTCCAGCAGCTGCTCGTAGTCCCCGCCCAGTTCGTCCACCGGGGTCACCGGCAGCCCGCAGAGCTGGAGCAGGTACGCCCGCCTGAGGAAATGCAGGGCGTCGTAGTCGAAGCCGGCGACCGGGGCGACGTCCCCGCTCAGGCCCGGCATGTAGGCGAACACGGGCACGGACGGCAGCCCGGCCTCGCCCAGCGCCTTGTCGTACGAGGCGATCTCTTCCGCGAAGGGGTTGTCGGGGCTGTGGCACAGCACGTCGACAAGGGGGACCAGCCACAGGTCACAGGCCACACGGCCTCCGATCAGTCGTTGCCGCCGATCCGGTCAGCGTAGTGCGCCGAACACCCTCCGCGAAGGGGTGCGCAGAACCTGTGAGCACGTGCGGGCTCCTCCGCGCACTCAGATCCGGGCGGCCCAGTCCAGCGCGTGCTGGTTGTAGCCCTGCACGATGCGGCGCACGGCGTCGGCGTCCGCCAGCGTCACCGCGTCCACCAGATCGCCGTGCCCGTCCCACAGCGCCTCCCGCAGCTGCGGCTCGCGCTGGAGGTGGGGGACGGCGAAGACCCAGCACTGCACGCGGATGCGGTGCAGGAACTCGGAGATGTAGGTGTTGGCGACCAGCTCGCTGAGCTCCCTCCAGAAGCGCAGGTCGTAGCCGATCAGCACTTCGAGCGAGCCGCTCTGCGCGGCCCGCCGCGCTTCCTCGCCCCGGCGGCGCACCGACACCAGCATCTCGCCGGAGCCGGGCGCGGTACCGCGCTCGGCGAGCCGGCGGAAGATGCCGTCCACGACCAGCGAGCGGGCCTCGATCATTCCCCTGAAGTCGTCCACGGTGAGGATCCGGACCCGGAAGCCCCGGTGCTGGACCAGTTCGAGCAGCCCCTGGGCCGAGAGGTCCACGAGCGCCTCGCGCACCGGGGTCGCGGAGACCTCGTACTGCTCGGCTATCTGCTTGACGGTGAACTCGGTTCCCGGAGGCAGGCGTCCCGCGAGCACCTCGTCACGCAGCGCGTCCGCGATCTGCTGGCGAAGTGTGTTGCGGGTGACAGCTCCGCTGCCTGGCATAGGGGTCCGTCTCCTGTCGTAGGACTCCGGACACCATAGGCCAGACAGCGCGGCCGAAACCGAACGGTTGATGGTCGGTATGCGGATTTACAACCCGTTATACGGTGTGGCGGTCGGCGACCGTCAGCGCCTCGTCCAGCAGGGCCAGCCCCTCCTTCGCCTCCGCCTCCGTGATGGTGCACGGGGGGACGACGTGGGTGCGGTTCATGTTGACGAACGGCCACAGGCCGGACGCCTTGCAGGCCGCCGCGAATTCGGCCATCGGCGCGTTGTCCGCACCTGCCGCGTTGTACGGGACGAGCGGCTCACGGGTCTCCTTGTCCCGTACGAGTTCCAGGGCCCAGAAGGCGCCCAGGCCGCGGACCTCGCCGACCGAGGGGTGCCGCTCGGCGATCTCGGCGAGCGCCGGTCCGATCACGTTCTCGCCGAGGTGGGCGGCGTGCTCGACGATGCCCTCCTCCTCCATGACGTTGATCGTCGCGACGGCCGCGGCGCAGGCCAGGGGGTGGCCGGAGTACGTCAGTCCGCCCGGGTAGGGGCGCGTGGCGAAGGTCTCGGCGATGGCGGCCGAGATGGCCACTCCGCCGAGCGGCACGTACCCGCTGTTCACGCCCTTGGCGAAGGTGATCAGGTCGGGGGTGACGTCCCAGTGCTCGGCCGCGAACCACTTGCCGGTGCGGCCGAAGCCCGCCATCACCTCGTCCAGGATGAAGACGATGCCGTGGCGGTCGCAGAGCTCGCGCACGCCCGCGAGGTAGCCGGGCGGCGGGGTCATGATCCCGGCGGTGCCGGGCACGCTCTCCAGGATGATCGCCGCGATGGTCTGCGGACCCTCGAAGGCGATGGTGTCGGCGAGGTGGGCGAGGGCGCGGGCGCACTCCTCGGCCTCGGTGGTGGCGTGGAAGGCGGAGCGGTAGAGGTACGGGCCCCAGAAGTGCACGACGCCGGCGGCGGCGGTGTCGGAGGGCCAGCGGCGCGGGTCGCCGGTCAGGTTGATCGCGGCGGCGGTGGCCCCGTGGTACGAGCGGTAGGTGGACAGCACCTTCTGCCGGCCCGTGTGCAGACGGGCCATGCGGACGGCGTTCTCGACGGCCTCGGCGCCGCCGTTGGTGAAGAAGATCTTGTCCAGGTCGCCGGGGGTCCGCTCGGCGATGAGGCGTGCGGCCTCGGAGCGGACGTCGACGGCGAAACCGGGGGCGAGGGTGCAGAGCCGGCCGGCCTGTTCCTGGATCGCGGCGACGACCTTGGGGTGCTGGTGGCCGATGTTGGTGTTGACCAGCTGGGAGGAGAAGTCGAGGAAGCGCTTGCCGTCGTAGTCCCAGAAGTGCGACCCCTCGGCTCCGGCGACGGCGAGCGGGTCGATCAGGGCCTGGGCGGACCAGGAATGGAAGACGTGCTTCCGGTCTGCGTCCTTCACGGCGGCAAGGGTGGGCGAGGTGACATGAGGGGTCATGGCGTCACGCTAGAAGTGCGCAGGTGGGGAGGGATATCGGCGGACTGTATGCGGGTGGGGGGCCGGTCTCGGCAGTCTGTCGGCCCGCCCGCTCGCGCGGGCATGCCGGCGAAACAATTGACAGCATTCTGTCGACATGACAGTCTCTTGTCATAAGGGCCCGTCGGACGAGCCCGACAGAGCAGCCGGATTCGACGCTGGAGGCGACCACCATGAGCGAGACCCCGCGCAAGCCCGTCCACCTCGCGGTCTACGACACGTACGCGGACTGGGAGACCGGACACACCACCGCGCACCTCACCCAGCGCGGCCACGTCGTCCAGACGGTCGGCCTCGCCGCCGACCAGCCGGTCACCACCATGGGCGGCGTCCGCATCCTGCCCGACCAGGCCCTGGCCGACCTGCGGCCGGAGGACTCCTCGCTGCTGATCCTCACCGGCGCCTCGCTGTGGGACACGAGCGAGGAGCTGGCGCCGTTCGCGGCGAAGGCGAAGGAGTTCCTGGCGGCCGGGGTGCCGGTCGCGGCCATCTGCGGAGCCACCGCGGGCCTCGCCCGCGCCGGCTTGCTGGACGGCCGGGCCCACACCAGCGGAGCCTCCTTCTACCTGGCCCCGCAGCCGGGCTACGGGGGCGCCGAGAACTACGTCGAGGCCGACGCGGTGACCGACGGCGACCTGATCACGGCGGGGCCGACGGAACCGGTGGCCTTCGCCCGCGAGGTCTTCGCCCGCCTCGACGCCTACAAGCCGGACGTCCTCGACGCGTGGTACCGGCTCTTCCACGACTCGGACGCGAGCGCGTTCCCGGTCCTGATGGCGGCGGCGGAGGCCGGCGATGCCTGAGTCGCAGCCGCCCGGCTCCACCCGGGCCCGCCAGGACCTGCTGAGCCGCACGGCGCTCGGGGTGTTCCGGCTGAACGGCCAGTTCCTCTCCGTCTCGGAGGAGCTGGCCCGCCCGGCCGGGCTGACGGCCGCCTGGTGGCAGGTACTGGGGGCGGTGCTGCGGGAGCCGCAGTCCGTCGCGGGCATCGCCCGGACCATGGGGATCACCCGGCAGAGCGTGCAGCGCATCGCGGACCTGCTGGTCGCCAAGGGCCTGGCCGAATACGCCCCGAACCCCGCGCACCGCCGGGCGAAGCTGCTCCGCCCGACGCAGGAGGGACACGCGGCGGTGGCCCGCATCGGCCCGGGCCACGCCTCCCTGGCCACCCGCCTCGCCGCAGAACTGGGCGACACCGCCTTCGCGGAAACGGTCCACGTCCTGGAACGCCTGACCCGGGCCCTGGACACCCTGTCCGCATCCCCGGACAGCAACTAGTGCTGCTCCGCGGAAGTTCGTGGAGGGGTGTTGATCAGGCCGCCTTGAGTGGGGTGCCCTCGTAGGTCCAGCGGTAAGGCTTGGCCGTGTCGTTGTGCTTGATCACGTAGGTCTCCAGCTTGTTGATCAGGTCGTCGCGGCTGGCGAAGTCGCCGTTCCGCAGGACCCGGCGGGTCAGGGCGGAGAAGAACAGCTCGGCCTGGTTGAGCCAGGAGGCGTGCGGTGGGGTCCAGTGAACGTGCCAGCGCGGATGCGCGGCCAGCCATGCCTTGGTGTGCTTGGCGGTGTGGGAGGAGCCGTTGTCGAGCACTACGTGGATCTCCTTGTCGGGGGCAATGGCCCGGTCCAGCTGGTCCAGGAACGCGGTGAAGGTCGCCGCGTCATTGCGGGCGATCACCTCGGTGAGCACTTCGCCACTGGTCACCTCCAAGGCGGCGACCAGGGAAGCGGTGCCGTGGCGCCGGTACTCGAACTCCTGGCGGGCGAACTCGCCAGGAGCGGCGGGGCGCCCGGGATACCGGCGCGAGCGGGCGGCGATCGCGGTCTTCTCGTCGATCGAGAGCACCACCACGCCCTCGGGCGGGTCGAGGTAGAGGGCGCACACGTCCGCCGCGCGTTCCCAGAAGTCGGGGGTGTCGCGGCGGGTGAGCCAGCCGCGGACCTTGTGCGGCTTCAGGTCCAGGTCCGCCAGGATCCGCCCGACCTGCGACGCGGAGACCGGCGCGAAGCAGGTGCCCGCAATCTGTGCGGCGATGGTCCGGTGCGACCAGGTCGCCTCCGGGTGCGGCGGAGCACTGGTCGCCGTGGCCACGATCGCCACCCGCACGTGGGGCCCGTAGATCTTCGGCCGTCCGGACCGCCCGGCGTCCCGCAGCCCGTCCAGCCCGCTGGCGGCGAACCGGCCCCGCCACTTGCGTACCGTGTTCACGCTGACCTCCAGCTCCCGCGCTATCGCGCCGTTGGCTCGCCCGTCCGCCGCCGCGAGCACGATCTTGGCCCGCAGCGCTGCCCGCACCTGCGACTTCGGCGAGCAGACCGTTCGTGCCAGCCGCTCACGAACCTCCGGCCCGAGCACCACCGCAACCGCCGTCCCCACCCGTCCTTCACACTGCACGGCAGACGATCATGGCGGACCGGTGCCACACCCGGCAGGATGGGCCCGTGCCGAAGAACCCCCCGGAATCGATGCAGCACCACCTGCGCCAGCGCCTGAACACCCACGCCCAGGCCCGCTGGCCGCAGCTGGCCCGGGTCCACGTCCGCTTCCGCGCCGGATTCGCCTGCGTAGCAGCCGAGCTGAAGGACGGGGAGGAACTACCCCTGTGCCGCCTGCGCTTCACCGGCGTCCTGCACACCTGGGGCTTCGCCCTCTACCTCGCCAGCCGCGGCGGATACCAGGACAACTACCTGCCCACAGGGTTGCCCATCGGCAGTCCCGAAGACTGCCTCGACTGCGCCGGCGGCCTTTACCTCGACACCCCCGCCTGACCGACCCCAACACCCCTCCACGAACTTCCGCGGAGCAGCACTAGGGCCCGGAATCCAAGCCGGAGCCCCGCTCTTCCAACCCCGCCACACCATCCAGCGCCGCCGCGGGCAAAACCAGCCCCGCCGGCGTTTGAGGCGCGGGGCGCGGGGCGGAGCCCCGATCTTTGAGCCCAGCCGGCTGAGGCGCGGGCCGCGGCGCCGGGGCGGACCCCAGAGGCGGCGGCGCCGCGCCGGGAGCAACCGCCCGGCACGCCCAACCGTCCTTCCCTGCGGAGCCGTTCGGCCAGTGCTCGGCACGGGAGGGACCCCGGCATGGAACATCTGCATCCGCACGATCCCCACCACATCGGCCCCTACCGCCTGCTCTCCCGCCTGGGCGCCGGCGGCATGGGCCAGGTCTACCTCGCCCGCTCCGACCGCGGCCGCACCGTCGCCGTGAAACTGGTCCACCACGACCTCGCCACCCGCGAGGAGTTCCGCATCCGCTTCCGCCACGAGGTCGCCGCCGCCAGGCGGGTCGGTGGCGAATGGACCGCCCCGGTCCTCGACGCCGACACCGAGGCCGCGACCCCCTGGGTGGCCACCGGTTACGTCGCCGGGCCGAGCCTGCGCGCGGTCGTGGCCCGCGACTTCGGCCCGCTGCCCGGCCGTTCCGTACGGATCCTGGCCGCGGGCCTCGCGTACGCCCTCCAGGACATCCACCGGGCCGGCATCGTCCACCGCGACCTGAAACCCTCGAACGTCCTGATCACCCTCGACGGCCCGCGCGTCATCGACTTCGGCATCGCCCGCGCCCCGGCGGAGCCCGGCGACGAGGCCGGCGGCGGCCTGACCCGCGTCGGCGAACTCATCGACTCCCCCGGTTTCATGGCGCCCGAACAGATCCGCGGCGAGCCCGTGACCGCCGCCTGCGACATCTTCTGCCTCGGCGTGGTCCTGGTGTACGCGGCCACCGGCCGGCTGCCCTTCGGCGACGCGGAGCAGCCCGGCGGCCTGGCGGGACTCCTGCTCCGCAGCACGGAGTCGCAGCCGGACCTGGCCGGCGTACCGACCGAGCTGCACGACCTCGTACGGGACTGCCTGCACCGGGATCCCGCCGCGCGGCCGGGGCCGGCCGAGGTGCTGGCGCGGGTCGGCGCGGGTGACACCGTGGCCGACGGGAGGGCCCTGGAGCCCTGGCTTCCGGCCCCCCTGGTGGCCCGGCTCGGGCGGCACGCCGTACGGCTGCTGGACCGCGAGGACGCCGGTCCGGACCGGCCGCCCGCCGCCGCCCCTGCGCCGATGCCCATGCCGTCCGCGTACTCCTCGTACGCACCGGCGGGGGCGGAGCCGGCGTCCCGCCCCCGGACCGCCTCGACCGCCCTGCTCCTGGCGGTGGCCACGGTCGTCGCCGCCCTGTCCGCAGGCACGGTGTACGCGGTGATGAGCGGGGCAGAGGATCCCCGACCGCCCGTCGCCGGCACCCGTACGCCGCCCGCGCCGTTGCCCGCGTCCCCCTCCGGCTCCACATCCACTTCCGCTTCCGGCTCCGGCTCCGTCGCCTCGGCCGCCGGACTGCCCGAGGCGTACCTCGGGACCTGGCACGCCACCCACGGCAGCCAGACCTGGCGGCTCACCCTCACCCGCGGCGCGGTCGGCGACCCGGTGATGTCCCTCGCCGTCGAGGCCCCCGGCCTCGCCTGCGCCTGGACTGCGCCCCTGCGCCACGCCCCTGATCCCGTGGAGCTCGACGCCTCCACCGTCACCTCCGGCACCCCGACGACCTGCACCCCGGGCGGCTGGAGCCGGCTCCGGCTGCTGCCCGACGGGACCCTGCGGCGGGAGCTGGTGGGCAGCGACAACCCACCGCTCGGTTACCGCAGGCAGTGACGGAACAGCCGATTGTGTCGAGGTCAATAAGCCTGCAAGCAAAGCTTGTTGCGCATAACGGGGCTGTCGGACACTGCGGCGCATGGAGCCGTTGACGGTAGTGGCACAACTGTGGGAGCGGATCGAGGCACGCGACTGGGACGGTGTGGCCGGACTCATCGCCGAGGACGCGGTCATCGAATGGCCCGTGAGCGGTGAACGCATCGTGGGGCGCGCCAACTTCATAGCCGTGAACAGCGACGACGGCTACGCGGACGAGAGGTCGGTGGAACTGCTGCGGATCCTGGCCGACGGCGACCTCGTCGTCAACGAGGTGGAGATACCTCAGGACCACGAAGTTCGTGGGTTCAAGATTTCTGAGGGTTCTTCGGCGAGAACCCTGGGTTGTTACTGTCGTCTGCCATGAGAACGTCAGTGGGTTCTGCCACTGGACGTCAGTGGTTCTGCCATGAGACGTGTCAGTAGCCAGAGGTGTGGTCGGGCTCGGTGGCCCGGAGACCGTACTGAACGTCGGGGGGCCAGGGTGGCAGCGTCGTCGCCGACGCGGATCAGGAGCCCGGCGTCGATGAGCCCGACGACGGTGGAGCCTTCGATGCCGGTGTAGAGAACCTCACCGTCGCGGCACGCCTCGTAGAGCACGCGGGCGTCGGCCTCGCTGAGGACATCGCGTTGGAGCGGCCGGCGGTCGGGGTCTTCGGGGCGGCGCCACAGGTCGGTGTGGTCGACGGGATGGAGCCGGTTCATCTGCCGGTCGGTGAGAACGTCCAGGCACGGGCTGGCTTTGTACGCGAGAACGGGTTTCTGGCGTACAAAGCCACACGGGCCGAGCGTGAAGTCGGCGGGGGCGGCCCGGCGCAGGGCGTAGGGGCCGCCGAGCTTGGGGTGGGCCCAGGCGTGTTCGAGGGCGTCGACGGTGCGGTCGGTGTCCCAGCCGATGGACTCGGCGAGGAAGTCCGTGCTGAGCGGGCGACCGGCATGGGCGAGGAGGACGTCGCGCGGAGAGGTCTGTACGACGGCACCTGATGTGCGGTCAAACTCCGTCCGCGAGAATCGACTCCGCCACTACGATGGAGGCGTAGTAACACACGGGGGGCGGATTAGATGTCTGACAACTGGGATGAAGCGCGAGCCGGTTGGGACGCCGCGGTCCGCGCGGCCGACGCCACGGGGCGGCGCCGTTCCTCGTCGGGTGAGTTCCAAGCGGGCAGGGCTGGGCCGGGGCTCGTCCGGCACACCCTCGCGTTCACAGGTGAGTCCGGCGCGGGTAAGACGATGCTGTTCGGGGCGCTGTCCGAAGGCGGCGCCCGGCTGGGCGGCCAGGAGACGACGAAGAGCCTCACCGCGGAGTTAGGACACCGCAGCCTCATCCTCGGGTCTCTGCGCATCCGGGTGTCCGCGCTGGTGGTGCCGGGTCAGGTGGCACAGGAGCGCGACCGCGCCATGAACCGGATCCTGAGCGAGCACACGTCGCCAAAGGGCATCGTCCATGTTGTCTGCTGGGGACACAACAAGGTCTGGAACCGCTCGAATCAGAACGTGCTGGAGAGGGCGGCACGTGACAGCTCCGGTGCCCTCACCCCGGAAAGCATCCGCGCCTGGCACCTGGAGAAAGAACTCGCCGACTTCGAGCAGCTGTGTGACCGCATCAACGAAACACGCGCGGCGGAGCGGAGCCTGCGCTGGTTGGTCGTCGCGGTGTCCAAGGCCGACCTGTACTGGGACCGCATCGAAGAGGTCCGGGACTACTACATTCCCGGCTCGGATGCCTCGACGCAGCCGCCCGCCGGGGAGTCCGGCTTCTGCACGGCGTTGCGGGACCTGGCCGACCAGACCGGCATACAGATCGCCGTGGTCCCAATCAGCTCGCAGCTACTGCGGCACACCTTCAGCGACTCCCTTCGCCCAGAGTTCAGCCAGCTCGACAGCACAGGAGTGGGGGCGCTACTGGGACACTTCTACCGAACGCTGAAGGAGTTGCTGTGACGTGGCTGTTCCGAGGTGGGCGGAAGGAGAACAGCGAAGTCCCAGCCCCTGCGACGAACTCTTCCTCCGGTAGGCGCACAGCCGATTCAGGTCAGGACTTCGAGATGTTGCTCCAACAGGCAGAGGCACTGTTGGACGCCCTGGGCCGCGGCCTTCGTCGCCGGTTGATGCTGCGCGGTTTCCAGGGCGTGGTCGCGCTGGCCCCGGTGCTGACGCTCCTCGCCGCTGGCGCACCGCTCGCCGTCGTAGTCGCCCTGGTGTCGGCGGCGGTCCTCGTCCTGCTGACGGAGGTGCACGCGGTACGTCCGGCCGCCCGGAGGCGCGACCAGCAACAGACGGAGATCACCGAGCTGGTGGACGAGTTGAGAGAAGTGCTCGTCCACCTGTCGAAGAAGGAGCACTGGCCGACGCACCGGGTGCAAGACGCCCGTGGCCGCTTGACCCGGTTCTCCGTCGAAGAACGAGGAGGCCTTTGGTGAACCACCTGTTGTCGCTGGTGCGGCGGTGGCTGCTGTTCACGGCCATTGCCGGGATAGCCAGCCTCATCCTGCCGCAGATCGGCGTGGTGATCGCCCGAAACCCCTCGTACGAGACGGCACTCAACAGCAGCTGGGACGCCGCAGCCGCGGCCTCCGGCCTGCTGGCGTTCGGTGCCCTGGAGATGTACTGGGGCTCCTGGCTGTGCTTCACCGTGCCCGGTGGCATGGTGGACAACAACCTCGTCAAGGGCTCGGTGAGCCTGGTGACTGGGGTGACCCTCATAGCTGTCGCAGTCGTCGTGCTGACCACCTTGGTGCTTCCGTAGAGCTTTCCCGGTGCCAGTCCTCGCACGGACACCTCCTCGCCCCATCCCCAGTTGCCGACCCCGATCCGTTGTCCCCAGGCCCGCAGCAGTGCCGACCGCGCGGAAACCGTGTGCGGCTGGCACCCGCACGGGGTGCTAGCCGTCGTCCCACACGGTCAGGGCGGATCAGGCGACCAGCTCCGGCTTGCCCTCCATGGTCCGCTGCGGGCCCCGCCTGCCGTCCTGCATCATCACGGTGGCCAGCAGCGCCGCCGCCAGGACTCTAACCGCGCTCAGTAGTGACCTCAACGGCAACGGCTGGTAGATCGGCGCGGCACGCCCGACCTGGCGTTCTCGTGGCAGACGACAGTTACCGCTGGCTGCGAGGGGGTCGGTCCTTGGGTTCGGCTTCGTGGTTGGCGGGGGTGAGGAGGCGGCGGGCGAGGGTTGCGTACTTCACGGCGGTCGTCTCGGAGAGGTTGAAGATCGCGGTCAGGCGCAGAGGGTCGGCTCCGGTGGCGAGGGCCTCGCCCAGGACACGGTCGACGCGAACACGGTCCAGGCTGACGCCGTGCAGCGTGAGCTGCCGCTTGAGGAAGTAGGCGCTGACCGGGTCGGTGCCGTTGGCGGTCTGTCGGGAGACCAGAACGTGCCGGTTGAGGGTGCGGGGCCAGCGGGTTTGCCGCTCGGCGAGCCAGGTCCGGAGTGCGGCGCGGGTGAGGTCACCCATCGGCTGGAGATTGCCGTCGATGGTGATGCGGTCCTGGTGGAAGTCCAGGTCGTCCAGCAGGAGAGCCCGGATCGCCTCGCCTCGGGCGGCGTGGACGGCGGCCAGGGCGACGGCCAAGCAGGCGGCCGGCGCCTGGGCGATCGTCTGGATGCGACTGATCCCGTCGTCGCTCATCGGCATGACCGGGCCCGGCGGGCGGCGGCCGACACGGATGCCCCGCAGGGGGTTGATGAAGATCCGCCTGTTCCTCTTGGCGTAGCGGAAGAGGGACCGCAGGGACGCGAGGGCTGCGGTGTACTGGCTGCCGCGGAGGTCGGCGATCGCGTCGGTGACGTCCTGGCGGGTGATCTCCCGCAGTTGGGTCCGGTGCTCGGCCCATTTCTCCACGATGGGGCGGACGGAGCCGAAGTAGGAGTGCAGGGTGCCCAGGGCCCGGGGCCGGGTGCGGGCGTCGCCGTCCAGAAGCCACAGCAGCCAGCCCCGAACGTCCGCAGCGAAGCCGTCGGGTAGTTCGGCGGTGCGGCGCTCGATCCACTCCCGGGCGGCCGATGCACGGTCCTCGTCCAGCAGGTCCAGAGCGGCGAGGATCTCGGCGGTGCGGCGCATCGGCAGGTTCGTCCCGGCGAGTTGCTGGCGCAGTGCAGTGTGGCTGATGCGCCCGCCATCCGGCAGGCCGGTCAGGAGGCGGCCCAGGGCCTTGTGGACCTGGCGGTGCAAGTAGACCGTCCAGCCCCGCTCTTCACCGAGCCTGATGGCGTACTTCCGGGCAGTGCCCAACACCCCCTCCCCTGTGGGCCTGGGGATCTTCAACTCGGTCGGGCGTTGCTGGGACCGAGACCTCCCGGGGTGGCGCTGCCGGTAGGCCCGGCTCCTGCACGCTCCCAAACAGTAGACGCGCTGGCGTCTGGGTCCGGGGCGGACCGGGACCGGCTCCGCGCAGACCGGGCAGGTCATCGCGGCGGCAGGGATCGGGCGCCGCGCGAGCGCGGGACGACTGCCGGGGACGGCGCCGAGTGTCCGGCGGCCTTGCCGACCGGCGTCTCGGTCGCCGTGCTGCGGGTGACGTTCTCCGGCTCGGGGGTCATGATCTCGGTGATCTCGCAGCCCAGGGCCACGCAGATGACTTCGAGGTCGGACAGTTTGATGCTGGCCGGGGTGCTCGACCACAAGCCGGACATCTTTCCCGCGCTGATCACCAGGCCGTGTTCGGCGAGGAGTCGCTGAATCTCGCTCGCCTTCCAGATCCCGCGGTGGGCCGCGGCCAGTCGCAGGTTCCACTTCATCGGGTCAGTCCCTTCCACCGGGACTCGGCGCGCTGGTGGGCGGCCGTCCAGGTGTCTTCGATGTGCGTGCGGTGCACGTGGATGTAGCGCATCGTCGTGGCGATCCAGGTGTGTCCCAACAACTCCTGCACAGCGATCAGATCCATCCCGGACAGGTAGAGCTGGGAGGCACAAAAGTGCCGCAGGACGTGCGGAGTGAGCTTCCCGGCCCAGGCCGGAAGATGGCGGGCGGTCGCTTCTGCCAGCGCGGTGCGGAACACCTCGGCGCCCGCGCGGCCGGAGCCCGTGCGCCGCTCGGACGGGAACAGCGCCGCCCCCGGAATCATGGGGTCGGCACCGAACTGGCCCCAGACGTCCTCGACGTACCAACGTAGGCTGCGGTCCGCGCTGTTGATCAGTGGCACCATCCGCTGCTTCGGGCCAGAACGGCGTGAGCCCTTGCCGAAGCGCACGTTCAGCTTCCCGAACCGCCCCAGGTCCCAGCGGACATCGTCTAGGTCGAGCATCCGGGCCTCGTTGATCCGCAGCCCGACATCGGCGGACAGGCGGGCAACGGTGTAGTTGCGGGCGACGGGAGCGAACTTGCGGCAGGTCGCGAGATCGTCGCGCCACCCGGTGAAGAGCTGCTCGATCTCATCGCCGCTGGGCGGAATCCGCAGCTGCGGCGTGACGGTCGCCCGCGGGCGGCTCATCTCGTCGAGCGGGCACTCCACCAGCCGCCCCGTCAGCTGGTGGAGTGCCGCGCGGTGCCGCATCTCCAGGAAGTCGAAGAAGACACTGATGGCTCCGGCCCGGCCCGCCCGGAGCGAGGGGGACGCGGCGCGAATCACCTTGCCGAAATACGCGTCGGCGTCTGGAGGCTCCATCTCCCACAGCGGCCGGCCAAACCAGTCGCGCACCTTCTCCAGGTGCCCGATGTCACCCTGGACCGTCCCGTCGGTCAGACCGGCTGACGCACGAGCCAGGACGAAGCCCGCCAACACGTCGGTCTCGAAGTCCTCCAGCTCCTCCGGTGTCGGCACACCGCGCGCCTGCCGGAGGGCTTGGACAACAGCTAGGGCCAACCTGCACCTCCCCCACTTCAGCGCCGCTGAACGACGGCACGAGGGAATGAAACAGCTTCATGAATCCCGAAGAGCCCTCATCCGGCCCACCTCCACACGATCGGGTGAGGAACACCCTGGCCAGCCCCTGGAGCAACACCTCCGGGAGGAGTACCCCGGGAACGAACATCAGGCTTGTTGCACAGTCGTCTACCGGGCCGTCTCCCTGTGGACCGTGCGCGACGGCGAGATCGTGGAGGCGAGGGAGTACTGGACCAGCCCCGGCCAGGACCCCGCGCCACGCTGGCGGGCGGGCTACGTCGAACCCCTGGCCGCCGACTGAGCGCCCCTTTCACCGGTGCGGGCGAGGGGTGAGGGGTGTGGGGTGAGCGGTTAGGGGTGACTGGTGAAGGGAAGCCCTCAGGCCTCTCCCAGCCGGTCCAGCTCCGCCCCGATGGCAGCCCGCAGGACGTCGTGGCGGGGGCCCAGCTCGTGCTGTTCGCCGCGCCAGCACTCCCCCTCGTACAGCCACACGGGCAGCCGGACGCGGTCGGCGGGCTCCCAGTCGTAGCGGGGCCAGATGTGGGCGTGGAGATACGGGTCGGTGTTGCCGAGGATCTCGATGTTCACGCGGCGGAAGGCCGGGTCGAGCCGCGCGCAGGCCCGCTCGACGGCCTCGGCGAGCCGCTCCAGGTCGCCGAGGTACGCGGCCCTGCGCGCCCGGGGCAGGTCGGAGAGCCGGGTCACGGCCGGGTCGTCGGTCAGGAGCACCGAGTACCCGGGCAGGAACTGCCGGTCGCCGATGACGGCGAAGCCGGAGTCGAGGCGGCGCAGGACGGTGGGGTTCGCCCCCCCGGTGCGCGCTGCCGATGCGGTCGTTTCGCCAGTCGTTGTCGATCACGCCTGAACCCTAACGGTACGCCTTTTCACGGGTGTTCGCCGTTCTCCATGGCTCTCAAGTAGCCCCTGTCATACCTGAGAGCTACGTGCGGAGACGGCTCCCCAGCGGGACGCCGACCACGGGCTTGGATTTCTAACTTCGGTAGCAGAGAAGAGCGCTGACGGCTCTTCCGGACGACCGGGGGGCACACCATGGCGACGGGGACTGCGGACACTGCGGGTACGACCGGGGTGGCGGGGACGGCTCTCGCCACCGGGGCGGCCGGGGCGGGGGCCTCGGGCGGCCGGATGCGCCGCACCCTGCTGGCCGCCCTGGTCGCGGCGGCCGTGGTGTTCCCCGTATCCGCGGCCGCCTCCGCCGATGCCCCCGCCCCCGCGCCCGCCTCGTTCGCGCAGGACGCCGCGCCCCGGATCCGGTACGCCGCCAACCGCGCCAATCTCGCCGAGGCGGCCCGTATGGCCCAGGAAGGCGACCGCACCGGGCGGGCAGCCAGGCTTCGCGCCATGGACGCGGCCGGAGCCACACAGTTCCTCGCCTTCGACGGGCGCGGCAAGGGCCGGGCGGTCGAGGTGTTCGGCGAGCTGGAGACCGCAGACCGGGTCACCGTCCTCGTGCCCGGCTCCGACACCACGCTCGACACCTACGAAAGGTTCCGTGCCGGGGCCGTCGCCCTCCAGCAGCGCCTCCAGGCCGAGCATCCGCGCTCCGCCGTGGTCGCCTGGCTCGGGTACGACACCCCCGGCACGGTCAGCACCACCGTCCTGACCGCCGCCCGCGCCGACGTGGCCGCGACCGAACTGGCGCCCTTCCTCGACCGGTTGGCAGATCTGGCGGCTCCGGGCGCCCGGCTCTCCCTGCTCTGCCACTCCTACGGTTCCGTGGTCTGCGCCCGGACCTCGACCGGGCCCGCGGTCGGCGACATGGCTCTCTTCGGCAGTCCGGGCACGGGGGCCGCGGCCGCCCGGGGCCTTCCGACCGGCGCCCGGGTCTGGGCCGGGCGGGGCAGCGGCGACTGGGTGGGGCACGTCCCGCACGTCCGGCTCGGCGGGCTCGGCTTCGGCACCGACCCCGTCGACCCCGCCTTCGGAGCACGGGCCTTCACCGCCGGCGCCGCCGGCCACAGCGACTACCTCAAGCCGGGCACCGAGTCCCTGGAGAGCCTGGCCGCCATCGCCCTCGGCACCACCCCCGCCTCGGAGGCACCCCATGCATAAGCTCCGCGCCCGCTGGTCCGCCCTCGCCACGGGCATCGACGCGGCCACCCCGGCCGGCCGGGACCGGAGCGTGGACGCGCTGCGCGCCTTCGCGATCCTCGGTGTGGTCCTCGGGCATTGGCTGGTCACCGCCCTCACCGCCACCGACGGCCGGCTGAGCACCACCAGCCCGCTGGCGCACATGCCCTGGCTGGCACCGGTCTCCTGGGTGTTCCAGACCCTGGCCGTCTTCTTCCTCGTCGGGGGCCACGTCGCCGCCCGCGGGTACGCCGCGGCGCGCGAGCGGCAGGTCTCGTACGGCACGTGGGTCGGGCAGCGGCTGGGCCGGCTGTTCCGGCCGGTCGCCGCGGTGCTCGTCCTGTGGACCGTCGTGGCGGGCGGGATGCTGGTCGGCGGGGCGGAGCTGGACACCGTCCAGACGCTGGTCAAGCTGGTGTTGTCACCGCTGTGGTTCCTGTTGGTGTTCGCCGTGCTGACCGCCGCGACCCCGCTCGTGGCCCGGATCAACCCGCTGTGGCCGCTGGCCGTGGTGGCCGGCGTCGACGTGTGGCGCTTCGGCCTCGGCGGGCCGGAGTGGATCGGCTGGGTCAATGTGGCCGCCGGCTGGCTCGTCCCCTTCACCCTGGGCGCCGCCTGGTCCCGCGGGGCGTTCGCCCGGCGCCGGGCAGCGCTGCTCCTGCTCGGGGCGGGGACCGTGGGCACGGTCGCGCTGGTCCTGTGGGGCGGGTACCCGGCGTCCATGGTGGGCGTCCCCGGAGCCGCGGTGTCGAATCTGAACCCGCCGACGCTCGCCGCGGCCGCGTTCGGACTGGCCCAGTGCGGGCTGGCCCTGCTGGTGCGCGAACCTCTGGCCCGGGCGATGCGTCGGCCTTCGGCCTGGGCGAAGGTGGCCCTGGTGAACCTCTCCGCCATGACGGTCTTCCTGTGGCACCAGACCGCCATGATGGCCGTCACCGCTCTCGGGCTGCTGCTGTCGGCCGATCTGCCCGGTCTGCACACCGTGCCCGACTCGGTGGACTGGATAGCAGCCCGGCTGCTGTGGCTGCCGGTGTTCGCCGCCGCCCTGACGGTGTGTTGGGCAGCGTTCCGCGCGTACGAGCGGGGCGGCCGTCCGAAGCCGGAGGGCCCCACTCGCGTCGTCGGCTCCCACCGGGCGACGGCCCCCGACAAGGAAATCACCCATGCCTAGGCTTGAGCCCGTGATCAATCCGAGCGAGTCCCCGGTACCCGACGCCCGCAGAATCCGTAGCGGCCGTACCGCACCGCGCGGCCTGGCCCGGGAGCTGTTCACCCTGAGGCGGGACCCCCTCCCGAAGATGTCCCGGCCGCGCTGGCTGGCCTGGCTGCCGCATGTGGTCCTCGGCTACGCGGCCATTCCCTGCGGCGTCCTGACGGGAATGCAGCTGAACGACCACTACGGGGTCTTCGGCGCCGCCGTGCTGGGGCTGTCGCTGCTGACGTCCGCGTCCGTCCTGCTCAGCATGTTCCGGCCGATCGCCGCCTGGTGGCTCGGCCTCGTCACGACGGCTCTCATCGCCTGGGTCATCCACGACCACGTCGGTCCGGGACAGTCCTGGCACTGGACGGCCGCCGGGCCGTTCACGTTCGCGCCCCTCATCCTGATGGTCGCCCTGCGGGTGCCGCCCCGGGTGACCGTCTGGGTCATCGGCATCACGCTCGCCCTCTCCGGACTGGCCGACGCCGTCCTCAGACCGCCCCAGAGCCAGACGATCACCGCCGGCGTGGCCATCCTCTTCGCGTTCGTGGGAATCCTCGGCTACGCGCTCCGCGCGACGCGCCTGGCCCGCGGCAAACTCGTCGAGCAGGAGTCGCTCACCGAGGAGGAGCGGGCCCGGCGCACGCTGCTGGAGGAGCGCAGCCGGATAGCCCGCGAGCTGCACGACGTGGTCGCGCACCACATGTCGGTGATCTCCATCCAGGCGCAGGTCGCCCCGCACCTCGTGGAGAACCCGTCCGAGGAGCTCAAGGAGAACCTGGCGGGCATCCGGGAGAACGCGTTGGAGGCCCTGACCGAGCTGCGACGCGTCCTGGGAGTGCTGCGCTCCGAGAACCCCGACGATCCGGCGAACCCGCACCATCCGCAGCCGACCCTCGCCGAGCTGGACGGCCTCGTCGACAACGTCCGGGGGGCCGGGCTGGACGTCACCACCGCGATCGCCGGGATACGCCGGCCGCTGACGCCCGGCGTTGAGCTCACCGCGTACCGGATCGTGCAGGAGGCACTGAGCAACTGCCTGCGGCATGCGCCCGGTTCGCAGGTGGAGGTCGGCATCGCGTACGGGCCGCGCGAGCTGCACCTGTGCATCGCCAACACCGTGCCGGCCCGCCCCGCCCCGCCCTCCCAAGGGGCGGGGCACGGGCTGCTGGGGATGCGCGAGCGGGCAGGCATGCTGGGAGGCGAACTGGCCGCCGGCCCGCGCCCCGACGGCGGGTACGAGGTCAGCGCCGTACTGCCGATGGACCCTCAGGACCCGCCCGCCGGCACCGCCCCCGAGACGAAGAAGGCCCCATGAGCACCCCGATCAAGGTGTTGATCGCCGACGACCAGATGATGGTGCGGCAGGGCTTCACCGTGCTTCTCAACGCGCAGCCCGACATAGAGGTCGTGGGACAGGCGGTGGACGGGGCCGACGCCGTGGCGAAGGTCGCCGAGCTGGCCCCGGACGTGGTGCTGATGGACATCCGCATGCCGGGGATGGGTGGCATCGAGGCCACGTCCGTCATCACCGGGGTTCCCGATGCCACCGTGAAGGTGCTGGTGCTGACCACCTTCGATCTCGACGAGTACGTGTACGAGGCGCTGCGGGCCGGGGCCTCCGGGTTCCTGCTCAAGGACGCCTCGGCCGACCAGCTCGCCGAGGCGGTGAGGGTGGTGGCGGCCGGCGAGGCGCTGCTCTCGCCGAACATCACGAAGCGGCTGATCACGGAGTTCTCCCGGATGGGGGCGCCGCGGGCGCCGTCGCGGGCCCGGATCGACGAACTGACCGAGCGGGAGACCGAGGTGCTGTCGCTCGTGGCGCAGGGCCTGTCGAATGCGGAGATCGCGGCCCACCTGACGGTGGCCGAGCAGACGGTGAAGACGCATGTCGGACGGATCCTGGTGAAGCTGGGCCTGCGGGACCGCACGCAGGCGGCGGTGTTCGCGTACGAGACGGGGCTGGTCCGGCCGGCCGGATACTGAGGCGGCCCGGGAGGTCCTCGCGGCCCTCGTAGTACTTGAGGGGGATGCCGGGATATCCCCTTCAACGGCGACGCGGACGACGGGCGCGCCACCCTACGGTGGGGGTATGACCGAGACGACCACCGGGGGGACAGCCCGGCCACCTGAGTTCCGACTCGCTTCGGGCCTGTTCCGGAGCCTCCGCGACGACCTGATCACCGATGCGTTCGCCTTCCGGCCGCTGCCTCCGATCCGCACGGACGGGCGGCTCGCCCGGTTGGTTCCGCGGGCGCTGCGCCCCAGGGCGGCGTTCCTGCCGCATTCCGTGGTGGTCCTGCTGTCCCTGGTCACGGTGCTCGTCACCGTCGTCAACAACAGGACGCTCCATTCCGGGCTGTCGCTGCTGATGGGGCTGATGGCCGCGACGCCGGTGCTGATGACGCTGGTGCGGCCGGTGGGGGCCGTGTGGGTGCTGCTCGGCGTGACCCTCCCGCTGGCCATGGTGGAGAGCACGAGCACGAGCATGACCTGGCCGTGGTCTCCGGGCACGTTCTTCGCCCACCTCGTCGTGGTCACCATCGTGGCGTTGCGGAGCCGGCCACGGGTGGCCGGGTGGTTGTGGCTGATCACCGTGGCGATCGGGTCGTTGCTGCCCTCGGCGATAGGCCGGCCCCTCGAGCCCGGACCGATGGCCTTCCTGTGCGCGGTCTCCCTCCTCGCGGTCACCGTCCGCAACACCCGCAAGGAGGCGCAGCAGGAGGTCACGGCGCAGCAGGAGGTCACGGCCGTCGAGCGGGACAAGCGGACGCTGCTGGAGGAGCGGACGACGATCGCGCGGGAGCTGCACGACGTGGTGGCGCACCACATGTCGGTGGTGGCGATCCAGGCGGAGGCCGCGCCGTACCGGGTGAAGAACCCGCCGCCGGAGCTGGAGGCGGCGTTCGTCACCATCCGGGAGAACGCGGTGGCGGCCCTGACGGAGCTGCGGCGGGTGCTGGGTGTGGTGCGCTCCTCCGACTACGAGGCTCCGGACGCCCCGCAGCCGACGCTGGCCTCGCTGGACGTGCTGCTGGCCAACGTGCGGGAGGCCGGGCTGAACGTGGAGAAGACGATCACGGGCGCGGTGCGGGAGCTGCCGCAGGGCGTGGAGCTGTCGGCGTACCGGATCATCCAGGAGGCCCTGAGCAACACGCTGCGGCACGCGCCGGGAGCGGCGGCCGAGGTGGAGGTCTCGTACGTGCTGGGTGGTCTGGGGATACAGATCGTCAATCAGGCGGCGACCGCGGATGCGCGGCCTTCGGCGGGGGCCGGGCACGGGATCACCGGAATGCGGGAGCGGGTGGCCATGCTGGAGGGGGAGATGACCGCCGGACAGACGGCCGCCGGCGGGTACGAGGTGGCGGTGTTCATACCGGTGCGCAATCGCCAGGAGCCGGATCCGGTGCTGGAGGCGGAGACCATATGACGATCAGAGTGCTGATCGTCGACGACCAGATGATGGTGCGGGAGGGGTTCTCCGTCCTGCTGAACGCCATGGACGGCATCGAGGTGGTGGGCGAGGCGGTCGATGGCCGGGAGGCCATCGCGCAGGTGGCGGCGCTGCGGCCGGATGTGGTGCTGATGGACATCCGGATGCCGCAGATGAACGGGCTGGAGGCGACGCGGGAGATCGTCGCCGCGGACACGGACGCGAAGGTGCTGGTCCTGACGACCTTCGACCTCGACGAGTACGTGTACCAGGCGCTGCGGGCCGGGGCCTCCGGGTTCCTGCTCAAGGACGCGTCGGCCCGTCAGCTGGCGGACGGGGTCCGGGTGGTGGCGGCCGGGGAGGCCCTCTTGGCGCCTTCGGTGACCAAGCGGCTGATCGCGGAGTTCTCGAAGATCTCCGAGACGCGCAAGCTCGCGGATCCGGCGGGAGTGGGTGAGCTGACGGAGCGGGAGACGGAGGTGCTGGTGCTGATCGCTCAGGGGCTGTCCAATGCGGAGATAGCGGCCCAACTGATCGTCGCGGAGTCCACGATCAAGACCCATGTGAGCCGGATCCTGGTGAAGCTGGGCCTGCGCGACCGCACGCAGGCAGCGGTGTTCGCCTACGAGACCCGGTTGGTGACACCGGGGTAGGGCCTGATCCGGAAGGCAGGCCCTGGGGTGCGGAGAAGGCCTAGGGTGCGGGGATGGGCTTTGATCCGTGGGATGCCGCGTTCGTCGCCGATCCGTATCCGGCGTACCGGGAGTTGCGGGAGCAGGGGCGGGCCGTGTGGTGGGAGGCCACCGGGCAGTGGCTGGTGCCGCATTACGCCGATGTGAGCGCGCTGCTGCGGGACCGGCGGCTTGGGCGGACCTACCTGCACCGGTTCTCGCACGAGGAGTTCGGGCGCGAGGCGCCGCCGCCGGAGCACGAGCCCTTCCACGTGCTCAACGGCAACGGCCTACTGGACCTGGAGGATCCCGCGCACGCGCGGGTGCGCAGGCTGGTGGCGAAGGCCTTCACCCCCCGCACGGTGGAGCGGCTCGTGCCCGCCGTGCAGCGGCTGGCCCGCGGGCTGGTGGAGCAGCTGCTCGCGGAGGGGGGCGGGGATCTGCTCGCGACCGTCGCCGAACCGCTGCCAGTGGCCGTGATCGCGGAGCTGCTGGGCGTGCCGGAGTCGGACCGGGGCCTCCTGCGGCCGTGGTCGGCGGACATCTGCGGGATGTTCGAGCTCCGGCCGGACGAGGAGACGGCGCGGCGCGCGGTGCGGGCGAGCGTCGAGTTCAGCACCTACCTGCGGGGGCTGATCGCCGAGCGCCGCACCCGCCCCGGCGAGGATCTGATCTCCGGCCTGATCGCCGCCCACGACGAGGAGGGCCGGCTCGGCGAGCAGGAGATGATCTCCACCTGTGTGCTCCTGCTGAATGCCGGACACGAGGCCACCGTCAACACCACCGTGAACGGGTGGTGAGCGCTCTTCCGCAACCCCGCGCAGCTCGCCGCGCTCCGCGGAAGCCGCGATCCCGAAAAGTTGTCCACAGCTGTGGATGAACTCATGCGGTACGACACTCCCCTGCAGATGTTCGAGCGCTGGGTGCTCGACGACATCCGGATCGGGGACACCGAGATCCCGCGCGGAGCCGAGGTCGCGCTGCTCTTCGGGTCCGCGAACCGGGACCCCGCGCGCTTCGAGGAGCCCGACGCGCTGGACCTCGTACGGGCCGACAATCCGCACCTGAGCTTCGGGGCGGGCATCCACTACTGCCTGGGGGCTCCGCTGGCGCGGCGGGAGCTGGAGGCCTCGTTCGGGGCGCTGCTGGCGGACGGAGTCCCGCCACTGCGGCTCGTCGAGGAGCCGCGGTGGCGGGACGGGTACGTCATCCGGGGGCTGGAGCGGCTGCTCGTGGAGTTCCAGCCCTGAGAGCGCCGCTCATGCGGTCATGTCGCGGCGGCGCAGGGCTGCGAGGCCGGCTGCGGTCAGGGCCGCCGCCAGGGCGGTCAGGGTCAGCAGCGGGGACCAGGCCCATGCCTGCGCGCCCGGGAGCTTGGGCAGGTGGGCGAAGGGCGAGAGGTCCAGGACGGCCTGCGGGAGGTTCAGCGCCGGGCCGACCCAGCCCAGGGCCAGCGCGGTCCCGGCCACCGCCCAGGCGGCCGTCGCGTACCTGGGGGCCGCGCCGTACAGCAGCGCCGCCAGCGCCCCGATCAGCCACACCGCCGGGAGCTGCGCGAGCGTGGCGCCGATCGCCGCCCCCACCTCGCGGCCGTGCCCGATGCCGAGGCCCAGCCCCGCCAGCAGCAGGATCAGCGCCGAGCCGCCGAAGGCCACGGCCAGGTGGCCGCCGGCCCAGCGCAGCCGGCCGACCGCGTTCGCGAGCAGCGGCTCCGCGCGCTGCCCCGCCTCCTCACCGGCCTGGCGCAGCACCGACGAGACCACGTACAGGGCGGCGATCAGGCCGAACATCCCGGCCAGGGTGGCGAGGAAGGCGTCGGTGAGCCCGCTCTGACCGCCCATCCGCTCGATGATCTCGCGGGTCTTCTCGTTGCCGCCGACCAGGTCCGCGGCGCCGTCCGCCATCCCGCCGAAGACGACACCGGCGAGCAGGAATCCGGCGCTCCAGCCGGCCACGCTGCCGCGCTGCAGCCGCCAGGCCAGCGCGCCCGCCGTGCCCAGGCGCCCCTCGGCCGGCCCCGGCCGGGACGGCAGGAAGCTCATGCCCAGGTCACGCCGTCCGGCGAGGGCGTACGCCGCGCCCGCCTGCACTGCGACGGCGGCGGCGAACAGGAGGAGCACCCACCAGCGTTCGGCGGCGAAGGCCCGTACGTTCTCGACCCAGCCGAGCGGCGAGGCCCAGGTCAGGGCCGAACTCCCGCCCCCTGGGCCTCCGGCCCGGGAGGTACCCCCGGCAGACCCGGAGTCGCCCGCGGCCTTCAGGACGAAGGCTGCGCCGAGCGCCGCGGCCGCGATCCCCTTGGCGGCGCGGGCGCTCTCGGTGAGCTGGGCGGCGATGGCCGCCAGGGAGGCGAAGAACATGCCGCTGCCGGCCATGGCCAGGCCCAGGGCGAGCGCTCCCGGCGCGCCCTGCCCCGCGAGGCCGCCCGCGACGAGCAGGGCGACGCACGCGTTGGCCACGAGGGCGGCCAGCAGAGCGGCCGTCAGCGGGGCGCGCCGCCCCACCACCCCGGCGGAGAGCAGTTCCTGACGGCCCGTTTCCTCCTCCTCGCGGGTGTGCCGGATGACGATGACCAGGCTCATCACGGCCGCGAGCACGGCGCCGTAGACGCCGGCCCGCCAGGCGGTCAGGCCACCGAGGGAGTCGCTGAAGACGGGCCCGTACAGGGCGCGCATCGAGCTGTTGGCGTTCATCGAGGCGGCGGTCCGGGCGCGTTCGGCCGCGGTGCCGTACACGCCGGCCAGCGAGCCGGGCATGCTCACGACCAGGAGCGAGGTGACCAGGATCCAGACCGGCATCGTCACGCGGTCGCGGCGCAGGGCCAGCCGGAGCAGGGCGCCGGTGCCCGCCAGTCGTCGCTTCATCGGCCGTTCGCCTCGCCCGTGTAGTGGCGCAGGAAGAGCTCTTCGAGGGTGGGCGGTGTCGAGGTCAGCGACCGCACCCCCGATGCGGCGAGGGAGCGCAGTACGGCGTCCAGCCGGTCGGTGTCGGCCTGCAGCCGGACCTTGAGGCCCTGCACCTCCACGTCGTGGACACCCGGCAGGTGGGCGATCCCGTTCGGCGGTCCGGCGAGCTCGGCGCTGATCGACGTGCGGGTGAGGTGGCGGAGTTCGGCGAGGGTGCCCGTCTCCACGGTGCGGCCCTTGCGGATGATGCTGACCCGGTCGCAGAGGGCCTCGACCTCGCTCAGGATGTGCGAGCTGAGCAGGATGGTGCGTCCGGCCGCGCGGGCCTCGGCGACGCAGCTCTGGAAGACCTCCTCCATCAGCGGGTCGAGGCCGGAGGTGGGCTCGTCGAGGATGAGCAGTTCGACGTCGGAGGCGAAGGCGGCGACGAGCGCGACCTTCTGCCGGTTGCCCTTGGAGTACGTGCGCCCCTTCTTGGTGGGGTCGAGCTCGAAGCGCTCGAGGAGCTCGGCGCGGCGGGCCCGGTCGAGGCCGCCGCGCAGCCGCCCGTAGAGGTCGATGACCTCGCCGCCGGAGAGGTTGCGCCACAGGGTGACGTCTCCGGGGACGTAGGCGACCCGGCGGTGCAGGGAGACCGCGTCGGCCCACGGGTCGCCGCCGAGCAGTTCGGTGGCGCCGGAGTCGGCGCGCAGCAGGCCCAGCAGGACCCGGATGGTGGTGGACTTGCCGGCTCCGTTGGGGCCGAGGAAGCCGTGGACCTCGCCAGTGGTGACCGAGAGGTCGAGTCCGTCCAGTGCGCGGGTGCGGCCGAACGCCTTGTGGAGCCCGGCGACGCTGATTGCCTTCGTCATACTTCCGAACGTACGCGACTTTCACAAAATTGTGAAGATTGGGAATCTCAAGAATCGCGTAAAGTCGAGCAGGTGGCGGACGACATGGTGGACACGGGCTTGGACGCGGGCACGGACGAGCGGGACCGGCTGGACGAGAGGGACGGCGAAGCGGTCTCGCGCTTCGTGGAGCGGTTCGCCGCGCAGCTCACCGACGCGGGTATGCAGCGGATGGCCGCGCGGGTCTTCGCGCAGCTGCTGGCGAGCGACGGGGGCGCGATGACCTCGGCCGAGCTGGGCGAGGCGCTGCAGATCAGCCCGGCGGCGGTGTCGGGGGCCGTGTCCTACCTGACCCAGGTCAACATGGTCAGCCGCGAACGCGAGCCGGGCTCACGGCGCGACCGGTACGTCCTGCACAACGAGCTCTGGTACGAGACCTTCACCCGGCGCGACCAGGTCCTGAGCCTGTGGGAGAAGACCCTGCGCGAGGGCGCCGCCACCCTCGGCACCGGCTCGCCGGCCGGCGAGCGGGTCGCGGAGACGGCGGCCTTCTTCGAGTTCCTGCAGGGCGAGACGCTGGCCATGATGGACCGCTGGCGGGACCACCGGAAGAAGCTGGGCCTCGGCTAGCGCGACCCCGGCGCGGCGCGGCGGACGGGCCGGACGCGGCGCGCGGGCCGGGCCCGGCCCAGACCGCCGGCGTACGGGGCCCACAGCACTCCGCCCACAACCGGGTCCCCCGCGAGCTGCACCACCTGCACCGCCGGCACCACCGGCAGCACATCCCCCGACGCGGCCGGCGGGGACGGCGAGGACGGCGCGCCCGGCGCCGTACGGGGCCACGGGCGCGGCGGCAGCACCCGCCGGCCCAGCAGGCCCAGGGTCAGCGCGTGCCGTCCGTCCGCCAGGACCAGCACCGGCGGGCGCCATCGCCCCCGGACCACCACGGCCTCGTACGGGGTCCAGCGCACCGCCGGGTCCCGCAGCGCGCGCCGGGCCCGCCGGACGGCGTACAGCTCCCGCGCCCCCAGCACCACCGGGCTCAGCAGCACCACCAGCACCAGCGGCCGGGTGAGCACGGCCGCGACCACCGCCGGCCACCAGAACACCGGCAGCAGGCAGAGCAGCAGCCCGTCCCGACGCCAGTCGCCCAGCGCATCGTCCACCGCCTCCGTCACCGGGGCAGCGTGAGCGTCCATGCCCCGGGCCGCAGGGTCCACGTACGGCGGCGGACCGGCCCGGTCATCGCCGCGTCGGCCCGGTAGCGGAAGTCCGCGCCCGACACCGTCACCGTCTTGGCCCGGGCCGTCACCGTGGAGCCCGCCGGGCCGCCACTCGTGCGGACCACGACCTCGGCCGGACCTCCGTCGTCGCACGTGCGCACCGAGACGTCCTCCACGGGCTGGTCCACGTCCGCCAACAGCACCCCGTCGGCCTCGACCCGCAGCCGGTGGTGACCACCGCTCCCGCCCGCGCCACCGCCGACGTCCGCCGCCACCGGGCGGACCAGCGTCCGGACCAGCGAGCGGTACGCGCTCCACACCGACGGCCCGGCCGGCCGCGGAATCCCCCGCACCGGCGGGATCCGCAGCGCACCCAGCACCACCCCGTCGCTGTCGTCGACCAGCAGGTCGCACATCCGCGCCGCCCCGTCGAGCACCGCCCGGGCCGCGGAAACGGCCGAAAGCGGAACCCCGAGGGAACCCGCCAGACCGAGGGACCCCACAGGCCCCACCGGGACCAGCGCCAGGGCGCCCTCGCCCAGCGCCCGCTCCCGGTACAGCAGCCCCACGGCCCGGACCAGGGCCCGGTCGTCGCCCACGATCACCGGCTGCCGATGACCGCGGCGGGCAAGAGCCCGCGCAAATTCCTCCTGTGAATCCGGGAGGCAGATTTTCGCTGCCGCGCCCGCTGACAACACATCCTTCGCAATCCGCACGGACTCGCCGTCAAGACGGCGGGCGACCGGGTCGACGAGCACGAGCAGGCCGCCTACCGGCGCGCCCGCTTGGCTCATGGTGGGCTCTGGAGCCGACACCTCGGTCCTTCCTCGGGTAGCATCTTTGTGCAAGAGGCCCTTGCGCTATTGCGCCAGGGCCTTCGTCTATTCCGGGGTACCGGTCCGACGGCTCAGTCTGCGTACATCGTCGTACGCCCCCCTGACCTTGGACATGCCCCATCCGGAAGAGGTGTACGCCTGTGCCCGCTCTTGTGCTGCTCGGAGCTCAGTGGGGTGACGAGGGCAAGGGAAAGGCCACCGACCTGCTCGGTGGATCCGTTGACTATGTAGTGCGCTACCAGGGTGGCAACAACGCCGGCCACACGGTCGTCGTAGGCGACCAGAAGTACGCGCTGCACCTTCTCCCCTCCGGCATCCTCTCCCCCGGATGCACCCCGGTCATCGGTAACGGCGTCGTCGTCGACCCGGCCGTCCTGCTCTCCGAGCTGCGCGGCCTGAACGAGCGCGGCATCGACACCTCCAAGCTGCTCCTCAGCGGCAACGCGCACCTGATCACGCCGTACAACGTCACCCTCGACAAGGTCGGCGAGCGCTTCCTCGGCAAGCGCAAGATCGGTACCACCGGTCGCGGCATCGGCCCGACGTACGCGGACAAGATCAACCGCATCGGCATCCGGGTCCAGGACCTCTACGACGAGTCGATCCTCACCCAGAAGGTCGAAGCGGCGCTGGAGGGCAAGAACCAGCTCCTGGCGAAGCTCTACAACCGCCGGGCGATCGACGCCGCGCAGATCGTCGAAGAGATGCTCCAGTACGCGGAGCAGATCAAGCCGTACGTCGCCGACACCACCCTGATCCTCAACAACGCGCTGGACGAGGACAAGGTCGTGCTCTTCGAGGGCGGTCAGGGCACCCTGCTCGACGTCGACCACGGCACCTACCCCTTCGTCACCTCGTCGAACCCGACCGCGGGCGGCGCCTGCACCGGCACCGGCGTGGGCCCGACGAAGATCAGCCGCGTCATCGGCATCCTCAAGGCCTACACGACCCGCGTCGGCGCGGGCCCGTTCCCGACCGAGCTGTTCGACCAGGACGGCGAGGACCTGCGCCGCATCGGCGGCGAGCGCGGTGTGACCACCGGCCGTGACCGTCGCTGCGGCTGGTTCGACGCGCCGATCGCACGGTACGCCACCCGGGTGAACGGCCTCACCGACTTCTTCCTCACCAAGCTGGACGTGCTGACCGGCTGGGAGCAGATCCCGGTGTGCGTCGCGTACGAGATCGACGGCAAGCGCGTCGAGGAGCTCCCCTACTCGCAGAGCGACTTCCACCACGCGAAGCCGATCTACGAATACCTCCCCGGCTGGTCCGAGGACATCACCAAGGCCAAGACCTTCGAGGACCTGCCGGCGAACGCGCAGGCGTACGTCAAGGCCCTGGAGGAGATGTCGGGCGCCCCGATCTCCGCGATCGGCGTCGGCCCCGGCCGCACCGAGACGATCGAGATCAACTCCTTCCTGTAAGCAGGAGAGGCACCACCGGAAGGGCGGAACGCGCGTACGGCGTCCCGCCCTTCGGGCTGTCCGGGGCGGGCGCTACACTCCGGCTGCCCAGAACTCCGGAGCAGCTCACGGAGGTCGGGCCCATCCGAACTGGGGGGTTCATGAGTTTGCTGCCTATCGGCAGAAGAGAACGGAGCAGACGGGGGCGGGGCGGCGCGATCGCCGCCTCGGGCACCCTGCTGCTCGCACTGCTGGCCTCACTCGCAGGCCAGAGCGGCACCGCCGCCGCGGCCCCCGCGCCGCCCGTCACCACCACGGCCACCCCGGTCACGGCCCAGCCGAAGGCCGCGGACCCGCAGGCCGCGCCGACGCCGGACCGGAAGGCCGCGCGCGAAGCGGCACAGAAAGCCTCCGTACAAGCGCTGCAGGCGACCGGGGTTTCGGGCACCTGCCCGGCGGCACTGGCGCCGCACACCGTGGTCGGCTGCACCCTCGAGGCGAACAAGACCGCTTCCTTCTCCCTCACCCTGCCCCAGCAGAAGGACGTGGTGCTGCTGGAGATCTCCGGCCAGACCGTCCACAAGCTGGTCGGTCCGGGTGGCGCCGCCGTGGCGTGCGAGAGCGTCTACGGCGCCGCCGAGAAGTACCCGCCGTTCCAGTGCCCCACCAGTCAGGCGGGGACGTACACGCTGGAGGTGAAGAGCAGCGACGGAAGCCAGACCGACATCGGCGTCTCGTACGTTCCGCTGCTCTCCTCCACCTCGTGCAGGGCGGTGGGCGCCGCCGATCACAAGCTCGGTGCACCCACCGTGCTCCACGGCTCGCTGTCGGCCTCCTCCGCGGGCGCCTGCTTCACGCTCGACCTTGCTTCGGGCGACGTTCTGCGCAGCCACGTCGTCTCGGACGGATCGCCGTGGCCGCCCCTGAGGCTGGTCCACGACGCCACCGGCAAGCAGGTCTGCACCTCGCTGAACCAGAGGCACGCACCGAACGACTGCAAGCTCACCGGCACCGCGCCGTTCCGCGCGTCCCTGGTGGACGGGGACGGTGCCTACGACCTCACTCTGGCGGAGCTCTCCAGGCCCGAGGGCTGCACGGTGGTGGAGCCCCAGGCGTACGGAGCCTCCCCCGAGCCGGGTTCTTCGCGCTGCCGCACCCTGCGGGTGCCGCAGGCCGGCGACTACACCATCGCCCCGGCCTTCTCCGGCGCCAACCTGCCCGGTGGTCTGTACCTGCAGGACGGCACCCCGAGCAACTGCTGGTACCGCAACGGGCCCTGCGCCCTGGCTACCGGTGACTACACCTGGGTCGTCAACGGGGACGTGGTCGACGCCGGCGCGTTCGGCATCGCCTTCCGCTCCACCAAGGAGACCCGCGGCTGCACCGCGGGCAACGACAACGGTCTGGTGGCCGGCGCGTCGACCGGAACCTTCTCCGGGGCGGGGCAGGAGTTCTGCCTGACCCTGCCGACGTCCACCGGCAAGGGCCTCTACCTGCTCAACCGCCCGCCCGCCGGCGGTACCGACGTCGTGGCAGCGGTCTACGACGCCTCGGGAGCACGGCAGTGCACGGTCGAGGGGTACGTGAACCCCGTCTGCCGGCTGACCGGAACCGCCCCGTTCCGCGCCGTCCTGACCGGCACGCCCGCCAAGGCGTACGGGCTGGTGGTCCACCGGACCGGTGAAGCCGCGGGATGCGCCCCCTGGCGGCAGACCGGCTTCGACAGCACCTCGGGCGCCAGGGTCTCGGTGTCCGAGACCGTGCGCCAGGCCTGCCTGAGCGTGCCCGCGGACCAGCACTCCACCGTGGAGATGATCGGTCAGGCCGCCCTCTCGACCGGCACGGTGACGACGGTCTACCTGAGCGACCCCACCGGTGCCGTGTGTGCGGCCGACACCTGCGTGCTCTCCGCCGGGGTGCCGTACACGGCGATGGTGGTCGGACACCGTGCGGAAACGTACGACCTGGTCCGGCGTGACGTCTCGCCGAGTGCGACCTGCGCGGCTCCGGCCTCGACCAAGGTCGGCGGACCGTCGCTGTCCTTCGACCTCACGTCCGCCCTGGACGCCCGCTGCGTCCGGGTCGGCGCCGCCGCCACGGACAAGCTGTGGTTCGGTGCGCGGACGCCCGTCGACCGCTACACCCCGGCCGTCACCACGGTGACGGCCGTCGACGCCGCCGGCAAGATCGCCTGCCGGCAGGAGCAGGGGCCCTCGTGCCGGGCCTCCGGCTCGACCTCGTACGTCGCCGTCGTGAGCGTCTCCCGGTACCAGGGCAAGCCCCTGCGCACCTCCGTGGACTCCTGGAAGGTCGGTACGGCGGCGGGATGGGTGCCGGAGTGCACGGCCGACCGCGTGTCGGACGACCCTTCGGTCATCCGGAGCGGTGTGCTCACCGAGCAGTCCACGGCCCGCTGCGCCGTGGTGGCCATGAAGCCCTCCCACTCCTTCGGGCTCAGCCTGCCCACCACGGCGGGCGACCTGCGCGAGGAGACCGGGTCCGTGGACGTGAGCCTGCACAACGGCCCCGGCTGGACCAAGTCCGCCGCCGAATCCGGATACGGGTGCCCGGACGTCTGCTCGGCTTCCAGCACCGCCGAACCCGGCGACGCCGTGCTGCTGCTGACCGCCGGGAAGGCCGCCACACCCGTCGAGTACAGCATGCAGGGGGCCTGCGCCGCCGGCTGCAAGTCCCTGCCCGGTTCCTGGATCAGTGGGATCAGCCCGGCGACCGGCCCCGCCGGTACACGCAACCAGGCCGTCGTCCACGGCGTCGGACTGCGCCTGAGCACCGAGCTCCGGCTGATGCCCAGCGACGACCCGTTCGCGGAGGGCACCGCCCTGAAGCCGCTCTCCGTCAGCCCTGACGGCACGTCGATGAAGGTGCTCGTCGACACCAACGGCCTCAAGCCGGGCCTGTACGACGTCGGGCCCTACATCGGGGGGCACCGGATCACCAAGGCGTACACCGTCACGGCCCCCGCGCCCGTCCCGACGGGCAGCCGGTTCGTGCCGGCCGGGCCGTCACGGTTCCTGGACACGCGGGACGGCACCGGTGCCAAGAAGGAGCGCGTCGGTCCCGGCGGGGTCGTCACCCTCCAGGTCGCCGGCGTGAAGGGCATCCCGGCGACGGGCGTCACGGCCGTGGTCATGAACGTGACCGCCGTCGACCCGACCGAGGCCGGACACGTGATGGTCTACCCGAACGGGCAGGCCACACCCACGGTGTCGAACCTCAACTTCGCGCCCGGGCAGATCGTGCCCAACCTGGTGACCGTGCCCGTCGTCAACGGCAAGGTCGACCTGCGCAACAACGCCGGATCGGTGGACCTCATCGCCGACGTCACCGGCTACTACACCGACAAGGCCGGGGCCGGCTCCGCGCTGAACTCGATCACGCCCTCGCGGTTCCTGGACACGCGGGACGGCACCGGTGCCAAGAAGGAGCGCGTCGGTCCCGGCGGGGTCGTCACCCTCCAGGTCACCGGCGTGAAGGGGGTCCCGGCCACCGGGGTGACCGCGGTCGTCATGAACGTGACCGCCGTGTACCCGACCCAGGCCGGGCACGTCACCGTCTACCCCAACGGGCAGGCGGCGCCGGACGTGTCGAACCTCAACTTCACGGCCGGGCAGATCGTGCCCAACCTGGTGACCGTGCCCGTCGTCAACGGCAAGGTCGACCTGCGCAACAACGCCGGATCGGTGGACCTCATCGCCGACGTGACCGGCTACTACGCGGCCACCGGTTCCGCCTTCTCCGCGGCGGGTCCGGTCCGGCTGCTCGACACCCGTGACGGCACCGGCGCCCGGGCGGGCGCCGTGGGTGGGGGCAGCCTCGTGAGCCTCCAGGTGGCCGGGGTCGCGGGAGTGCCCGCGCAGGGGGTGACCGCCGTCGTCCTGAACGTCACGGTCACCAATCCCACCGAGGCCGGTCACCTGATCGTCCACCCGCACGGGGTCGCACGTCCCAACGTGTCGAACCTCAACTACACCGCCGGGCAGACGGTCGCCAACCTGGTGGTCGTCCCGGTCGTGGACGGACGGGTGACGTTCTTCAACAACACGGGCTCCGTGGACGTGATCGCCGATCTGAGCGGCTACTTCACGTCCTGACGTCCCGGTGACGCGAGCGAGGGTCCTGTCCGATCGGGAGATCGGGCGGGGCCCTCCGCGTTTTCGGGGAAAGGAGGCCACCCTCACCACCGCGATCGGCCAGATCGACTTCTTCATCGCCCTGGCCGTCATCGGCAAGCTCCGGGTCGGTCGCCTCGCCGGCCGACGAGCAGGGGGACCGAAACTCGAACGAATGTGCGAGCTGATGTGAAGATGCGTTCCGGTGCAGATCGGCCGGGCCGGGGCCGTCTCGGGGGGCGCGTTCCGGGTGGCCGGAAATATGATGTGCACGGGCTCGCGAACGGAGCGGAAGCAGGGACGAATGGGTGCACCTCGGAGCGTTCCATGAGTCCGCGCCGCCCCCCGCGCGTGGCGAGCGCCGACCTGCTCAGCATGCTCGGACGGCTCACCGCCCAGGCGCGGCAAGGGGTCGAGCTGCAGCAGGCCCGGGTCGAGCTGGCCGAGGCACTGCAGCGCGAGATGCTGCCCACCTCACTGCCCGTGCTGCCGGGGCTGCGCGCCGCGGCCCGGTACGCGCCCGCCCGGCACGGCCTGGACATCGGCGGCGACTGGTACGACGGCTTCCAGCTGCCCGAGGGCGCCCTCGCCTTCTGCATCGGCGACGTCCAGGGACACGACGTGGACGCGGCCGCCTTCATGGGACAGATCCGGATCTGCCTGCGCGCCATCTCGGCCGTCGTCGCCGATCCGGGCGAGGTGCTCGGCCGGGCCAACGAGGTGCTGCTCTCCATGGACCGCGATCTCTTCGCGACCTGCAGCCTGCTCCGCTTCGATCCGCAGACGTGGGAGCTGGAGAGCGCCCGGGCCGGCCACGTGCCCTCGATCTGGGCCACCGTCGACGGCCAGTACGGCATCACCGACGACGACGGCGGGCTGCCGCTGAACCTGCAGACCGGATCGGGGTACGCCGTGACCCGGCGCCGGCTGACGAAGGCCGGATCGATCGTCCTGCTCACCGACGGCGTGGTCGAAGGCCCCAGGTTCCCGATCGAGGTGGGGCTGGAGCGCGTCGCCCGCGTCGTCAGGGAAGCGGCGGGCACCGATCCCGACGAGCTGGCCGCCGCGGTGATGAAGGTGGCCGACTCCACCGGCCACGCCGATGACGCCGCAGTACTCGTCCTCACCCACGACGCGGCGCGTCACGCCCCGCCCGGACGCGGGCCTGTTGTCTGATGCTGTGGTGCGCACCGAGGAATGGCGACGTCTGCCCGCAGCTGTCCTGCTGATCCTCGCCGTCGCCCTCGCCTACTACGCGGGCGGACGGATCGGCCTGCACCAGTCCGTGGTCGTCAACGGCGCCGAGGTCACGCCCCTGTGGCCGCCCACCGGCATCGCCCTCGCCGCCCTGCTCTGGCTGGGCCTGCGGGCATGGCCGGGGATCGCGCTCGGCACGTACCTCGCCATCGAACGGATCGGCGACTTCAACCTCTCCGGCCTCGGCATCGTCGCGGGGAACACCCTGGCGCCCGTGTGCGCGTACCTGATGCTCCGCAAGGCGGGCTTCCGCAGCGAGGTCGACCGGCTGCGGGACGCCCTGGCGCTGGTCTTCCTGGGCGGTCTGCTGCCGATGCTGATCAGCGCGACCATCGGGACCTGGACGCTGGTGCTCAGCGGCGACCTGCCCGCGTCCCGGTTCTGGCCGGTGTGGTCGGCCTGGTGGGCCGGGGACGCGATGGGCGTGCTCGTGGTGACGCCCGTCCTGCTCGTCCTGCGCCGGGTCCGCCGCCCCGAGGCGGGCGGCTACCGCGTGGCCGAGGTGACGGCCCTGGCGCTCTCGTCCGTCGTCGTCACCGTCGTGGCCACCCGGAGCTCCCTGTCCCTGCTGTTCCTCGTCTTCCCGCTGATCATCTGGGCGGCCGTACGCTTCCAGCTCGCCGGGAGCGCCCCGTGCACCCTGCTCGTGTCCGTCCTCGCGATCTCGGCGGCGAGCGACCGCGCCGGACCGTTCGACGGGCAGAGCCTCCTGCAAATCATGATCAACCTGCAGGCCCTCAACGGGGCAGCGGCCCTGACCGGGCTGCTGCTGTCGGCGATGGTCACCGAGCAGAACAACGTCCGCCTGAAGATCGAGCAGGTCTGCGAGGACCTGGCCGAACTGGTGGAACACCTCGCCCGGGGCAGACCCGAGCGCTAGACGGCCGGGGCGCCGCGGGGACGGCGGACCGTCCCCGCGGCGCCCGGCGGTGGATCACTTGGACTCGTAGTAACCGAAGAGGTCGACGACGAGGTCCACGTCTTCCCAGCCCTGGTTCCAGTAGTCGACGATGCCGTTCTTGCCGGAGCTCGCCTGGACCAGGTTCGGGACGGTGTTGCCGGCCGTCCAGTTCAGGGTCGAGGACGCGGGACGCTCCGGGAAGACCGCGGTCTTGTCCCTGTACTGCTGCAGCGAGTTCGGGTCCGGCGCGACCGACAGGAAGCCGGTGCCGGTCGTGTTGGTCACGGTGGTGTTCAGCACGTACCCGGCGATGCCCGCCTCGTCGGGCGAGATCCCGTTGTAGATGTAGCCACGGGCCCGCAGCGGCCCGTGGGGCCAGCGCGGGTCACGGGTGTCGATCATCCGGCCCGGCTTGAGCGGCATGAAGGACGCCTTGCTGTCGGTGCTGTAGTAGCCGACGACGTCGACGATCACGTCGGTCCCGGCCCAGGCGCCGTTGAAGACGCTGATCCTGCCGTCCGCGCCGACGGGCACGATCACCGAGTTGGCGACCGTCTGACCGGGGGTGAAGTTCAGGTTCGACGCGGTCGGGGTGGCCCCGCCGCCCGGGAAGACCGACAGGTGACCGGCCTCCTTCGGGTTGGTGACCGTCACGTTCAGCGCGACGGCGGTGATGCCCTCGGGCACGCCGCGCAGGCCGCCGATCTGGGTGGAGAAGGTCTTCCGGCCGCCGAGCCGGCCCCGGTTCGCGCCGAGGCCCTCACGGGTGTCGACGAAACGGGCCGGGGTCATCGGCGTGTAGCCGCTCGCCTCGGTCCGGGTGAAGTAGCCGGTCACGTCCGCGATCAGGTCGACCGACTCCGAGCCGCGGTTGGCGAGCTCGACGTAGCCGTTCTTGCCGACCGGCACGATCACCAGGTTCGGGACGGTCTGGCCCGCCTCGAAGTTGACGTTCGACGTGGTCGGACGCTCGGTTTCCTCGGCGAAGGCCGTGATGTGCCCACCGCTGGTGGCGTTGGTGACGGTCAGGTTGAGGACCACGGCGGTGACCCCGGCCGGGATCGCCCCGTTGCCGCCGACCTTCACGCGGGTGGAGCCGAGCGGAGCGACCTTGCCCTTGACCGCGCCGGTGCCGTCGCGGGTGTCCAGGAGGCGGGTGGGCGCGTACGGGACGAAGTCCGAGCCCGCGGTCATGACCGGGAACGTGTTGACGACCTCGGCCTGGTTCGCCGGGTCCGTCACGGTGACCTTGACCGCGTACTCGCCGAGCTCAGCGTACGTGTGGCTGCTCTTGAGGACGGTCGAGCCGTAGGCGTCCATTCCGTCGGTGTTCCCGTCGCCCCAGTCGACGGTGACCTTCAGTGTGGAGTCCGCGCTGATGACGGTGGTCTCCAGGTCCAGCGCGTGCGCGGAGGTGCTCGCCGCGTTCAGCACGATGGCCAGGTCCGGGTTCCCGGCGGCCTGCGAGGCGCCGGCCCCGGCCTTCCCGCCGGGCAGGCCCTTGCGGACCGAGCGCTCGGCGGGGCTCTTGAAGGTCTTGAAGTTCGGCGCCGCGGCCTTCCCCAGATCCACGGCGGGAGCGGCCACACCCTGCGCGCTCGGAGCGACCGGCGCGACGGGAGCCACCGGATCGGCCGCGTGGGCCATCCCCGGGACGAGACCGACCGTGGCCGCGATGACGGCAACGGAAATTACGAGACGGCGACTGCGCACCGTTCCCCCCATTTTTTTGAACACGCTCAGGAACTGTCGGGGTCACAGTACATAGATCCTCGTCGCGTGATCAGCCGATATCACTGCAGGGAGGGGGAGTTGGCGCGATTCTGCCCCGCGCCTCAGCCCGCGCTGTCGGAGAGCTGCTCCGCCACCGTGAACCGGCAGTGGAAGGCCTGCCAGCGCCCGTCCAGGACCAGCAGGAAGGAATCGCCGTCCCGGTACAGGACCCGTCGCTTCGGCCTGTACGGATGCTGGGGCTTGTACTGTTCGGCGTGTTCCCGCAGTGCGGCGACCGCCTCCTCGCGCGTCCCGTCGACGTGCCCGAGGACCTTGATGGACCACTCCCGGCCCTCGCCGCTGCCCATGTGCTGCTCGACGAGCAACCCCCACCGGGCCATTACGCGTGCCCCTCGAACCACCGCAGGGTGCTGCTGCCCATGTCCGCTCTCCCGCCAACCGCTCGATGAGACACCGGGATCCACGGGGCCCCGGTGCCCGTGCGCGGATCCTCGCACACCGTCGGAGCAGCCATGACGGGCGCCCCGGCCCGGTCGGCGGCCGGGACACCGGCCGCTACCAGGCCAGTTGCGCGATCTCCTCCGAGACCACCGCGCAGGCGTCCGCGGCCGGGTCGATGAGCGGGAAGTGGCCGACGCCGTCGAGGAGCGTCAGACCGACCATCTCGCCCGCCTTCGCCGCCGCCGCCACGTACGCCTCGGCCACCTGCTGCGGGACCACGATGTCGTCCCGCCCCTGCACCACCGCCGTGGCGATCCCCGTCGGCAGCAGGGCCGCCGGGTCCGCGTACGGGAGGCGGTCCGCGAAGTACTCCTCGCCGCCCAGCAGCTGCGCGCTCGCGCCGCCGCACACGCCCAGTTCCTCCGCCACCGCGAAGTCCGCGATCGGGGCCAGTGCCACCACGCCGCGCAGCATCGGCGGGGAAGGCAGCCTCCACGGGGAGTCGTGCGGGAGCACGTGCCGGGCCGCGGCCCACAGCGCGAGGTGTCCGCCCGCCGAGTGGCCGGTGACGACCACGCGGCGGAGGTCGGCCTGCGGGAGCGCCGCGGCGGCCAGCCCCGGGAGGGCGTCCATCGCGGCGGCGACGTCGTCGAAGGTCTCCGGCCAGCGGCCGGCGACCGGCCCGTCGGCGTTCTGGTGCGGGAGGGAACTCCCGCGCCGGTACTCGACGTTCGCCACGGCGAAACCCCTCCGGGCCAGGAAGTCCGCGAGCGGGGTGATGTGCTGTCTGTCGTACGGCGCCCGCCACGCGCCGCCGTGCAGGATGACCACCAGCGGGACCGGGCCGCCCGGGGGCTCGGCGCGCGGGGCGTAGAAGTCGACGACATGGTCGGGGTGTTCCCCGTACGCGGCGGTCGCGTCCGGCGCCACGGCCGGATGGGAGAAGGCCGAGGCGGCCTCGGCGGCGTCCCGTTCCACGGCGGCGGGGTCCGTCATCGGCTCAACCTCTCGGTAACGCGTGGGACAGCGGGGACAGATGTTCCGGTGTTCCGGCAGAGCGGGACCGTATCAGTCTGGAACGGGAGGTTCCGTGCGGGGTCCGGGATGTGACCGGGCGGACGGAGCCGTAGCCCCGCCCGCCCGGTGATGTGACGTTTCGCTACCAAGTCACCCGAAGATGTGACCCAGCGTGCGCGCGGCGCGCTCGGCGTCGGCGAACCCGACGTAGAGCGGGGTGAAGCCGAAGCGCAGGACGTCGGGTGCGCGGAAGTCGCCGATGACGCCCCGGGAGACGAGTTCCCGCATGACCTCACGGGCGTTCTCGGTGCGCAGCGAGATCTGGCTGCCGCGGTGCTCGTGCTCGTCCGGGGTGACCGACTCGACGCGGCCCTGCGGGACGTACGCCGCCACGCATTCGAGGAAGAAGTCGGTCAGGGCGAGCGACTTGGCCCGTACGGCCTCGACGCAGACCCCGTCCCAGGCGTCGAGCGCCGACTCCAGGGCCAGCATGGACAGGATGTCCGGGGTGCCGACGCGGCCGCGGGTCGCGCCCGGGGCCGCCTCGAAGGCCGGGGTCATCGCGAAGGGATCCGCGTGGCCGTTCCAGCCGGGGAGCGGGGAGTCGAAGCCGGCCTGGTGGCGTGCGGCGATGTACAGGTACGCGGGCGCGCCCGGGCCGCCGTTGAGGTACTTGTACGTGCAGCCGACCGCGAGGTCGACGGCGTGCTCGTCGAGGCCGACGGGGAGGGCCCCGGCGGAGTGGCACAGGTCCCAGACCGTGATCGCCCCGGCGGCGCGGGCCGCCGTGGTGAGGGCGGGCAGGTCGTGGAGCCGCCCGGTGCGGTAGTCGACGTGGTTGAGGAGGACCACGGCGGTGTCCGCGTCCATCGCCTCCGCCGCGTGCGAGGGATCCACCGGGGTGACGGTCAGGCCCGTCATCCGGGCCGCCGACTCGGCTATGTAGCCGTCGGTCGGGAAGGTGGCCGCGTCGACCAGCATCCGGGTCCGGCCGGGGGCCGCGAGGCGTGCGGCGCCGACCAGGGCCTTGAAGAGGTTGACGCTGGTGGAGTCGCCCACGACGACCTGGCCGGGGGCCGCGCCGACGAGGGGGGCGAGCTTGTCGCCGATCCGCTCGGGGGCGGTCCACCAGCCGCTCTCCTCCCAGGAGCGGATGAGGAGCTCGCCCCACTGCCGGGAGACGACGTCGGCGGTGGTGCCGGCGACACCGGCCGGGAGCGCGCCGAGGGAGTTGCCGTCCAGGTAGACGACTCCGTCGGGGAGGACGAAGCGACCGCGGAGCTTGGCCAGCTCGTCGGCGGCGTCCAGGGATTCCGCGCGGGCCGCCAGATCGGCGGGGCTGGAGGTCTCAGACATGGCTGCGGGCCGTCCAGAGCTCCGGGAAGACGTTCTTCGTGGCGCGCTTCTCCAGCCAGGTCACGCCGGCCGAGCCGCCCGTGCCCGTCTTCGCGCCCATCGCACGGCGGGTGGCGACCAGGTGGTCGTTGCGCCAGCGCCAGACGAGCTCGGCGACGTCGGTGAGGACCTCGCCGAGGCGGTGGAGGTCCAGGTGCTCGTCCGGGGTGGCGTAGAGGCCGGTCCAGACGGCCTCCACCTCGGCCGAGGGCTCGTAGCGCAGCGAGAGGTCGCGGTCGAGGACGGCGGCCGGGACCGGGAAGCCCCGGCGGGCGAGGAGGCGCAGGACCTCGTCGTAGAGGCTCGGCTCGTGGAGGGCCTTCTCCAGCTCCGCGTGGACGCGGGGCGCGCCCCGGTGCGGGACGAGCATGGAGGAGGACTTCTCGCCGAGCAGGAACTCCATCCGGCGGTACATCGCGGACTGGAAACCGGAACCTTCGCCGAGCGCGGAGCGGTAGGCGTTGAACTGTCCCGGGGTGAGCTGGGCGAGCGGGCGCCAGGAGGCGTTGAGGGCTTCGAGTTCGCGGAGGGAACGTTTCAGCGCATCCATCGCGACCGGGATGCGGTCCTCGCGCAGGGCCTTCGCGGCGGTTTCCCACTCGTAGACGATGACCGTGAACCACAGCTCCATGACCTGGGTCGTGACCAGGAAGACCATCTCGCCGGGGTCGTCCGAGCGGAGGTGCTGGAGGTGGGTGAGAACGTCCGCCTGGACGTAGTCCTCGTACGGGGTGGTGCCGTCGAAGTCGAGGTTCGGGGTGTCCGACCCGCCGACTCCGGAGGCATCAAGGTTGTTCGACATTTCTGTCTCCTCGACACGTGCTTCCGGGTAGCGGTCCGCTCCTTCCGTGAGGTGAGTGGAGCCCCGGTCCCCTGCCCGCAGCATAGGACACCGGCGCGCCGGCGCTCCAGCGGGGAGTGACGCAGACCACACAAATGGGGTGTGCGTCACTCCGCGCTGTACGGCCTCAGGCGCTCAGCGTGTCCGCCGCCGTCGGGGACGAGTCGCGCAGGAAGGTCGAGCAGCGCTCGTACTCCTCCTTCTCGCCGATCGCCTCGGCCGCGCGGGCCAGGGCGTGCAGGGCCCGCAGGAAACCGCGGTTCGGCTCGTGCTCCCACGGGACCGGGCCGTGGCCCTTCCAGCCGGCGCGGCGCAGGGCGTCGAGGCCGCGGTGGTAGCCCGTGCGGGCGTAGGCGTACGACTCGACGGTGCTGCCGGCGGCGAAGGCCTCGTCGGCGAGGACCGCCCAGGCGAGGGAGGACGTCGGGTGCGCGGCGGCCACCTCGACGGCGGGGGTGCCGGCGGCGATGGCCTCGCGGCCCGGCTCGTCGGGAAGGTGGGTGGGGGCGGGGCCCCCGAGCAGGTTCTGGTGAATGGACATGCCCCCAGTCTGCCGGGCCGCTGCCGCCGGGCCGAGCAGTGGTGGCCGTGCTCCGGTGCGGGAGTTGCGGATCCGCGGTCCGCGCCCGCCCCCGGCGTCGGCGATGCACGCCATGGCGTCCGGCACCCGACTGCCACCGCCCGGCCGGGGCGGGGGCCGACGCGCTCGGACAGTCGCACAGGTCCGCCTCGTTCGGGCCCTGCAGCGTCCGGGCACGTGCACGAAGGGCCCGGTCTCCGTCAGGGGACGGGGACCGGGCCCTTCGGTGAAGCGGTGGAGCGGTGAAGCGGTGTGGCCGGCTGGGCCGACTACTTCAGCTTGGTACCGGTGGAGCGCAGGTTCGCGCACGCCTCGGCGACACGCGCGGCCATACCGGCCTCGGCGGCCTTGCCCCAGGTGCGGGGGTCGTACTTGGACTTCGTGCCGACCTCGCCGTCGACCTTCAGCACACCGGCGTAGTTGCTGAACATGTGGTCCACGACCGGGCGGGTGAAGGCGTACTGGGTGTCGGTGTCGAGGTTCATCTTCACGACGCCGTTCTCCAGCGCGGTGGCGATCTCCTCGGCCGTGGAGCCCGAGCCGCCGTGGAAGACGAAGTCGAACGGCGAGGCCTTGCCGTACTTCTCGGCGACACCGGCCTGGAGGTCCTTGAGGAGCTCGGGGCGCAGGACGACGTTGCCCGGCTTGTAGACGCCGTGGACGTTGCCGAAGGAGGCGGCCAGCAGGTAGCGGCCCTTCTCGCCCAGGCCGAGGGCCTCGGCGGTGCGGATCGCGTCGTCGACGGTGGTGTACAGCTCGTCGTTGATCTCGTGGCTGACGCCGTCCTCCTCACCGCCGGTCGGGGTGATCTCGACCTCAAGGATGATCTTGGCGGCGACGGCCTTGGCGAGCAGCTCCTGGCCGATGGCCAGGTTGTCGGCCAGGGTCTCGGCGGAGCCGTCCCACATGTGCGACTGGAAGAGCGGGTTCAGACCGCGGGCCACGCGCTCGGCGGAGATGTCGAGCAGCGGACGTACGTAGCCGTCCAGCTTGTCCTTCGGGCAGTGGTCCGTGTGCAGGGCCACCGTGATGTCGTACTTGGCGGCCACGATGTGCGCGAACTCGGCCAGGGCGACCGCGCCGGTGACCATGTCCTTGTTGTACTGGCCACCCAGGAACTCCGCACCACCGGTGGAGATCTGGATGATGCCGTCGCTCTCGGCCTCCGCGAAGCCGCGCAGTGCAGCGTGCAGGGTCTGGGAGGAGGTCACGTTGATGGCCGGGTAGGCGAACTTGCCTGCCTTCGCCCGGTCGAGCATCTCGTTGTAGACCTCGGGGGTTGCGATGGGCATCTGCCGGCTCCTTGGATGTGCGGGAGTGTGCTTATTGCGGGCCCTGACCTGGGGGCGACGTCATCGTCGCGCCTATCTTTCCAGACTCAGCGCGGGGGTCCAGCCTGCCGGTCTCACGTGCTGGGCTAACGGCCCGGGATGTTTCACGTGAAACACCCCGGGCTCCAACGAAAGGGCAGGTCAGAGCCGCCTCAGGCGTCACCGAGGACCTTCGTCACCAGTTGTCGCGGTGGCCGGTCCGGCACCCCGGGCCCCTAAAGGAGACCCGGAAGGAGACCGGGAAAGAGACCCGGAAGCACGGGGCAGGGCCGCAAGGCAGACCCTGGGACAGCCCTGGTGGACGACCTAGGACAGGCCCAGGTCCTCGAGGTGGTAGCCGGTGAGGTACGGGAGACCCGCCTCGGCAATGGCCTCGGCCGCACCGCGGTCGACGATCGTGGCGACGGCGACGACCTCGCCGCCGGCCTCGCGGACCGCCTCGACGGCGGTCAGCGGGGAACCGCCGGTGGTCGAGGTGTCCTCGACGACCAGGCAGCGCTTGCCCTTCACGTCGGTGCCCTCGATGCGGCGCTGCATGCCGTGGGCCTTCTGCGCCTTGCGGACCACGAAGGCGTCGAGACGCTGGCCGCGCGCGGCGGAGGCGTGCAGCATCGAGGTCGCGACCGGGTCGGCGCCCAGGGTCAGACCGCCGACGCAGTCGAATTCGAGCTCGGCGGTCAGGTCGAGCATGACCTGACCGACCAGCGGGGCCGCCTCGCCGTCGAGGGTGATCCGGCGGAGGTCGATGTAGTAGTCGGCCTCCCGGCCGGAGGAAAGGATCACCTTGCCGTGCACGACGGCCTTGTCCTTGATCTGCTGCAGAAGCGCATCCCGTACGTCACTCATGGCCCTGAGCTTAATTGCGCCCTAGCGCAGCCGCCGCCACGTCCACGTCGTGGAGACCTCCAGCGGGTCCACGGGGGTGACCAGGCGCGGCAGGGTGTTCAGCCCGTTCGGCGGACCGGTCTGCGGCTCCACGCAGACGGCCTCGGACTCCTCGTCGTAGACGACCACCCATTCGGCCCGGCTGGTGAGCCGCAGCTCCAGGGCGCCGGGCCAGGTGAGGGTGACGTCGACCCCGTGCGGCATCCCGAAGCAGTCGTCCCAGGGGCCGGGCTTCGGGTCGATGCGGTGGCCGGTCGGGAGGTGGTCGGCGCCGCGCTCCTCCTGCCAGGCGGGCTCGAAGGAGAGCTCCGCCGCCCCGCCGCCGGTCCCGAGGTCGCGCCGGAACCAGGGGTGCCAGCCGGCCTGGGCCGGGAAGGAGTCCCCGTACGTCTCGACGCCCATGGTGAGGGTCAGCGCGTCCTCGGTGAGCGCGAACACCTGGGTCACCCGGCCCGGGTACGGCCACGGCTCGCCGAGGTCGTAGGTGAACGCCGCCTCGGTGGCGGTGGCTCCCGCCGGGCGCCAGGGGGCGTCGCGGCCGAAGCCGTGGAGCGCGTGCGGCGGGTGGTTGACCGGCATCTGGTGGACGGTGCCGCCGTCGCGGAACCGGCCGTCCTCGATCCGGCCGCACCACGGGACCATCGGGAACACCCCGTACTTCGGGCCCTGGCGCAGCAGCTCCGTCCCGTCGATGCGCAGGCTGCTGATGCGGCAGCCGTTCTCCTGGTCGACCGTCACCTCGGCGCCGCCGGCGCTCAGTTGCGTACTCATGCCGCCGACCCTAATGGGGCCGCGAACCGCAGGTCAGCGACGGCGGCGCAGGGCCCGGCCGATGACGACCGCCGAGGCCAGCGCGAGGGCGGCGGCCGGGGCGATCCAGCGCAGGCTGTCGCCGGCGGTGGTGGCGGGCGCGGGGACCGGAGCGTACCGGCCGCGCGGAGGCGCGTGGTCCACCTCCTCCGCGCTGCGGCCGATCATGGTGCGGCGGGCGTGGGCGGCCTCGGCCGGAGGCCGCGGGGCCCCGTCGAGCTCCTCGAACCCGCCGGCCAGGAACGGGTCCAGCGACGGGGGCGGCACCTCGGTGTCGAAGAGGGAGGCGGTGACCTCGGTGACGTCGTCCCCGAGGACCCCGGAGCCGGTGTCGCCGGTCTCCTCCGCCTCCTCGGCCTCGGCCACGGGGTCGCCGAGGGCGGACCCGGCGGTCAGCTGGCCGGCGGCCCGGTCCAGCAGTCGCTGTACGGCGGCGGCCGCGGCCTCGGGGGTGAACGCGGCGGCGCGCCCGTCGGCGGTGGCCCCGGCGGTGAAGTCCAGCCGGGTGCCGTCCTCGGCCGGGGACAGCCGCAGGTCCACGGAGAACTTCACGGTCCCGCTGCCGCGGACCTCCGTGCCCTCACCCTCGAAGGTGAAGTGTCCGGGGTCCCGCTCGATGACGGCCAGGGCTCCCCGGTAGGTGACGGTGCTCCCGCCGACGCGGACCTTCAGCCGGCCGGCGACCGGCCCGGCCTCGGTGCCGGCGTCCTGCTGGAGTCCCGGTACGCACCGGGCCACCCGGGCGGGGTCGCGCAGCACGGCGCGGAGATCGTCTGCCGGTACCGGGACGAACACCTGATGCTCCATGCGGTCGAGCCTACCGATGACAGCGCACCGGGTCACGAATACCGCGGGTGCGGCAGGGTCGACGGCGGGAGTCCGGGCACCCGGGTGCGTTCCGCGTCGCGCGCGGCGTCCTGCAGCGAGCGGGTCGACAGCGAGTGCAGGGCGGGCGTGTCGCGGTCCACGTGCAGCGGGGGGACCCCGTCGCGGGCGGCCAGGACGAAGCCCCAGTCCTGCGGCGGTGCGCCGGCGACACCGAGGGGGGTGCGGTCGGGTCCGGCGGCGAAGCCCGAGAGGCGGCCGCCCGCGCTGTAGGGGGAGGTCAGCAGGCCGGCCGCGCGGAGGGTGGAGTCGACGGTCCAGTACGTCCGCGGGCGCGTGGCAAGCGGCCCGGCGTGCACGGCGATCCGGCCCCCGGGGCGCAGGGCCCGCGCGGCCAGCCCGTAGAACTCCTGCGAGTACAGCTTCGTGCTGGGGGTGATGCCCGGGTCCGGGAGGTCGGAGACGATGACGTCGAACCGGCCGGTGGCGGCCGGCCCCCGCAGCCAGCGGAAGGCGTCCTGCGTCACGACGGCCGTGCGCGGGTCCTCGTACGCCCGGGCGTTGAGTGCGGAGAGCATCGGATCGGTGCGGGCGAGCCCGACCACGCCGGGGTCGAGCTCGACGACGGTGACCGAAGCGACGTCCCGGTATCGGAGGACCTCGCGGGCGGCGAGACCGTCGCCGCCGCCGAGGACCAGGACGCTGGCGTGCGGGCCGGTCATCGCGGGGTGGACCAGGGCCTCGTGGTAGCGGTACTCGTCGTAGCCGCTGACCCGCAGCCGCCCGTCGAGGTACAGGTCGAGGGAGCGCGGAGAGCCGGTCGGGGGGCCGGTGAGCACCAGTTCCTGCACGCCGGTCCGGACGGCGACCCGCACCTCCGCACCGTAGACGGCGCGCCGGGCGACCCGCTCGAAGTCGTCGGCGAGGACGGTCGCCGAGGCGAGCACGGCCAGCACGGTCACGTTCGCGGCGATCAGCAGCCAGCGGCAGCGCCGGCTCAGGTCGCGGCGGAACAGCCACAGGACCAGCCCGCCGCCGACGGCCGCGTTGACGGTGCCGGTGAGCATGGCGCCGGTGAGCTGGCCGAGCCTCGGGAGCAGCAGGAACGGGAAGGCGAGGCCGCCGACGAGGGCGCCCACGTAGTCGGCGGCGAACAGGTCGGCGACGGCTCCGCCCGCGTCCTGTCTGCGGATGCGCTGGATGAGGACCATCAGCAGCGGGATCTCCGCGCCGATGAGCACCCCGATGACGAAGGAGAAGGCGACGAGGGCGGGGCGGGACTCCCCCAGCCAGGCGAAGCTCGCGTAGAGCGCCATGGCCGAGAGCCCGCCGAGGAGGGCGAGCCCGGCCTCGATGGCGCCGAAGCCGAAGGCGGGCCGGTGGCGCAGGCGCTTGGCGAGCAGGGAGCCGACGCCCATGGCGAAGACCATGACGGACAGCACGACCGACGCCTGGGTGACGGAGTCGCCGACGAGGTAGCTGCCCAGGGCGAGCAGCTCCAGTTCGTACACGAGCCCGCAGGCGGCGCAGACGAACACGGTGGCCAGGACGAGGAGTCGGCCGGTCCGGGGCCGTACGGGCAGGGCGGCCGGGACGGTCGCGGCGCCCCGCGGCTCCGGAGCCGGGAGCACACGGCGCGGGACGGAACGGTCGATCATGAAGCGAACCGTACGTCACCACCCACCTACATCCGGTCACCCACATGGGTGCAAGTGGCGCATCGATCCAGCCAGTTGGCGTAACGGCGGCGGGCCGTCCGCACCCCGGAGGCGCCCGCCGACCCCGCGCCCGATCCACGCCTCCCGCCGCCCGCCGCCCGCTACAGCAGCGCGGGCGATTCCGGCGCCGCGGCGGCCGGGGCCCCCGTCCGTACGCCCACCCGGGTCCGGGTGGCCACCAGCTGCCCCTCCTGCGGGTACGCGTGCCAGGTCCGCCAGCGCACCTGGCCCTCGTAGTGCTGCGCGAGCATGGCGGTGAAGGCGTGCGGACTTCCGGGAAAGGTCCCCGCTAGCCCGTTCGGGTGGTCAGCCACCAGTGCGAGCAGCTCCTGTGCCCGCCCCGCGAAGGACCCGCGGGACAGGGTCTCGACCCGCGCGGCGAACTCGTACTCCCAGTCGCCCACCCGCTTGGCCACGCCGAGCGGCAGCGGCGTACTGCTGCCGGGCATGCAGGCGACCGTCTCCGAGCAGAGCACCTCGGCCTCCTCCAGAAGAACCTGATGGGAGGCCCCGAGCAGGCGCAACTCCACCTTGGCGCCCGACAGTTCGAGGTTCAGTACGGCCAGGGCGGGCAGCCGGTCCCGACCCAGGGCCCAGGCGAGATCGGCGGCACGCGTGTCGGTGTAAGAGGTCTGGAGGGTCGTGAGCATGAGTCGGCTCCGCAAACGCGCGAGGGAGATGGGCCGGGGGCCCGCCAGCGGTAGTCAACGGGTGGGGGGACACCGGCACGGGTCCACAGGAAGTCCAGGGAGGTCCGAGGACTGGTCTACTCAACCGAGGGAATCATGAAAGGCACGGCACTCACAGCGTTTTTACCCAACTTGAAGGGGTTTACATCCCCCCGGGGGCTCCACAGTTCACGTGTTCAACGAGTTGCGTCCCGCGCGTCGTCATGCATCGGCGAACGAGTCGTCACGCAGGGACGAACGACGAGGACGCCCGACCGAAAAACGACCGCCGGGCGCCCTCGTCCACACGGTGCCCGCTGCCCCGTGTCAGCTGGAACCGCCGCACCCGCCCCCGCCGCCGCACGAAGACGACGAGCCGCAGGACGAAGACGAACCACAGGACGAGGACGAGCCGCCCCCGTCACCCCCGTCCACCCACCAGCTGCTGCGCTTGCGACGGCCGCTGGTGTGCCGCCCGCTCCTGGACGAACGGGCTGCGATCGTCACGACGAAAGCGACGACCATGATGGCGATAACGATGAAGACGAACATGCGGTCCGCCCTTCTCTCACCCCGGTCTGCCCGGGGAGCGGGATCCCCGCGTCCCGCGTGAAGGGGGGATGCCCCCGGGCCGCACGGCCCAAAGCACACTTGAGGAAGTCCAGAGGTTGACCCCAGGATGACGCCCATGAGCGCACCCGTGAGCAGCGACCGCCCCTTCCTGAACCGCCGTCTGGCGGCCTTCGGCACGACGATCTTCGCGGAGATGTCGGCGCTGGCCGCCCGCACCGGTTCGATCAACCTCGGCCAGGGCTTCCCCGACACCGACGGCCCGGCGGAGATCGCCGAGGCGGCCTCCCGCGCGGTCCTCACGGGCCGGGGCAACCAGTACCCGCCGGGCCCCGGCGTCCCGGAGCTGCGCTCGGCGATCGCCGCGCACCAGCAGCGCTTCTACGGCCTGTCCTACGACCCCGACACCGAGGTCCTGGTCACGGCGGGCGCCACGGAGGCCATCGCGGCCTCCCTCCTCGCCCTGCTGGAGCCGGGGGACGAGGTCATCGCCCTGGAGCCGTACTACGACTCGTACGCGGCCTGCATCGCGATGGCCGGCGCGGTACGCGTCCCGGTCACCCTGCGCCCGCACGCCGGCGCCTTCGCCCTCGACCTGGACGAACTGCGTGCCGCCGTCACCCCGCGCACCCGGCTGCTCCTGCTGAACACGCCGCACAACCCGACGGGCACCGTCCTCACCGCGGCCGAGCTCGCCGCGATCGCCGAGCTGGCGGTCGAGCGCGACCTCCTGGTCGTCACGGACGAGGTGTACGAGCACCTGGTCTTCGAGGGCGCGCACATCCCCCTGGCGGGCCTCCCGGGCATGCGCGAGCGCACGGTCACCATCTCCTCGGCGGGCAAGACCTTCTCCTTCACGGGCTGGAAGGTCGGCTGGGTCAATCCCTATTCGCCCACCTATTGGGTCCTGGCCTCGTGACCGCCCGCCCGGGCATCGGCCAGGATGGCGCTCGAAGCATCGACAGACACACGAGTGAGGACGGTGGAGAGATGAGCGGCAGGCCGCTGCTGAACCGCAGGCTGGACGGGCTCGGGACGACGATCTTCGCGGAGATGTCGGCACTGGCGACAGCGACGGGCGCGATCAACCTGGGCCAGGGCTTCCCGGACACGGACGGCCCGGAATCAGTGCGTGAGGCCGCCGTACGAGCGCTGCGCGACGGCCGCGGCAACCAGTACCCGCCGGGCCCCGGCATCCCGGAGCTCCGCCAGGCGATCGCCGATCACCAGAGCCGCTTCTACGGCCTGAGCCTTGACCCGGACACGGAGGTCCTGGTCACCGCGGGGGCGACGGAGGCGATCGCGGCGACCATGCTCGCGTTGTTGGAGCCCGGTGACGAGGTGATCGCCTTCGAACCCTTCTATGACTCCTACGCCGCCTGCATCGCCATGGCCGGCGCGAAGCGCGTACCGCTCACCTTGCGCGCCCCGTCCTTCCGCCCCGACCTGGACGAGCTGCGGTCCAAGATCACCCCGCAGACCCGCCTCCTTCTCCTCAACACCCCGCACAACCCCACCGGGATGGTCCTCACCGCCGAGGAGCAGAGCGCCATCGCCGCGCTCGCCGTCGAACACGACCTACTCGTCGTCACCGACGAGGTGTACGAGCACCTGGCCTTCGACGGAGCCACCCACGTCCCGATGGCGACGTTCCCCGGCATGCGCGAGCGCACCGTCTCCATCTCCTCCGCCGGCAAGACCTTCTCCTTCACCGGATGGAAGGTTGGCTGGGTCATGGCGGACGGCCCGCTCGTCTCCGCGGTCCGGACCGCCAAGCAGTACCTGACGTACGTCAGCGCCGGCCCGTTCCAGTACGCGATCGCCGAGGCGCTCCGCCTGCCGGACGCGTACTTCGACGCCTTCCGCACCGACCTGCAACGCAAGCGCGACCTGCTCGGCGACGGCCTGCGCGCGGCCGGGTTCGAGGTCTACCAACCCCAGGGCACGTACTTCATCACCACCGACATCACCCCTTTCGGTGAGAAGGACGCCTACGCCTTCTGCCGCGCCCTCCCCGAACGCTGCGGGGTCGTCGCCATCCCCAACTCCGTCTTCTACGACGACCCCGACGCCGGCCGCAGCCAGGTCCGCTTCACGTTCTGCAAGAGGGACGACGTCCTCCATGAGGCCATCAGCCGCCTGCAGCGCTTGGCATCCTGAACTCAAGCCCTCCTGGTCCGGTCGGCATCTGTGCAGATCAGGCGATTGGTGTCGGTTGGTCTGGCGTGGTCTGGGGCCCCGGGAGAAGATCTCCTCCCAGGGTTCTCCCAAGTGGGAGCGTTACGGATTCCGGGCGCCGGGGTACCTCGGTGCCGGGTGCTCCAGGCTGATCAGATCTGGTAGTCCCCGCGAGGCGCTTGCGAGATCACCAGGTTGTACTCGCCGCCGGTCGTGCATTCGAGGCTTATGTACAGCCCGACGTAGTTGGTCTCCCGCATCTCCGATGCCAGCGCGCCCCAATGGAGCACCGTGGGCACGTTTCCTTGCCCGGAGATCCTTTTCGGGTCGTGGCTGAGCCTGAGCTCTTGGATTCCGAGGTCCGTGCCGTCGATCCACGTGCGGAACCCGACGACGACCTCCTGCTCCGTGTCCTTGCCCTCGGTCGGCGTCCACGGCAGGCCGCCGAAGAAGTCGTCGCGGAAGTAGTGCTTGTGGTCTATGGAAGCGTCCTCCTGGCTCAGGCGCAGATTGCCGGTCGGATTACTCGCCGCGGACTTCACCTGCTGCGCCGCGGTGTTGTCGAGATGCTTGAACCAACGCCGATGAACGTCTGCGGTCGGGAAGGGAGCGGGTCCCGCCAGTGCCGGCTTCTTCACCGTCGCGGGCGTCCCGGATGCGCCTGTCGCCTTGATTGCAGGCTTCTTCGTGACTGTTGTTCCGGGAGCGGATGTGATCGGGGCGATCTTGGAGCTCAGGCCCGGCAGCTTCCTCAGGCCGGCCAGCACTGGCTTGAACAGGCCGCTGATTGTCGCCACGATCGCGCTGTCGTTGTCTTCCGGTGTGTCCGACTTCTTCTTCTGAACGCGCCGTGCTCGGGACTCGGAACCGATGACGATGTCCCCGCTCTTCTCCAGGTCCGTGATGAGCTCCGCCGTCAGGGGACTGCATGACTCCGTCTTGGCGATGAGGCTGTCGAACCATGCCGACACCTCGTCCGTCACGTCCTCGCCTTCGCCAGCGTCCCAGTCCACCCACATCGAAGCCTCGTAGTTCCAGCTGAGTCCGCCAGCCGTGAGGTTGCTCGAACCGACGAGCAGCGAGCGCTGGCCAGACGAGCAGGCGAAGTAGACCTTGGGGTGGAAGGTTCGTCGCGGGTCGTGGAAGACGTAACCCTCGTCGGCGACCTGGAGGGCGAGCTCCAGTCCCTCCCTGGTGGCGCCGCCCTCGCTGACTCCCAGGATCAACAGCACCTTGCCGCCCTGGGCCCGGAACTCCTCGAGCACGTCCCAGACGCGCCCGAGGCCGGACCGTTTGGCCCAGGCCACCGCGATCTTGAGCTCGTCGAACCCGTCGTCCCTCGCGTGCTCGATGAAGTCGACAAGGTTTGGGTGGTCGGCGAAGGGCTGGCCGGCGAAGCGAAGTTTCATGCCTTTGAGGATTCCACAAGGGGTACTGCGCGACGCGGAAACGGTAAGGTAGACTTGTTACTTCAGTAACTGAAGCGAAAGAAGATTCGATGCGGACACGGGACGAAGTAAGCGATGACAAGCTGCGTGGGGGGTTCTACTCGCCTGATGTCCTCGTCGAGCTCTGCATTCGCCGGTCCGCCGAACTGCTCGACGGTCGATCGGATCTCCGAGTGCTCGAGCCGTCCGCTGGAGACGGTGCCTTCCTCCGGGGAATCGGGCGCAGCGACATTGCTCGCCGCATCCAGACGGTCGAAGCCGTCGAGATCTTCGCCGAGGAGGCCGCCAAGGCGGCCGACGCGTTGGATTCAACAGGCATGCAGGGGCGAGTGGTCAACCAGAACGTGCTCCAGTGGTCGCAGGGACGAGACTCCGACTTCGACTGGGTACTTGCCAATCCGCCCTACGTGCGGTTCCAGTTCATCTCGGACGAGGACAAGCAGCGCGCCAAGGAGATCAGCTCCGGGCTGGGCGCAGCGGGGACATCCGTATCGAACCTCTGGATCCCCGTCTTCCTTCTGTCTCTCTCGAAGCTGCGTGACGGCGGCGTCTTCTCCGTCATTCTCCCGACCGAGTTCCTGACCGGCATCTCGGCGAACGCTGTCCGCAACTGGCTCCTGGCCAACACGACCGACCTCACCATCGATCTCTTCGAGCCGGGCTCGTTCCCCTCGGTCCTGCAGGAGGTCCTGATTCTCAGCGGCCGTGCATCGAAGGGGGCCACCGCTCCTTCGACCATCCAGTTCCACGACCACAACGGCGACACCCGATCCTGGTCGCACATGGTTGCGCCGGCTGCAGGCACCTGGACCAACTACCTACTATTGCCTGATCAGAACGACGCTCTGACTGCCGTCCAGTCGATCTCCGCAGTGAAGTCGCTCAGCAGCGTCGCACGGTTCAGTGTCTCGACCGTCACGGGCGCGAACGGCTACTTCTGCGTCGATTCCGCGAAGGTCAAGGAGTACGATCTTGAGGAGTGGGCGATCCCGCTGCTGCCGCGGTCGCGCCACGCGGGGGGTCTGGTCTACACCAGCGAGGAGCAGCAAGCTCTGGCCGACGCCAGCCAGCCTGCCTGGCTCCTGAGCTTCGCAGCGACCAAGTCCTCGCCGGAGGCTCACGAGCTGGCGCAGCAGTACCTCGACGGCGGCGTTCGCCTGGAGATCGACCAACGTTTCAAGTGCCGCGTGCGCGCGCCCTGGTACAGGGTCCCGGTTGTGCCAGCCGGCGACCTGCTGCTGTCCAAGCGGTCCAACCGCTACCCACGCGTGATCTCCAACCACGCGAAGGTCGTGACGACCGACACCATCTATAAGGGGCAGATCCTCGCGGGTTCGCCGATCACGGCAGACGACTTCACCGCGGCGTTCCACAATTCGCTCACGATGCTCTCTGCGGAAGTCGAGGGGCGAAGCTTCGGCGGCGGCGTTCTCGAGCTCGTGCCCAGCGAGGTCAACGCGCTGCAGGTTCCGATCGTCCCCGGCGCTGCTTCCGAGCTGGCGAAGCTCGATAAGATTTCCCGCGCCTCTGATGACCCGGAGGCCCTGATCGAAGCTACCGACGAGGCGCTCACTCGACTCATCCCGGCGCTCAACGCGCAGACGATGAGCGCCTTGAGCGATGCACGCCACACGTTGATGAACCGCCGGCTGCAGCGCACCCATTCGAAGTTCTACGGCTGAGACCGCGTTTGAGCCCGAGACCACGCGACGAAGAGGGCCCCGACCAGGAACCGGTCGGGGCCTTCAACTGCGTTGCTAGGAAAAGGCGGAGGATACGAGACTCGAACTCGTGAGGGGTTGCCCCCAACACGCTTTCCAAATGTTCGTACGGGGGTCCGGCGGGGGTCGCGCCCGTCCTGACCTGGTGCGGAGTGTTCGGGATGGCCTCGTCCGGACGGGGCCGAACGGCGGTGAATGAGACCAGAACTGAGACCACGAAGCTGGGTCGTCTGTCAGGTCGGCAGCCCGATCCTGTAGCTGGTCAGGGGCCTGCGGTGGCCAGATCGACGGTACTCGGCTCGCACAGGGTTTCGTACTGACAGTGAGGCGTTGGTGAACCTCCCCAGGGCATAGGGACTTGTGATGGGGCTGAGCCCCTCGATGTTCCGGAGGGGGAGGACGTGTCGAAAGCCGAGTTTGGGGCGCTCATCTTCGCCGCTTGGACAATGTCGATATGGGCCCTGACCATGACGGCAACGTCGCAGCGCCGACGTAGCAGAACGCTCCTGGAACGGATCTGCTGGGCTCACGCGCGGGCACACGCGAGACGGCGCCGCGCTCACCTAGTGCGCCAGGTTCGCGACAGCTCCTTGGCGACGCGTCCAGACCGTCCGACGCTGGACTACTTGCAGCGCGAAGACGTCCTGTATCAGGCGTCCCGGAGGGCACTCGCCCTCAAGATGGTCGTCCCCGTCGCCATGTCCGTCTCAGCGGGTCCTACGTTGTTGTGCGGGTTGGACGGGCCAGTCGTAAGGTCCAGAGATCCAGAGACGCCGGGTATGGCTTTCAGCGGGTTGCACTCGATGGTTACCGCCACCTGGCCGCCCGGCGTCTCACGACGACTCGGCCGCTGATTAGGAGCTGCGAGCCCTGCGGGGCATCGCTCAGTAGGACCACGCTGGCGAGGTCGTCCGGACCATAAGCGCACATCGAGCGACCGGAGGAACCCGTGGCCCGGATCTGGGCAGGAACGGACATCGGCAAGAGCCACCACCATTGCGTGGTCCTGAACGCCGAAGGCGAGCGACTGCTGTCGCGGCGCGTGCTGAACGACGAGCCGGAGCTTCTCTCTCTCCTCGGGGACGTCCTGGCTCTGGACGAAGACGTGGTCTGGGCCGTCGATGTCGCCGACAGCACGGCCGCTTTGTGGATCAGCGTGCTGCTCAACCACGGCCAGCGGCTCGTCTACATTCCGGGCCTCGCGGTCAACCGTGCGTCCGCCGGCTACCGGGGCATGGGCAAGACCGACGCCAAGGACGCCACCGTTATCGCCGACCAGGCCCGAATGCGCAGGGACCTGGCTGTCCTGCGGTCGGAAGACGAACTCACCATCGAGCTGAAGATACTCACCAACCGGCGAGCCGACCTGAACGCCGACCGCACCCGCCGGATCAACCGTCTGCGTGGTCAACTCAACACCATCTTCCCGGCATTGGAACGCGTCCTTGATCTGGGCAACGTCGGCCCGCTGATCCTGCTGACCGGCTACCAGACCCCGGCTGCCCTGCGGCGCGTCGGCCGCAAACGGCTGGAGACCTGGCTGCGCAATCGCAAGGTCCGCAGCCCCGAAACCCTTGCCGCAGCCGCTCTGGAGGCTGCCGAGCGCCAGGCCACCGCCGTCCCCGGGGAGAAGATCGCCTCGCAGGTGATCCACACCCTGGCGAAGGAGGTGATGAGCCTCAATGAGCAGATCGCCGAGATCGACAAGCTCATTGCGGCCCGGTTTCGCGAACACGACCTGGCCGAAGTGATCGAGAGCATGCCCGGCATCGGCCCCTTGCTGGGTGCCGAGTTCCTGGCCGCCACGGGCGGCGACATGAGCCGCTACGCAGACTCCGGCCGTCTGGCCAGCCTGGCCGGGGTCGCTCCGGTCCCACGCGATTCCGGCAACGTCAGCGGCAACCTGCACCGGCCCCGGCGTTACCACCGCGGCCTGCAACGCGTCTTCTACACCTCCGCGCTCATCAGCATCCGCAACTGCGACGCGTCGCGGCGCTTCTACGAACGCAAGCGCGGCGAAGGCAAACGGCACACCCAGGCCGTCCTCGCGTTGGCGAGGCGACGGGTCAACGTCCTCTGGGCCTTGATCCGTGACGGACGGTGCTACGAGCATGGACTCTCCGCTCCTGCTGCCGCTTGACAACCTCATTAGGAGGTGGCGCCCTTGCCGCAGCCATCCAACACACAAGCTGGCACGTCTGGCGCGACGCCGTCGCCATGGGGGTCTTGGTGACGCCCATGTTGATCACTGCTGTGATCGCCTCGCTTGTCGCGAACCAAGGCATGCAACGGTGGACAACCGAGGCCATGACGGTCACGGTGCGTAGGGCCTATGAGGCACTTCTCCAGCCTCTGGAGGTAACGGGGAAGGAGCCTCCGACGGCATCGCCCTTCAACTCTCCGCACGTTGCGGCAGTGCAAGCGTTGGAAGACTTCGCCATCGCGCTGGAGAGGTATGCCGTGCAACGTGCGCTTCCTGATGGCCGTAACCCCATGCCCCAGGTCGTGGCTCGGTTCGCAGCAGCCGCTGCCCTCGTGCGTGAACTCCGGGACGGGGTTGAGCTTGATCGGATCGACGGTGCGAAGCGTGCTCTGCTCGAAGTGGAGCGAATCCTGAAAGTGCTCGCCAGCGGCCGGCTGCAAGATCTCGCACCTGGGGACGTATCCGCCGACGGGCTGTTGCACAGTCACCGCGAGCGCAGAGCATGGCGGCAGCAGGTGCTGCGGGGATCTGCGTTCACCTTGTGTCTCGCCGGCATCGTCTTTGCCCTGGCTTCGTCAGCTGTGGGCGTCGCCCTGGCCACGGCCGCCGCGGCGGGGCTAGTGGTCACCTGGGACAAGATCCTTCGTCTCTCCACCAGCTCGGACGCGAATAGGCCAGCGAGCACCTGACCGCTGATGGCCGACTCGGATCGGGGAAAGCCAGTTTTTGCGTCCACTTCGCCTGTCACTCGGCGCGGTGAACGGCCTGGGGAAGGGCAATCAGCGGCATCGGGAGCGTTGGACGGAGACCTACGAGTCAGGGTGCCTCCCGGTGGACTTAGCGGCTGGCCAGCGGCCGTCTTGAGACCAGCCTGTGCCAGCTGCTGTTGATCACTGCGAGACGGTCGGGGCCGATCAGGTGAGTGCCGAATCCCTGCCTTGGAGTGCTCGCCCCGCGATGGCGGCGATCTGTCCGACCTGCTCTCGCAGCCGGAAGAGTTCTGCGGTCTGCTGCCGTCCCGCCACGATCTCGGACAGGGCGGCGATGACCGTTTCCTCGTGAACGGTGGTGCCGAGCACCTCGGCGGCCTGGCGGAGCAGAGCGGCGCTCACGCTGACCGAGTGGCTCGACTCCATCGCGGACGGGATGGTGGGCTCAGGGGCCGGCCTGGCCTTGCGGCGGAGTGGGGGTGGCGCCGGAGTGGGCGTGAGTTCGGCCACCTGCGGGGGTTCGATCATCACCGTATCGGGGCTGCCGAGCACTGTGACCACCGGCTTTCGATAGCAGACACCTCTACCCATCTTGGTGGTGTAGACGACGAGCTCCAGCGTGAGGTCGCAGATGGCCGGGCCGTTGACTCGCTTCAGCGCGTCTGTCAGGTCGGAGAGCTGCGCGGCCATCTGCCATGAGCTGGTCATGAAGTGGAACTCGCCGAGCGCGGGTTCTGCCGCGATCCGGAAGGTGAGGCTGATGGACGGCGTCGGGCCGCGGCCCTCTTTCGCGGCCACCTTCCGATCCTCGAATACTGGAGGGCAGCCGCATGGCTGGCCCTTCTTCTCTTCTGGCGACAGGAACTCCAAGCCGTCACATTGGTGGGTGATCCCCTTACTGCCCCAGAGGATCATGTGAGCCGCCACTGCGTCAGGCCCATCAATGAGTACGCGTACTGTCTCAACCTTTGTCAGGACTTCGTGGGCAAGATTTCCTCCCCCCTCGTTTGGCTGAGGCTGACCGCCCAGAAGGTTGGCGATGCGGGCGGCCACCTCTGCGTCGTCGGTCGTGACACGCCAGGCGTCCAGGGCCTGAGGGCGACCCTCAGCCAGACGTCCTGTACGGAAGCTACCGACTGGGACGGTTGTGCTCTGCGTCATTCGGGTTCCTCGGTGGAGCGGAGTGTGGACACGGCAGCCGGGACGGACGGGGGTAGTGAGGGCACCCGGGCGCTCTCTAGCGGTGCAACGTTGGGGGTACGGTCGGCACGATTCGCCTGCCGAGGGACTCACCGGCGCCCTCAAGCACCTTGCTCCAGTCCGTGTGCGCTAGCCACGACTTGCCCATGAGGTGCGAGGTCCAGACGACGAGGTCTGCCCAGCTACGGCAGCGGTGGACCTCGATCGCGTACGCGTTGGCGTCGGGCGCCGGGTCGCAGGCAGCATGGTGAACACGCCAGGGAGCTGGTTCTGGGTATGAGAGGAGGCTTGAAAAGGAGTAGGTCTGCAGCCTGTCTGTCGCTGGCTTGGCCTCCAGCTGCTTCCATGCGCGGACGTTGATCGTGTGCTGGTCAACCTCCGCCATGTCAACCCAGAGGCTTCCCTCACCGTCGGCGACGGCTTGCTTGCATTCGTCGCAGATGGCGATCAGTTCATGCGCCATGTTTCGTCCTTGAGGTCCATGCCATCGAGGGCGGCCGTACGCGAGCACCATGCCTGCTGAAGGGGTCCCGCCCCACGATCCGGCGGTGTTCGCGATCGACTTCCACGCTGCCGGCGCCTGGGCGCCATAGCGGCGACGGTGCTGTTGACCAGTCTGGCACTTCGGGACGAAGAGCCTGGACGGTCTCTTTACCCATTCCGTGGTTCGCGCCTCCGCAAGAGCAGTCGCATGGTGCCCCCGGTGATGCTCCTGCGCAGCTCATCGAGCCGCAGAACGGCGTGCCGTCCTCGGCAGAATGCTCTCGGCAGAGCCTGGGTGAGCATGAGGTCTGCAGGTACCAGTCGAGGCACGCTATGCCGCCGGTGAGCTCGCGGTCGAGGACAGCGAGCATGACGGGAACCATGTCGTCGAGTGTCGTGAGCGCGCTCCAGTAGGACACGGGTGCGGCGTTCCCGATGATGAAGTCCCGGTATCCAGATCCGAAGGTGCGTGCCGTGGAATGGTCGCTCACGGCGCACATATCTGTGCTGAGACCGAGCGGGCGGTAGTTGCCGATCGCCAGGGAGTCGTCGGACAGACGAGCCCACCTACTGCCGACCAGTCTGCACTCGAATGTGCCGCCACGAATCTCCTCCCACTCGTGGATCATGCCGAGGAGGACGGTCTTCGTGTCGCGGCCATCCGTAAGTCGCCGCTGGTTGGTGGGGGCCTTGGACAGGGCGCGAGTGGCCGCGTCCTCGGCCTGGTGGGCTTGCCCTTTCCGGGAATTCACCCTGTTGCGCGACAAGTTCAACTGGCTCCTCTCGGCCTCACGCAGGTTGTCGGATCGCACCGGAGATTTCAGTCAACGTGGCTGTGACTTGGGTGGCTGGAGTCTCCGTGCGGTGGCCCAGATAAATGGCACTGCACGGAAGACTTCAGCCCGCCGAGGTTCACGTCCGGATCTCGTCGTAGTGGTTCCACGCCTTCTCAAGGGCATCCAGCGCACCGTCGGAAGCGTTCATGGAGTCGAGATACTCGTTGTAGAGCTCGAACGACTCCGGTTCGCCCGTGGGCCATCCGTCGTCGTCTCGTGCGTCGCGGGCGAGGTCGCCGATGGCCGACTGCTCGCTGACGTGGTGCATGAGCCAGGCTCGGAAATCGCTCGGCCCGTTAGACATGCGTGCCCCCTGAGGCTTCGTGATGCCGGCCCTTGAACGGCATCCCTTGCTCAACGCCTATCACGCACCGACGTGTTTGGTGCAGTAACTGAAATATCGATGAAATCCTTCGTGCGTGACTGAGGTCTTCCGTGCGGACCGACGAAGGCAGTAGCGCTGCTCGTACGCCCGACTCCCGAAAGTACCTCCGGCTGCGTCGGTTCAATCAGACGCGTGGAGCACGCCGAGGTGGTTCGCGAAGCTCTCGCGAAGGCTCTCCAGGACGGCTTTGCCCTTGTCCGCAGAAGCAAGCGAAGGGAATCCGATCACACCTGTCTCCGTGTAGTTGCTCGTCCCGTGCACGAGGAGAAAGGGACGTCCTCCGCCGTCGTGGTCCGCGTCGCTATATCCCTCACGGACAAGATCGGGAGCGGCATGGAGCAGGATCGACGTCTCGATCTCGCCAGCGTGCATGTCCGCGTGCCTGTCGGATTCCAGGCCGCCGTACTCACGGGCTCGGTCCCAGTCGAGGCCGAGGGGGAAGAGGGATGCTGCAGGGCCGTTGACGTTTGCTTCCTGAACTACGTTCGACAGAACGTAGTTCCCGCCGTGGCCGTTGACGATCACCAGCTTGTGGATGCCGGATCGGGCGAGGGAGGTGCGGATGTCGTCGATCACGGCGTAGAGGGTCCGGGCGCTGATGCTGACGGTTCCGGGGAAGGCCGCGTGCTCGTGGCTGCAGGAGATGGTGATGGGCGGGAGCAGGTGGACGGGGTAGGCGGCGGCGATCTCCTGGGCGATGACGCACGCGATCGCTGTGTCAGTGATCAACGGGAGGTATGTGCCGTGCTGCTCGAAGGAGCCGACTGGGAGCACGGCGACGCGGGGCTGTAGCTCCTGGACATCGGTGCTTGTGGCGGTCGGCAGCAGGTTCATGGTGTTCCCCCTTGGCGGCCCGGTGGGCGTAAGAACCGATTGTGCTGTGCCCCAGTCAGAGCGCTATGCGGTATCCACCGATTGGGAGCCCAGGCAACGAGACCGGCCATTGGCCGAACTGCGCCCTACTCGGATACCTCGCCCTTTCCGAGACTGCTGCTTTGGAGGAGGAAGGGGCGCCATGGCAGCGGCACGGAAGCGGCGAGGAGCAGCGGCTCGGAAGCGTCGAGAGAGGCGACTCCGGGTCGGTGTCATCGCCGGGGTCGTAGGCGGCGTTGTGCTGGTGGCCTTCTGGAGCGTGATCTGGCCCTACCTCGTGAGTGCGCTCGTTCTCGGAGGCGTTGCCGGCAGTGGGTGGTGGTTGTGGCGCACCGATCGGTTCATCAGGGGCGGGGATCGGCAGTGGCGGCATGACGAGGCTGTGAAGGCAGGGCACCGGACGCTTGCCGAGGTCGACGCGATGACAGGGACGGAGTTCGAGCACTTCGTCGTGGAGCTGTGCCGGCGCGATGGATGCACGGACGTGCGGAAGGTCGGCGGCTCTCACGACAACGGGGCTGACGTCCTGGGGATCCTTCCCGATGGGCGGAGCATGGTGATCCAGTGCAAGCGGTACACCCCCAAGAGCAAGATCCCCAGCCGGGAGGTCCGGGACCTGCTCGGTGCGAAGGTGCACTTCAAGGTCGACGTGGCGATCTTCGTAGCCACCACGTACTTCAGCGGGCCCGCTGAGAAGTTCGCCACGGAGAACGACATCCTCGCCGTCCATCGCGATCACCTCGGGCTGTGGAACAACGGCGCCTCGTTGCTGTCGCTCGGCGCGGTGAACGGGCTAGGGCAAGGGGATCGACAGCATCGGGCGCGCTGGAAGGAGACGTACGAATAGGAGGGCCTCCCGGCAGGCGTAGTGGCGGGGGGCAGCCACTTACTGGGCAGGCCGCTGAAGGCCGGGTGCGGCTCGTTGATGGGCGGGCAGAAGGCGGAGTTCGGCGAAGTGCCAGGGCGTCTTCGCGGCGGTGGTGAAGGCAGCGGGGCCATCTGGGAGGTGTGTGAGGACGCCCAGGAGGAGGGTGTGGGAGACGGCCAGGAGGGGGCCGTGGCGGCTGGCGGTGTGGTGGAGGAATGCGGCGCAGTGGCGGGCGCGGGTGTGGAGGTCGGTGAGGCTTTCGCCGTCTTCGCAGCGTAGGAAGGGGTTTGCAAGGCGCCGGGCTCGCCAGGCGCGGTAAGCGGGCGGGTAGGTCTCGGCGGTGCGGCCGAGGACGATGCTGGGCGCGCGCCATTCGGCGAGGAGGCCGGAGGTGGCGACGATGGGCAGGCCCGTGAGGTGCGAGACGAGGGTGGCGGTCTGGCGGGCACGGGGGATCGGGCTGGTGACGATCGCGGTAATGCCCTCGGGGAGGGGGAGGGACCGGCGTACCTGCTCGCGGCCCTCCTGCGTGAGGGCGGCCTCGTGCGGGGCATGGTAGCCGGGGCGGTGGCCTTCGTAGGTGCCGTGGCGCATGAGCCAGATGTCAGCCAAGGATCCAGCCTCCGTCGATGCGTAGGGTCTGGCCGGTGATGAAACCGGCGTCGTCGGTGGCGAGGAAGGCGACGGCCGCGGCGACGTCGTCCGGGCGGCCCCGGCGCTTGACGCACTGGCGGGCGAGCTGTCGGACGGTCATGGCCTCCGCGTCGTCGACGACGGTGTCCTCGGCGGGGACGCGGATGGAGCCGGGGGCGACGCAGTTCGCTGTGATGCCGACGGGGCCGAGTTCGCGGGAGAGGGCGCGGGTGAGTCCTTCGAGGCCGGCCTTGGCGCTGATGTAGCCGGCGAGGTCATGGCGGCCCGCCGCGGAGAGGACGGAACCGATCGTGATGATCCGGCCCCAGCCGGCGGCCGTCATGGCGGGGGTGAGCTCGTGGGTGAGGAGGTAGTGGCTGGTCAGGTTGGTGGCCAGGGCCTCGTCCCAGTGGGCCGGTGTCGTCTCCATCCACGGCTGGCGGGGGTAGGCGCCGGCATTGCTGACCAGGATGTCGATCGGGCCGAGCCGGTCGTGGGCCTGGTGGGAGAGGGTACGCACGGCCTCGGCGTTGCGGACGTCGGCTGCCAGGGGGATCGCGGTGCCGCCGCCGTCGGTGATGTGGGTGGCGAGCTCGGCTGCGGCCTTGTCGTCGTGGAGGTGAGCGAGGGCGACGGTGGCGCCGTCGGCGGCGAGTCGGCGGACGATGGCCGAGCCGAGGCCGCCGGTGGCTCCAGTGACGAGGGCGGTACGGCCGTTCAGGGGGCCAGACATGGCGACTCCAGCGGGTAGAAGTAGGTGGTCGGGTCGAAGGTGGGGCTCATGGCCTCGGCGAGCCGGGCGAAGAGGACAAGCCGGTCCTCGGGTGCCAGGTCGGCCAGGTTGTAGACGCCGAGGATGCGCATGGCCAGGTAGGGCCGGAGCAGGTTCGCCAGATCCGTGCCGGGCCAGAGGCGGTCGGCGACCGGCCGTACGAGCTGGTTCCAGTACGCGGTCACGGCAGCTCGCCGGCGAGCCGAGAGGCGCGGGGTGTAGTCGATGTGGATGGTGCTGGTGGTGTGGTCGACGGCCGCTCGTCGGATCTCGGGGGTGTTGGCCGGGACGTGGGCGAAGGCGGCGGGGTGGTCGGCGAAGGCGGTCGGGTTGTACGTGGGTACGAGCCAGCCGCCGAGGGCGGAGGCGTACCAGAGGAAGTTGGCGAACTCGCCCGGGATGCTGTTCATTCCGGCGGTGTCGTAGTCGAACCAGGCGAGCGGGTGGGCGAGGTTGACGTCGGTGGGGTCGCCCTGGGTGAGGGCCGCCCAGACCGGCTCGCTCGTGGCGAAGTGGGCTCGGAGCCAGCGGAGGGTGGCGGCCCAGTCCAGGTGGTGCCGAAGGCCATTGATGGTCAGGGTGTAGGTGCCGAGGCGAGAGACTGGGATGTCGATGAGGCCATCGGCGATCAGGAAATCCTTGCCGGCGTAGTACGTGTCGAGTCGGCCGCCGGGGGCCGCACGGTCCCAGTACAGCTTGCGGACGACGTGCACCGGATCGGCCGGCCATGCCGTCCCGAGGATGACCTCGCGATACGCGGCCGTGAGCCGGTCCATGTAGGTGTGGAGGTCGCTGCTCGGCTCGTCCGCGTTGAGGAGGTCGAGCAGGAGGCCCTGGTCCGTGCCGCCGGGCAGGCGTTCGTACGCGAGGAGGTGCCCGCCGGGCACGCGCAGGTGGGCGTGGCAGGCGGGGACGCGGTAGTGCCGGGCCAGACGAGCGTGGCCACGGATCTCCTCGCGGGCTTCGGCCGCATCGCGGGTGTACTTCAGGAGCAGCGGGCGGCCGAGGAGGTCGACGGGGCAGAGCAGGTTGCGGGTGAAGCGCCGTACCGGACCGAACCGAAGGAGAGGCCGGATGGTCATGGCCTTACCCCGTCGAGGAGTTCCAGGCCGATCTGGGCCAGCGCTGTGGGCGGGAAGGCGTCCATGTGCACGTCCGTGTCCGGGGCGATGGAGTCGCGGACGGGGCAGAGGTCGCCCTGGTGCATGCGGTCGGACAAGTCAGTAGCGACGGCGTGGTGGTGCGGCAGGCCGGCGCGCCACTTGCTGTGGCTGTGGCGCGCGTACAGACCGATGACCGGCCGGCCGCTGTACTCCCTGCCGCGCGCCATCGCAGCGAGGTGGGTGAGACCGGTGTCGTTGCCGACGATGAGGTGGCAGTGCGGGAAGAGGTCGGCGAGGTGGTCGGCCGGCATCCCGTCTAGGCGGAGGACCTGCACATGGCGTCGAGGGGCCTCTGCGGTGATGCGGAGGCCCTCGCCCGGGTTACCGCCGATGAGCAGCAGCCGGGCCTGGGTCTGCTGGGCCTCGGCGATGTGCTTGGCGAGCTCGACGTAGCGCTGGGTCGTGTAGTCCTTGCGCTCCGGCCAACTGGTGGCGGTGATGGCCCCGATGGTCAGGCCGCCCAGCCAGCCCACCGAGCGCAGTTCCTCCACGAGGTTGGTCGGACCGGTCGCGAAGGTGGGAGCGAAGGGTGCCGTGCCGGGCAGACGGATGCCGAGGCGGCGCTCTAGCGCCAGGTAGTGGCGGGCGGGCAGGTCCGGGTGGGCACGGCCGTCGGTCGACCAGCACGGTGGGGCAGCCGGGTCCAGCACCAGGCACACCGCCGCTTCCGAGCCGTGGGACTCGATTCCCGTCCGGTCTCCGATCACTGCACGCCAGCCGCTGGGCGTGGCGGCCTCGGGCGTCGTGATCAGCCCGGCGCGGGCGATCAGCCCCGCGTACGGACCCACCGCCCGAACGGCCACGCGAACCGACCGCAGCCGCAGCCAGTCGAGGACCGCGCGGACCCCAGACAGCGCGAGGAGAGAGTCGCCGAGCTTCCCCTCGAAGGCCACCACGACCTCACCGCACCCGCTCAGGCGGTGGACGAGCTCGGCGGAGGCGGCCAGCGGGAGCGGTGCGCCGATGGGAACGCTGTCACGGTCGTACCCGAGCGGGGTGGTGTGCACGGCCCCGGCGGGGATGACCAGGGAGCCGTGGTGGAATCGGATCCCCGCCGGGGCGACTGCTGTCACGCCGTGCCCTCGATTGTGGTGAGCGAGACCAGCGGCAGACCGAGGTCGGCGAGCAGGTCGCGGGCTCCGCGGGTGGTGTCCTCCACCAGGCAGGCCGCCGCCAGCGGGACGGCGCCAGCCTCGCGGAGGCGGCGGGTGAGGTCGGCCAGGGTCCGGCCGGTGGTGATCTCGTCGTCCACGATGACGATGCGCTGTCCGGGGGCGATGCCGTACGCGAAGACGTCGGTGCGCATCGCGTGGGGCTCGCTGAAACGGACCGCGCCGTCGAGCGGGAGGTGCAGCTTCCAGGCGATCTTGTACGGGAGGTGGGCGGCGCCGGCGAGGGAGACGGTCGGCAGGATGCCGCCGGCGTCCAGGCCGAGGAGGAAGTCCACGGAGTCGAGTCCGTCCGGCACCTGCTCCTGGAGCAGACGCCACAGGTCGGCTCCGGTGTTGGCGAGGGTGTCGGGGTGGACCGGGTCCTCCAGGCCGTCGAGGGAGTGGACGACGCGCTCGCGGCGACTCGTGGCTCCGACGCTGAGCCGTTCGACGATCCGGGCGGAGAAGGCGGGCACGGCGATGGTTTCGGGCATGGCGAAGCTCCTGTCGGATGGAGAAGGGGGAAGAGGGCTGTTCAGGCCGCGAGCTGGGCGGCGTACCAGGCGAGGAGCTGATCGACTGCCGCGGTGACGGGTTTCAGGACGAGCTCGGTGTCGTTGTCGCGCCAGGCACTGGCGATCTCGGCCAGGGAGGGCGCCGGCACGGCGGGCAGGCCCGGCATGCGGGAGGCCGCGGCGAGGATCCGGTCGGGCCCGCACTCCCACTGGTTGTGCTCACGCAGGAGGAGGCGGCAGGCCAGCACGAGGTGCTTGTAGAGCTGCCGCAGAGTCGTCGGACCCGCGTCGGCGCGCAGGCGGCGCATGGTCAGGATGACCTGGGGGAGTTCGCGGACGGCGGCGAGCGCGAGCTCGTCTCGGCTGATCGTCGGCAGTTCGAGGTCGGGTGCGGCGTGCAGGACGGGGCTGCCCTGCTGGAGCTGGTGGAGGACGAACGCCAGGCGCGGGGTGAGGCGCCGGCCGGTCAGTTCGCCGGGGGTGACGAGGGTGGGGCCGAGGGAGGCCACACCGCCCAGGGCGGTCCGGTACTGCTCCAGGGCCTCGTGGACCCGGCCGATGGTCTCGTGTTCGGCGATCACGAGGAGGTCCAGGTCGGACCAGCCGGCGATCCAGCTGCCCTCGCCGGGGCTGCCGGTCAGGGCGGCGAGCCTTACGCCGGGGCCGTAGGCCCGTACCGCGTCGGTGAAGTCGGCCGTCGCCGAGGCGATGGCAGCCGGCAGTCCCAGTCCGTACGGGGTGGCCACGCGCAGTGGAGTGGCGGTGGGCGGGGCGGCGATGCGCCGGAGGCGGGCGCGAAGGGCGGCGATGCTGCCGGTGTTGTCGATGACGTGGTCGGCGAGCGCGGCGACCTGGTGGGCGCCACGGCTCATCTTGATCTCGTCCTTCGCGGCGACGGCCTGGGCCGGCGTCCCGGACCGCTCGACGCGTACGGCGAAGGAGGCGTCCAGGTAGACGATCTGGAGCGTGTCGCCCATGAGTTGCTTGAGCTCGGCGATCGAGGCGTCGTCGTGGACGGACTCGATGGTGAACAGTCTCGTGTCGACGTGGGCGTCCGCGAAGCGGTTCAGCTCGCCGAGCAGCAGTTCGGCCTGCCGACGGGCCGACAGCGCATACGGGTCCGCGAGGCCCCCCCGGTGGGCCGCCTGCCGCAGCAGGAAGCCGATCTTGAGGCGCTGGGCACCGCACGTGCGCTGGACGAACTCGGCGCTGGTGCTCTTGCCGCACTCGCTCAACCCACCGAAGGCGAGGACCCGGCGCAGGTGCCGACTCGGCTTGATCTCCGCGGGGGCGGCGTCGTTCCGGCCGTACAGCTTGAACCGGGCCGGTACGGGAAGCCGGCGGCGGCCGGCGACGACGTCGGAGATCAGCGCATCGAGGGCGGCGCACAGCTCCTCTCGCTGGCCGTGGAGGGCGGGGACGCGCCGACGGGCCAGCTCGTCCCGGGTCGCCGCCCGCTCGCTGTGCCAGATCCGCAAGGTCAGCACCGACAGGCGGTCGACGACGGAGGCGAGCGTCTCGGTGTGCGGCGGCGCGTCGGCGCGGCCCGCGTCCGCCAGCGAACCGAGGACCTCGTCGGCCCGCTCGGCGAGCACGTTGCGTTCGGCGTTGAGCTGGTCGATCTCCCGCTTGCAGTCGGCGACCTGGGCGGCGGAGAGTAAGGGGCCGCGCACCCGGTCCTCGGTGTCCCACAGGCGTCCGTTGACGGTGTGGAGCCGGGTGACGGTGTCGTCCAGGCGGTGCAGGTCCTTGTCCTGGAGCGTGGCTATGGCGCGGGCGAGGCCGGGCGGCAGGACCAGGGGCGGGGAGTTCTGGGTCATCGGGGACTCCCATCAGTGAGCGGGCTGAGGCCAAGGCGATCGACTACGTCGCTGTGTACGTCGTCCAGGAAGCGGTCCTCGCAGTCCACGACCGCGGTGTACGCGCCGTGGTCGGCCTGGTGGAGCAGGACCGCGTGCAGCGTCTTCTGGTAGGCCGGGTAGATCCCGGTCCACGGGCGGCCCTCGCGGGCGCTGGTTATGGCGTAGCTGCGCTCGGCGTCGAGGGACGGGAGCAGGAGGATCGAGGTCTCCGGTGCGGTGGCTCGCGCACCGGCGATGCCCGTTACGGTCTTGAACGCCTCGCCAACCGTCAGCCCGTCCTTGACCACGCAGGTCGCGGTGGCCACGGCGAGGAGCATGGGCAGGCCCCGGTCGAGCAGCCCCGTGTGCCCGGCCTCGCGTGCGACGGCCCGCTTGGCGTGGCCGACGAGCAGCATCTCGGTCAGCTCGACGGTCGTGGACGTCTCGAACCACCACCGGGCGTAGTCGCCGGCGACCACCCGAGCCCACGGCTCGGGGTCGTGCTCGTGGACTGCGCCCAGCGGCTGGAAGCCGTCCCAGCGCTTGGCCAGCCGCACCAGGTGGGTCGTCTTGCCCACGTTGTCAGGGCCGTTGAGGCTGACGAAGTCGGGGACCTGCGCCATCGCTCACGCCTCGCGGATCGGGGTGTCGAGGACGGAGGCGATCGCGTCCGCGTTCGCGGCGATGAAGTCGGCGAGCTCCGGTGGCATCAGGTTCAGCTCGCGGACGGCCTCGGCAGTGAACGGCACCCGGACCACCTCGTACCCGCCCCGCTCCGGCTTGGCGAACTCCGTCCCCGTCCGCGCGGCCAGGTCCATCGACTCCAGGCGCGCGGCGAAGATGTGCTGCACGCCGACGCCGCCCTCCAGCTCGTCGGTGATCAGGTGGACCATTTCGGCGCGCTCCAGTTTGCCGCCCAGCTCCTCGAACACCTCGCGGTGCAGGGCCGCCTCGATGGTCGCGTCGTCCGCCTCGACCCCTCCGCCGACGGTCACCCAGTACGGGTCCCTTCCGGGCTTGGTGCGCTTGATGAGGATGAGCTCGTCGCCGTCGAGGAGGATCGCGCGGGCGTTGCGCTTGACGATGTCGGTCATGCCGTTTGCTCCTTCTGGTGGTGGTGCAGGGAAGAACGGGCGGAGGGCTGTCTCGTCGCGGCCGGCGCCTCCCCGAACCGATGAACTCAGCATGGTGCAGGTAGGTGACGGCGTGTGACGTACACGTGCTGCAGCAATGCCGCACCACTGCTGAAGGAGGCTGACTACGCTGGCCGTTTCGGCGTTCCACCGGGTGACGGACAGGGGGTACGACGGTGGTCACGGTGCAGCGATGGTCCGGCCGGGAAGCCCGGCTGTTACGCGAGGCCCTGCGCATGAGCCTGCGGGACTTCGCCGCCTACCTGGGTGTAAGCGACCGGACCGTGTCGAACTGGGAAGGCGGCGGCGCGAGTTATCAGCCTCGTGGTGAATCCCAGGCCGTTCTCGACACCGCGCTCGGCCGCGCGTCGGACGACGTGAAGGCCCGGTTCGCGGCAGCACTGGGAACGAACGGCGCTGCTCCACCCGTGACAGGCCGGATCGGAGTCGACTCCCACAAGTTCCTGCCGGTGTTCATCGGTGCCGAGCGCGCCGACCGGCTCCGCGCACACATGACGCCGAGCGCGGGCGACCAGTGGCTAGAGTCCTCTTCGGTCCGCGTGAACCACCCCGAAGCGCAGGACTGCGTCCTGCACGTCTTCGCATGCGGGGCCGCCGTCTTCCACCTCGTCCAACCGCACGAGCCTCCCGCGCTCACCGACCTTGCCGTCTGGCGCTACCGCTCGTACGCCTCCGACCTGCCCTGGGCACGGAACAAGCTCCGCGACCTCCTGGACGAAGACCACGACCGCGTCCCCAACCCCGAGTACGTCCTCTCCCTGTACTGGCTCACCTCCGCACCCTGGGCCGGAGACGCCTACGACACCGCCCTGCGCCTGCTATCCACGCCCTCGGTCTTGGTCGACCGCGGTGCTCCGGGCGGGCCCACGCCGCTGGACGGCACGGTCGAGACATCGCTCCTCGCCACCGGCTTCGACCACCCGGACATCGTGTCCTTCGGCGTACGGGGAGTCTCCACCGGATACGCCGGCTGGTCCGGCGTCGCCTACGCCTCCCACTCCCGCGAGCGCGGCCTCACCGTCGACGAGCTGGTCGCCTGCGAGCTGACCGTCCAGGCCCTGTGGTGCTTCACCCGCCAGGTCCAGCAGATGATCGAGGACGGCCAGGATCCCTCCATGCCGGAGCAGTACGGCTGGCGCTTCCTGCGCGCCGCCTCCTCCCGGCTCACCACCGCCCGCGCCCAGGAGACCGCGCAGCACGTCCTCATGCGGGAGGCCATCATGAAGACCAGCGGTCTGGCTGAAAGGCTGCGCGCTGCACAGGACGCTCTGCGCGAGAGCGTCGGCTGAGAACACGGGGCAGGAGAGACAGCGGATGGACATCGACAGCGCCGCACTGGTCGTGATCGACATGCAGAACGGCTTCGTGAACCACCACAGCCGCCACGCCGTGCCCGCGGTCTCCGACCTGGTCGCCCAGTGGTCCGCCGCCGGCCGACCCGTGATCTTCACCCGGTACTTCAACTATCCGGACAGCCCCTACGAGCGCTTCTTTCAGTGGCGCCGACTCCAGGAAGCGCCCGAGACCGACATCGTCCCCGAGCTCGCCGAGGCTGCCGCCCGCGCACACGCGGTCGTCGACAAGACCGGGTACACGCTCCTCACTCCGGAGGCCGCCGAACTGATCCGCCGGGCCGGCTGGACCGACCTCGTCTTCTGTGGGATCGCCACCGAGAGCTGCGTCCTGAAGTCCGCCGCCGACGCCTTCGAGCACGGCTACGCGCCCTGGATCGTCACCGACGCCTCCGCGAGCGACGCCGGTCCGGACGTCCACGAGGCCGGCCTCGTCGTCGCACGCCGCCTGATCGGAACCGGCCAACTCGTCACCAGCGACCACGTGATGAGCCAACTCACTGCGTACGCAAGGACCCCGGTGCTGGAATAGCCCCATGGCCGACACGCTGTACGACACCGACCTGATCATCATTGGCGGCGGCCCGGCCGGCTGCGCCGCCGCTCGCATGGCCGCCAGTGTCGGCATGCGCTCGATCCTGATCGAGCCGGACCAGCTGTGCCGCAACCTCTACCGGATCCCGGCCCTGAACAACGTCCTCGGCGGCTACACCAGCGGCCCCGAGCTCGCCGACTCCATCGTCGCGGAACTGAAGAGCACGGAGCTGTGCCGTCTCGAACTCGGCCGGCACGTCACCGCACTCCACGCCGACGACGACCGGGTGACCGCCACGGTGGACACCGGCAGTCGTCTCACCGCCCCGTACGCCATCGTCGCCACCGGCGTCGGTCCCCTCCAGCCCCGCGATGCCGCCTGGATCACCGCCCCCGAGGGCCTGACCCTGCCCCCGCTCTGGCAGGCCGAGGCGGACGACGCCGAGGGCCGCACCCTCCTCGTCCTCGGCGGCGACCGCCCGATCGGCACCTTCCTGCGCGCCCACCCGACCACCGACACCCGCCTGCTCGTGGCGTACCCGGCGACCGACGCGTACAAGATCGAGGAGATCCGCGAGGACCCCCGCGTCACCCTCCTCCCCGTCGAGCACCTGATGCTGACCTGCGGGGAAGGCGCGGAAGCGGTGGACCAGGGCGGCGTCCGGCGGGCGATCACGGCGGACGCCGCCTACCTCAGCATCGGCAACGCGCCCACCGCCCCACCCGGAGACCTGACCCGCGGCACGGACGGATACTGCCCGCCCACCGACCAGCACCCCCGCGTCATCGTGGCCGGCGACCTCCGCTCCGCCCGCTTCCAACGGATCATGACCGCCCTGGGCTCCGGAAGCGAGGCCGCCCTCCACGCCTACTACGCGGCCAGGGAACTGCTCTCTGAGGGCTGAGGCATACGGGGCGGCGACGGCGTTCGGAAGGGAACCTCTATGACCAGTCGGGGCAAGGCGGCGGTCGCCGCAGCCGTCATCGTTCAGGAGGGGCGGGTTCTTCTCGTACGACGGCGTGTGGCGGAAGGCGCACTCTCGTGGCAGTTCCCGGCCGGGAAGATCGAACCGGAGGAGACCCCGGCAGAAGCCGCAGCACGTGAGACCGAGGAAGAGACCGGACTCCTCGTCACCCCGCAGAGAGCACTGGGACAACGGGTGCACCCCATGACGGGCAGGGAGATCCACTACGTCGCATGCCGTCCCGTCGGTGGCGAGGCGATCATCGCGAGCGAGGGCGAAGTGGCCGGCCTGACCTGGGCCGCGCACAGCGAGATTCCGCAGTACGTGCCGTACGGGCTGTTCGATCCGGTGCAGGACTACCTCGACGAGGCTCTGCTTGGTTGAACCCTGCAGGGCCGACGTTTCTTGAGACGTAAGGGGCGTGTTGCTGGTGCAGCAGGTTTCACCGCCGCCGTCACACTCACCGCAGTAGACGTCTGGCTTCCCGCCGCTGGCGGGCGGGAGAGATGCGAAGGACGTACCCGGCCGGGCGGAGAGGAGAACTCTCACCGGCGGTGTCATACAGAGATGGCAGAGTGCCGGCCATGGACATCGACCGGTTCTGGCAGCTCATCGAATCTGCTCGTTCTTCCGCGACCGTCGTCGGCAAGCCCCTCGACGAGGTGCTGGTGGGGCTGCTCGCCGAACGCTCACCCCAGGAGATCCTGGAGTATGCGGAGCGGTTCGACGAGGTACATGACGGTCTGTACCGATGGGGCATCTGGGCCGCCGCGTACCTCATCGGCGGAGGGTGCTCTGACGACAGCTTCATCGACTTCCGGGCCGGGGTGATCGCCCTGGGCCGCGAGTGGTACGAGCGGGTCGCCGCCGAGCCGGACAGCCTTGCCGGCCACCCTGCCGTGGTGGAAGCGATACAGGATCACCGCGACGAGGCCCTGTTCTACGAGGAGATGAACTACGTGGCCGGCGGCGCGTTCGAGCTCCTCACCGGAGACTCGGACGCCTTCTACGAAGCCTGGGCCGAGTACAAGCCGGCCGATGAACACGTAGGCACGGAAGCCGACATGGGCGAGGACTTCGACTTCGACGACACCGAGGAGATGCACCGACGGCTTCCCCACCTCGCACGGCTGTCTCTCGGGCCGAATGTTTAGATGTAGTCGAAGTACCGAATCCACCAGTCGACTCGCTCGCCGGGACGGTACGAGGTCAGGGGGCTCAGGCCGTCGTACGGTCGGGTGAGCAGGCGCTCGGGGACCGGTACGTAACCCAGGTCTGTGAGAGCGCGTTCGACTGTCCGTAGGTCGGTGATGTCGAGCGCGCCTGCTTCTACCGCCTCCTCGGTGTCGGAGTAGACGCCCGGGTTCTCTGCGGCCACGACCGCCATCGATCCGAAGTTGCTTACCGAGACGACGATCCGCTCCCCGCACACCGTGGCCTCCGCAGGCACCTCAACCCTGGCATGCAGGCTCGCGTCCTGCACCTGGCGATCGGCCGTGCAGCGGGTATCGAAGTCGGTGTCCAGCTTGGCTACCAGTTGTTCGAACAGCGCTCGCGTCGCCACGTGGTCGTAGCCAGGCGGATGCTCCACCAGCTCCGGATCGTCCAAGCGATGTAGGAGGGCGTTCAGGTCGGCATCGCTGTACGTCATCCGCCCATGATGCTGAAGCCGCCACAAGCAGTACAGCTCGGTCGCAGGCAGAGGGGTACGGCCGGTGGCAGGTAGCGCTCCCGGTCACCGGCCGTCGATTCTTTTATCTGGTGCCTTTTTCGTGATCAATCCTTCGTTTCGACACCCGCGACGGCGATGCTCTCCAACCGGCCGTACTCCAGCATGTCCTCGTGGGTCATGAAGGGGATGAGGACCTTGCGGTTCGGGATGACGTACTTGAACAGCAGCTCGGCCAGCTTCACTATGGCTTCATCTGCTTCGGCTTCGGTATCGGGGTTGTCGACGTGGGCGCCGGCGGCCTGGAGTTCTTCGATGGTTGCGCCACGGGCGATGGCCTGCTCCTCCTTGGTGAAGAGGCGTCCATCGAGATGGCGGAAGACCAGGGAATCCTTCGGACCCTTGAAGTCCATGTCGAAAAGCAGCGCCATGACGTGGGGGCGAGGGGTGGAATCGGGCATAGAGGTTCTCCTTCAAGAGGGACGAGACGAATACCGATGCGTCTATGGTCCGGAGAACCGCCGGTTAGGCTAACCGGCGATCGTCGGTTATATTCCCCGGCTCGGCTTTGCGGTTCAGCGCCGACGCGGGGAAATGTTCGCGGGCCTGGTTCCGATGTGGGCGGAGTGTCCTGGCGCGGGGGCGGCGAGGGCGCCGCCAGCTCGTCGGTCCTGGGAGTTCCGGGGATCGGCGGGGAGGTCGGCCATCCGTCGCAGCCGCCATACGAGTACGTCACTCGCCCGTTCCGCTGTGTCCAATTCCCGTCGGGCGGCTGCCCGGGTGAGCAGGGTGGTGGGGTCGTGGCCGGTGATTCGGGCTTCGTGGAGGGTGGCCGCGAGGGCGGGCCAGCCGGGTTCGGCGAGGATCCGGTCGGCTAGTGCGGGCAGGGCTTGGCGGACGGTGGTGGCGTGGTGGTGTTGCCATGAGGGGGCCAGGCGGCTGCCCTGCTGGTGGAGCAGGGCCATGGGGCGGTCGGCGGCGGCCGGGTAGGCGGCGCGTAGGTGTGTGGCGGCCCGGTGGGCGGCTTCGGCCTGCTGTGCGTGCTGTTTCCTGGCGTGCCAGTGGGCGGCGGCGGTGATCAGGAAGAACAGCATGTCGATGACCATGGCCGTGGTGGCGCCGTCCTCGCCTCGGCCGAGGGCCGGGCCGCTGTGGACGAGGTCACGGGCGGCTTGGCGCAGGGCGTGATCGTGGCCGCGTGCGGCGCGGACATGAGAGCGGGAGGCCCGTTCGAACACGGTGGCGGCTGCCTGTAGTTCGTGACGGGTGTGGGCGGCGGAGGTCTGGGCGAGGGCGTCGAGGACTTCCCCGGTGGCGGCGACCTGCGCGGCAATGACGCCGTCCTCGCCCTGGTCGACGACGAGCAGCGCCTGCCAGGCGGCGGTAGTGGCGCGCCGGCGTGCGGAGGCTGGCCCGGTGACCGACGGCAGGGCCGGCTGCTGGGTGGCGTCGTCCGAGGTTGGGGTCCAGCGTTCGCGGATGCGGGGCAGGGAGAGGTCCGGGGCGAGCTTCGAGCCGGAGTAGAAGATCGGCTCGCCCTTGGCATTGCGGTCGCCGGGCAGGGCGACGGTGTAGCCGAGAGTGTCGCCCGACGGCGCGATACGGCGCCGGACGAGCAGGCCGGCTGCGGTGAGGCGGTCGAAGAATTCCTCCTCGCCCGCCGTGCCGGCCGCCGAGCGACGGACCTCTTCCCGCAGCTCCTCGCGCGGGGTGCGCTGCCGACCGCGGCGTTCGGCCTTGTGGCGCTCGGCGCTGGTGGGCCGCTTGGCAGCGGTGCCATCGCCCGGCTTGATTCGGCGCAAGCCGTAGTCGGCCTCGATGGCGCGGGCCTCGGCTTGGGCGCGACGGGCCTCGTTGTGCAGGCGGGGCCGTCGGCCGTCGTCGCGGACCAGGGTGGCGATGATGTGGATGTGGTCGTCGGCGTGGCGGACGGCCGCCCACCGGCATGCGGCATCGTCGCCGTCGGAAGCAATGCCGGTGGCGGCGACCATGCGGCGGGCTATGGCGGCCCAGTCGTCGTCGGACAGGATCGGGTCTTCGGGGCTGGCACGTACGGACAGGTGCCACACATGCCTCTTGGGCCGCCGGCCTGCGGGCAGGGCGTTGACAGGCTGGTCGAGCAGCCGCTGGAGCTGCCCGTAGGTGGCCTGCGGGTCGCGGCCCGGGTCGGGGATGAGCGGGTCGAAGGCGGCCACCAGGTGCGGGTCGGTGTGCTCCTCGTGGGTGCCGGGGCCGTACAGGTAGCGGATCAGCCCGATCGTCTCGCTGCCCCGCTTGTGAATGCGGGGGATCACGCTGGGGCACCGCCGTCCCGATGGGCGAGCAGAGCATCGGTGGCATTCTCCATGCGACGGGCCGCGCGCAGGACGGCCTGGGCGGTGGCATCGAGGTGGGTTGCGTCGGCGCCGGAGTTGAGGGCCTTGGCGACCTGGTTGAACAGGCCGTGGATGCGACCCAGGTGTCGACGGGCGGCGAACAGCTCACCGATGACTTCCCGTTCGGTGGCGATCTCGGCGGCGGTGCGGGTCAGGTCGCGGGCGGCCTTGTCGACGGCGTAGGCGAGGAACGCGGCGTTGGTCATCTGGCACTGAGCGGCTGCGTCGGTGAAGCGCTTGTACTCGGCGTCGTTCATGCGGCAGCTGGGCTGGTGCAGGCGCTTGTGGGGCTTCGGCTGACGGGCGCGCTGACGCCGCTGCGAAAAGGGCTCGGCCTGCCGTCCCCCTCCAGGCTGCGGTCCGCCCTCGGTCGCAGCCTGCCGGTCCGGCGCCCCCTGGCGCAGGACCGTTCCCGCCACCCCCGGGGCGGGAACTCCGGGAGCATTGCTCCCGGTACAACTTGCTCCGCTGTGGGCTGGGGTGGCCTGTTCCTGCTGCTTGTCGGTGGGCGCGGGGGTGAGGTTCTCGTACATCAGGGACCTTTCTCATGGTGCGTGGGTGATGAGAGGTGCGGGCAGCCGACGTGGGCTCTCTCAGTGGGGATGGTTGGCGCGAGCGGTCTTCAGCTCGGCCTTGACGGCGCGGGTGACCTCGGCAGCGCGGTCGCTGGCGATGCTGTGACCGTCGGCGCGCACCGCGTCTTCCAGACGGTCGCGTGAGAGGCGCCCGGTCTCCTGATGGACGCGATGGGCGTAGGCGACGAGGACGTCCCACGGCAGTTCGGGCTTCCGTCCCTGCTGCTTCGGCTTCGTGGCCTTGCCCGGATCAGCTCCGGGTCCGCCGCCCGCTTCCGGTTCCGGGCTGGCGGGTGCGGGGGCGGGCTGTTGCGGGCGCTCCGCACTCGGGCCGGGACGGCTGCCTGGTTCCGGGCGAATGGATTCCGGGCGGGCTGCCCGGTGAGCGTCCTCGTCGCCCGAATCGGATGCGGGCAGCTCGCCCGTCACCTTCGCCCGCTTCGGAGAGCCTCCACGCGGACGCCTCTGCCCGGAACCGCCGGCGGTGTTCGAGGCCGGGGGGAGCCAGCGCGGGGGCAGCGTGATGGAGGCGAGGTCGAGAGCCTGCTTGCGGGTGGCGAGCTTGCGCAGCAGCAACTCGTCCTGGAGTTGATCCCCGTCGACGTCTGCCCGCTCCAGCGCCTCGTGCAGGCGTTGGGACAGGCGTCGGCCCCGCCGCGTGCCACGTTGCCCGTCGGTCATCGCTTCGGAGCGGAGGATCAGAGTGACGGCGTCGCTCAGGGCGCGCTCGCGGATGAGCCGGGCAGCGTCCGCGTCCTGGTCGGCGATGCTCAGCCGGGCCAGCAGCCGTTCTCGCGTCTGCCGGACGAGGACGGCGGTCAGACCGCGCGAGGCGGCCTGGGGTGTGCGGTGACGCAGCTCGATGCCCATGGCCAGGTGCCACAGCATCGCCGCCATGACCGGGCCTATGAAGGCGCGCACAGTGCCGCCGACGAGCCCGAACTCGGCGTAGGCGGGGATGATCTGCACTCCGGTGATCACCCACACCAGGACGCCGGGCACGCCCGGCGCGCGTGCGGGCCCGTTGAGGTTCTGGCGCGCCATCAGCGCGGTGGCGAACAGGGCCAGCTCGGCGGTGGCGAACATGAAGGCGCGCTCGACGGTGCTACCCATGTCCAGGTAGTCGGCGGCGAAGCGCCAACTCGTGTCCGCGCTGTACGCGGTGCAGCCGACCGCTGCCAGGGCCGCGACCTTGACTGCGGGAGTGCCGGGCCCCCTGCCACCCGTACGGGTCCAGCTTCGCCGGATGAACCATCCGGCCAGCAGCGTGGCGGCGAGCAACGGCGTGCCGATCGCCAGCAGGGACGAGGGTTCGAGGGGGAAGGTCATGCAGCTCCCTGTCGGGTGAGTTCCGCGGCGGCGAGGTCGAGGCGCGTCGGGTGGGGCGTGGGGCGGGGCGCGTTGCCTCGGGCTCGGCCGTCGGGGCCCACCCGTCGGCTTCGGCAGGGTTCGCCCTCGCGGGCGTGGCACCACTGGCACCGGACGCTCAAGGCGTCGGGCTGCCCCGCTGCGACGGCGGCCTCGCGTGCGGCACGGGCCGGACGGTAGGGGGCCAGCGCGGTGCTGATGGTCGGCGGGACGCATGACCCGATGGCGCGCAGGCGGTCCTCTACGCCGAGGTGCGGGCCGCCGCTGGTGAGCTGTCGGTGCGTCGAGGGCGCGGCCGTTCCGATGGCCACGGCCTGCCGGGTGCCGAGCAGCTCGGCCCGCCACGCGGCAGGGTCGTCCGGGTCGGCGGTTGGCGTGGGGTCGGTGTGCCGGTCGAGTCGATCGCGGCGGTACATGCGCCATTTACGTGCGACGTCCACGGGGAGGATCGAGTAGGGCGTGTCGAGGACGTGTGCCCGTATCGCGTCGCGGACGTCCCAGCCGTGGTCGGTGGCGAAGGGTACGTCGTGGAGCAGTTCGTGCCACTGGGCGAGCTGGTCGCGGGCCTCGCCTGGGTCGGTACGGATCGTGCGGGAGTCCAGGCGGCCGATGTAAGCGAGGACAGCGGCGACTTCGCGTCGTTCCAAGGGGGTGGGTTACTCCATTCCTGTCGGTTCGTCGAGGGCCGCGAGGAGGGCGGCGGTGTGCGCTTCGGCGCGGGTCATGCCGCCCGCGAGTGGGGCGGCGGCGCCGGGCAGGGCTCGCAGGTGCGGCCGTTCCGGGGTGGGGGTGCGTTCCCGGGCGATCCATGCGCGCCAGTCGGCACCCCACGCGGCGGCGGGGCGGGGCCCCCACGTCGCCCGGTAGGAGCGCCACTTCTCGTCGGCCGCCCGCAGGCCGTGCTCGCCGACTCGGGCGAGGTGCCCTTGGTGCCGCAGCCAGACACGGGTGGCGTCGTCGATCTCCCACTGGGCGGCGGTGATGAGGGAGGCAGAGCTGCTGCTCTTACCGTTCTCCTTCGGTTCACTACCGTTCTGGGGGTCGGAATCCGTGCTCCCAGAGGGCCGGAAACCGGTCCCCCCGGGGGTCGGAATCTGGTCCTCGGGGCCGTTGTCCGGTCCCCCTTCGAAGGCGTCGGCAGGGTCGGATTCCGGGCCACCGAGGGTCGGAATCCGATCCCCCTGAGGGGTCGGGTTCCAGTCCCCCTCGGCAGCTTGGTCGGTGAGGCAGGAGGCGGCCATCGGGAGGTGGTAGTACGTCTCTCCGCGCGGCCCCTTGCGGCCCACGAGCTGCGTCAGCTCCCCGCTGGCGATCAGATTCGTGAGGGCGTCGCGCACGGCCGTACGGGAGGCGTTCGCGCGCTTCATGAGTGTGGGCACGGATGCGTACGCGATGCAGCGGCGATCGAGGCACCGGTCGGCGATCAGGGCGAGGACCATGCGGGCGGTGCCCTTGCTGCTGCTGTGGTCCCACACCCATTCGCGGGCGTCGTAGCTCATCGGGTGGCGGCTCCTTCATCAGGGCAGGCGGGTGCGACGGGCCCTCTTCGGGCGGTGCACAGAGTGGGAGTGGGGCGCGGTCCCCGATGCCGGACGTGTCGGTGAGGGCCGCGAGGGCGCGGGGCGATTAGGCCCGGCCACGGGTGATTCCTTGGCCCGGGGCGCGCTGGGGTTTCTGTTCGCGCAGGTCAGCGCTCCGGGCGGAACACCAAGACAGCCACACCCGCGCGCGAAGATCCAGCATTCGACCGAGAAACCACACAGCTCACGGCGAACGCGTCCTTGACGGCGTATCCGAAGCCGCCAGCCGGTGCGCTGATGCCGGTTGATGGCGACTACAGGACCGCCCTGAGAGCTGGTGCCGGCCGTCCTCGGACCCGCCGACGGGGCGCGACCGTTCCTCCGGCTCCGGTCAGGCCGCCTGGACGTAGGTCGCGGTGGAGAGCAAGTCCGCGAGCCGCGCGGCGCTCTGTGGGCTGATCGTCGTCGTGAACCCCGCGCATACGCGCTGGAGAGCGGCAGCCCTGGCCGCCTTCTGATAGTGGCCGTGCGCTCCCTCAGGGGTGCTGACGGGCTGGATGGCGGCGGGTGCCGGCTGGTGTTGGGGCATGGACGTCCTCAGGGCGGCTTTCGGTCGGCGGCCCGCCTGCGCGGCGAGCGTCGGCGGGGTGGCTGGGGACGTCCATGGTCCGGAGAATCCCCGGTTTCCCTAACCGGGGATCGTCGGCTATGTTGCGCCCTGCATCGCCCCGGCCAGCAGGTCGGATTCCACCGACGCCGACCCCCTACAGCGGGTTCTGCTCGATGCCGATCCGGTCCCAGTCCATGTACCGGCCGAACTTCTTCGGCTGGTCGATGACGATCCCGGAGAAGAGGAACCGCAGCACCGCGTTGCGCCGCTCGTCCGTCATGTCCTCGGCGTCCCAGGCGGCCCGCGCGCCCGCGCCCGTGAGGCCGTCCAGGAGCACCATCGGGCGGACGACGACCTTGCGTTGGGCCTTGGCGATGCGGTCGGTGATCTCCTTGCGCATCTTGCGGTACTCCGCCGTGGAGATCTCCTTCGCGGTCCACATCTGGTTCAGCTCGTCGAGCTGCCGCTGGTCGTCCTCCAGCTCCTCGGCCACGCTCTCGGAGAGGTTGCTGCTGGCGAGCCGACCGTCCACCCGCAGCTTGCCGAGCAGCTCGACCGCCGCGTCCACGACGAAGTCCTCCAGCGTCTGGGCGGTGATCGACCGCGTGCACTTCTTGTCATCGTTCCGACCCCGGCGGTTGCACTGGTAGACCGGCCCGGTCCCCTTGGGGTTGCCGGACATCAGCGTCCCGCACCGTCCGCACATGACCAGCCCGCGCAGCAGGTAGTAGCGCTGTGCGGGCTTGCTGAGCGCCTCCCGGTGCACCGCCGACCGGTACTCGCGCCGCGTCCGCACCTCCGCCCACACGCCCGCGTCGATGATCGCGGGCCACGTGCCGGGGCCGATCTCCTCGCCCTGGTGCATGCGGATTCCGGCGACGTGCCGGGAGTCGAGCAGTGCGCGGACAGTGCCGCCCGTCCATGCCTTGCCGGAGGCCGTGTGGATGCCCCGGCTGTGCAGGTCCTTCGCGATCGGCGCCGGACCCTCCCCCTTCAGGTAGCGGTCGAACACCTCCCGGACGATCTCGGCCTCATCCTCGACGATCGTCATGCCGTCCTTGGCGTAGCCGAACCGCCGCACACCTCCCTGCGGCTTGCCCTCCCGCGCCCGGTCCTGCATCGCGGACTTCAGCCGCCGTGAGGTGTCGTCCGAGGAGCGGCAGGCGTGCGCGACCTCGATGCGAAGGATGAAGCGGTCGTCGGGGTCAGAGAGGTCCCGCCGGTTCGCCTCGCCGTGGAGCGTGATGGCGTGGTCGTCGGAGACCTGGAGCAGCTCCTCCAGGTCCCTGGGCTGCCTCATGAGCCGGTCGGGGTGGTAGGCGATGATGTGCCGGAAGGTGTGGTTCCGTGCGTCCTCCAGCAGCCGGTCCCAGCCGGGCCGCTTCCGCTTGCGACTCCAGGCCGAGCGGCTGTTGTCCACGAAGACGTGGGTGGGACCGATGACGAGGCCACGCCGCTCGGCGATCTCCCGGCAGATGCGCTCCTGGCGGTCGACGCCCGTCTGGTCGTCGTCGTCAGCCTGGGATATGCGGCAGTAGACCGCCGCCGGCTCACCGGCGACGTTGGTGCTGGGGTTGCCCCTGGTGGGCTTGTTGCGCGACACGCGAATGAGTGTACGAACGAGGAGTCGGCTGGGTCACCGCGCCGCCGGAGCTGGTCACGGCGGTCCGCTCGGCGAAGCAGTTCCTCACCTACGTCTCCTCGGGCCCCTTCCAGTACGCGATCGCCGAGGCCCTCGCCCTCCCCGACACGTACTACGACGCCTTCCGCGCCGACCTGGCCGCCAAGCGCGACATCCTCGCCGACGGCCTCGCGGCGGCCGGCTTCGAGGTCTTCCGCCCGCAGGGCACGTACTTCATCACCACCGACATCACCCCCCTCGGCGAGAAGGACGGCCTCGCCTTCTGCCGCGCCCTCCCCGAACGCTGCGGCGTGGTCGCCATCCCGAACCAGGTGTTCTACGACGACAAGTCCGCCGGCGCCGCCCAGGTCCGCTGGGCCTTCTGCAAGCGAACGGCTGTATTGCAGGAGGCGGTGGACCGCCTCGGTCGGCTGGCTCGCTGAGAGCGGCCAGGTGGACGTGTGGGCACAGGGCCCGGCATTTCAGCCGGGCCCCGTCCCGCACGGGAACGACGAGCTACTCGGTGTCCTTGGGGTGCTGAGTGGACGCGTAGACCAGAATGACGGTCGCCGTTTCCGGGCTGACCAGGTAGCGCACGCGGCCGCCGCTCGTGACCTCGAACTCCCACTGCTCCAGGGCGGATCCCTTCCATTCCTTCGTGGCGAGTTTTCCGCGGAGCTGATGCTGGCGATTCCAGTTGTCACGCGACAGCGGGTCGGTGCGCAGCGCTTCCAGGCATCGGTGGGCACTGGGCAGCGCCGCGCGGCGCAGTTCCTCCCAACCCGTCACCGCCTCCGTGGTCCCGAAGAGCACATTCCACCCGCTCAGGGGTGGGACGCTGACACGATCGCCCTTCTTCGGGCTCACCCGCTCACCTCGACCGAACCCAGGTCATCCCCGTCGAGCGGACGCAGCGCTTCCTTGAGCTGATCCGGATCAGAGTTGATGCGAGCCGTCGCCCGCCAGGAAACGAGCGCGCGGTGCACGGCTTCCCTGGCACCCAGTTCTGCCGCATCGGAAAGCGCTTCCAGAAGTTCCACGGTGAACGCGCGCATCTCTTCGTCGTCCAGATGCCGCACCCACGGGAAGACTTCCGGCAGCGCCAGCAGTAGCGACCGGGCTCCGTCATCGTGCTTCATGAGCGCGAGGAAGAGCCGAGACGCCGTCGTGAGGTTCTCCTCGGTGCGCTCCGCGTGCACGGCAGTCGTCAGCACCATGTCGGGTGCGTCCCGATGAGTGACGCGCAGAGCGCCGAGGGCGGCAGCCCGGGCAGCTACGGCCTTCGGGTTTCTCGACAGATCCGTGAACGAAACCGACTCGGGCTCGGCTCCCAGGTAAGCAAGGCTCATACTCAGACTGTACTCAGATTGCGTTCTGAGCGCCAGGGGTGCATGGGCGCTCCGTGCTCATATCTTGCCCTTCTGCAAGCGCGAGGACGTCCTGCGGGAGGCCGCCTCCCGGCTGCGCCGCCTCTGACCGCCGCGCGGGCCCCGGCCCGCCCCCGACCCTCCCGCGACCCGGCCCGCGACCCCGCCGCAACCGGCGTCCGGCGTCGGCCACCAGGCGTGCTTGCGGGGTGGCCGAGGCCGGTGTGAAGCTGTCGCCCGCACAAGCGCCCGAAGCCCTCACCCCCCTCGGTGAGCGGACCTCACCGAGAGACGGAAGTCGGGATTCATGGCAACGGGCAGAGCGACCGTGTCCGCGTCGCCCCTGGAGATGCGCGCGGTCCGGGCCGTACGGTCGGCCGCGCCGACGACGGTGATAGCGCTCGGCGTGTTCGCGGCCGTGCGCGGGGCCGGGGTGCTGGTGCTCGCCCTCGGGTCCTGGTGGGCCGGACGGGATCCGCTGCGGGTGTTCGGCCGGTCCTGGGACTCGGACTGGTACCTCCGGATAGCGGCCGACGGTTACGGGCGCACCCTGATGTGGCCCGACGCCGTCACCGGCACCGGGCCCGTCCAGAGCGACCAGGCCTTCTTCCCGCTCTACCCCGCGCTGATACGGGCCGTCTCCGGCATCCTGCCCGGCGGGCCCGTCCCCGCCGCGCTCCTCGTCGCCTGGACCGCCGCAGCCGTCGCCGCCGTCGGGATCTACCGGGTCGGGGAGCGGGTCATCGGGCCGCGCGCCGGGCTGCTGCTCGTGGGGCTGTGGGCGGCCCTGCCGCACTCCGTGGTCCTCACCCTCGCCTACACCGAGCCGCTCCTGGCCGCCTTCGCCGCCTGGGCGCTCCACGCCCTGCTGGGCGGCCGCTGGCTGTGGGCCGCGGGCCTCGCCGTGCTCGCCGGGCTGACCCGGCCCACCGGGCTCGCCGTCGCGGCCGCCGTGTCGGCCATGGCCCTGCACGCGATCCTCGTCCGCAGATCCCGGGCGCCCGAGGTGTGGGTGGCCGGGCTGGTGGCGCCGGCGGGCTGGGCGGCGTACGTCCTGGCCGTCGGGGTGAAGGTGCGCGACCCCTTCGGCGGCTACTTCGCCGTGCAGCGCAGCTGGGGCTCCCGCTTCGACTTCGGCGCCGGGGCGCTGCGCTCGGCGGAGCGGGTCCTGACCGGCGGGCACGTGCCCTTCGCGACCACCGTGACGGTGGTCCTGCTGGCTGCGGCCGGGCTGCTGGCGGTGCTGCTGGTTCTGGACCGCACCCCGCTCGCGCTGCTCGCGTACACGGCGGTCCTGCTGGTGATGGCCTTCGGCGGGGCCGGCTTCTTCGAGTCCAAGCCGCGGTTCCTGCTGCCGGCCTTCCCGCTGCTCCTGCCGCTGGCGGCCGTCATGGCGCGAGCCCGGCCCCGCACCGCGGTCGTGGTGACCGCGGTGGTGGCCGGGCTCGGTTACGGCTACGGGCTGTACCTGCTTCTGGTGGCCCGGGTACCGCTCTAGTCAGTTCGTGCCGTCGCCGTCGCCGTCGCTCTCGCCGTCGGTGGAGTCGATGTCGTTCTCCAGGCCGAGCTGCTCGACGAGCCACTTGTCGAATTCGATGGACGCGCGGACCCAGCTGACCGTGGAGGACACGAAGTGCTCCAGGTTGACGCCGGTGCCGATCAGCATCTGCGCCTCACCGATCAGGCGGACCGAGCCGTCGTCGTGCGTGTGGCTGTAGACCTTCGGCCACAGGGTGCGGCGGTTCCAGTCGTCGATCGACTCGAGAAGCTGCGGCTTCTCTTCGATCTTGTGCGGACGGTCGTAGAAGGTCCGCACCGAGAAAACCTGCTGCTCGTCCTCGCCGCGGAACATGAAGTACGTGCGGAACTCCTCCCACGGCGCCGCGAGGTCACCCTCGTCGTCGACGACGTACTTGAGCTCCATCTGCTCCAGCAGCTGCTTGACCAGATCCTGGTCGGGGACGACGGGGCCCGCCGGTCCTGTGGCCTGCGGATCGGGCTGCTGCCCTCCGAAGTTCGGAATCGAGGCCGGGTCGATGCTCACCGTGTTTTTCCCTTCGTGCGGATACATGCATCCTCCCCCATCCCGCCCACCCCGTGTCCAGCCCCGCAGCGCCGATCCGCTGCGGGC